>CAZJGH010000121.1:6626-8877 GCA_964545405.1 uncultured Planctomycetales bacterium
CACCGAGGAGAACCGCCGCCGCGGTCAGCTGAGCTGGCTATTGCGCTCGACCACTCTGGTCGACGTCGATTGCTGGACCAAGGTCCTTGGACAACCAATGTGCCCAGGTGACATCCTTGAAGTCATCGAGAAGAAGCTAAGTGAGGAGACCAAGTCATGAGTTCCTGTTCCCTACTCGACTGCGGTTCGACCGATAACCGCCACTTCGACATGGACGACTATGCGGGCCGCATCGCCCGCTGGTGTCCAGGTTGTGGAGACCACGCGATCCTCACGGCAGTTCATCGCCTGTTGGCGACTGAACAACTGAAGCCTGAGAAGACCGTGTTCGTGTCCGGCATCGGCTGCTCGAGCCGCTTCCCGCACTACGTCGAGACCTACGGTTTCCACGGCATCCATGGCCGCGCGCTTCCGATCGCGACGGGCATCAAGTTGTCGCGACCTGACCTCGACGTCTTCGTCACCATGGGTGACGGCGACTGCTGCTCGATCGGCGCTGGCCATTGGATCCATGCGATCCGCTACAACATGAACATGACCGTCTTGTTGTTGGACAACGCGATCTACGGACTGACGAAGAAGCAGACTTCGCCGACTACGCCGCAGGGCCTGAAGACCAACACCCAGACCAAAGGCAGCTTCCTGCCGCCGTTGAACCCATTGCAGACCACCCTCGGCGTGACTAACGCGTCGTTCGTGGCACAGACTGCCGACTGGATGCCATCGCACTTGGCTGCAACCTTGCAAGCCGCCAAGGAGCACAAGGGTTTCTCCTTCGTGCGTATCCTGCAGCGCTGCCCAGTGTTCACCCCGGATGTATTCACCGAAGCGATCAAGGATCCGCAGGTAACCGACATCCTCACGCACGATGACGGCATCTACGATGCCGCCACTGAGCGCACCTACAAGTCGCAGGTCTTCCATGACCCTGGCGACATCCACGAAGCTCGTCGTCTAGCCGAAGGTGATCGCGTTCGCGTCGGCTTGTTCTTCCGCGACGAGTCCTTCCCTCGTTATGAGGATCTGCGCCAGGTTCCTAAGCGCACTCCTGAGGAGAAGATCGCTTTCATCAACGCCGAACTCGACCGTCATGCCGTCTGACCACAATTGTGATTGCCCTGAGGACGTCAAAGCTGTCGCCAGCGCTTCGCTCGGTGACTTCCGTTCTTCGTTAGCCACTACCGTCGGAATCCTGCGCTCTTCCTTGGCTCAGGTGACTGGAGATAGCGCCAAGAAGCAGGAGATGGCAGAGAAGAGCCTTGGTTCTTTCGGTGCCGGCCGCATCGATGCGCAACTCTTCGACAAGCTCGCCGTCAACAAGGCGACCGTAGCTGCCGGAGCTGGCCCTGTCATCGAACGCGCCTTGGATGTGATGGTCGAACTGATGGATGCCGGAGATTCATTGAATCGCGTCAAGCTCAGTGAAGGCCAGAACCTTCGCTGCCTGATGTCGCGCACCCTGAAGAACATCGGCCGTGCGTTCGGCGCTGCTTACGCAGTCGAACTGGCCAAGGCTGACATGTTCGATGAATCCGAACACGCAGGAATGTTCGACGCCTATCTCTACAAGAACTGGAGCCCGGCACAACGTGCACTCGCTCCGGCGATCATCATCGAGTTGGCCAACGGTAGTGCTCAGACCACTAACCTGAGTGAATTCGTCGACGGCAACCAGAAGGTCGTCCTTGTCTACGGCGAGGACTGCCCGCCTGCACCTTTGGCGCGCGTGATCAGTCCCGGCATGTTCGTGCTGCAGACTACCGACTGTCTTGGTCTCGAGGATTTCCTCTCCTACCAAGGCCCCGGCATCGCAGCAGTCGTACCTCAAGATGCAGCACGCTTCGCTCACGACCCTCGTCGTGGCACCACCCTGAGTTCACGCATGGCTGGCGTCGAGCTGCCTGATGCACCGAACTTCAAGGCCCGCGGTGGCCTTAGCCTCAAGCAGCAGCAAGAGGATCTCGCTCAACTTCAAGCCTTGGCCGCGGCGGAATCGCCAGCCGAAGCAGAAGAAGGACCAGCAACCGCCAACCCCGTCGACAAGCTCGCCGCCTTCTTGCTCGGCAAAGCCCACCTCGAAGACGCCTAAATTCAACAATGTCAGGATCGGCTCTACTGGTTTCCGCGCTGAGCCTTGGCGGGGTCTGCACGGTCTTCGGCATTTTGATTGCCGCTGCTAACCGTAAGCTCAAGGTGTGGGAAGACCCCCGCATCGACCAGACTGAAGACCTCCTTCCTGGCACCAACTGTG
>CAZJGH010000122.1:0-8704 GCA_964545405.1 uncultured Planctomycetales bacterium
CTGTACTGCCGGAGCCAACCACGACCTTCTCGTCGGCGCCGGAGTAATCGCTTATCACAACACCAAGTGGCAGGAGCTTCTCATCAAGCCCGAAGCCGAGCAGTTGCTCAAGGACCTGTCGCGGACTTCACTGCGCCTTGGAGTCATCAGCGCCGGTTTGGTGCATAAGCAGGTCGAGAAGGTGCTGCGCCTTGGCATCGACCGTTTCATCGACAAGGAACTTTTGTTCATCACGCACGCGGTGGGCATCGCCAAATCCAATCCACGACTCTATGAGCGCTGCGTCAAGCGCAGTGGGGTAGATGCATCTCAAGTCATGCATGTCGGCGACCACCCGTACCACGATGTCGATGCCGCCAACTCCGCTGGTCTGCAGACCGTGTGGCTACGAGGCAGTGGCAAGTATTCTGCGCTGATGCCGCGCAGTGAGCCGAACTTCATCATCGATGAGTTCGTTGAACTGCGCACCTTGCTGCGCGAGTCGTACGGCATCGAGGTCTAGCCTGGTTCCGGCATAGTTGTACCGGGGCGATATCTACTCCGAGATCAACGAGAAAACCGCCCTCCGCGTCTTAGCGACCGAGGCTGTCGAGTGCTTCCTTCATTTCGTTAGCATCGACGATTTCGGCGCGAATCATCAGGATGATGTCGCGGTTCTCTTCAGCTTCACCTTCCTTCTTGAACAACAGGCTCAGCACCGGGATGTCAGACAGGAATGGGATGTCAGCACGCTGATCGATGTTGAACAGCTTCTTGAGGCCACCGATGACTACAGTGCCGCCGTCAGGTACCACCACAGTGGTGTTGGCTGACGAGATCTGCAGTTCAGGAAGCTGAACCGTGATCGGCACGGTCAATGCTGCCAGGGACGAGGTGAACTCGCTGATTGGCTGCACGATGGTGGCGATGGTCGGACGCAGTTCCAGGGTGATGTACTTACGGCTCTGAGCGATGGTGGGGCGCACGTCTAGGACGATGCCGTCACTGATCACACCGATGACAGGGTCAGCGATGAAGGACGCCAGTGCTACTTCTACATCGAAGTCCTGCACGTAAGTGATCTGGTTGAGCATCGTGGCGTAAGCGCGACGAGTGTTCTGGACCGACAACGAAGTGCTGGTCAGCTCTTGAACGTTCTGACGCTTCTCAACCGCTTCGAGGATCAGGCTGTACTGCAAGTCATCCAGGAAGGAGAGCTGCATGGCGAGACCACCGGTCACACCCATACGGGAGCCGTAGGCGCCGAGGATGTTCTCAGTACGAGCGCGGATGTCACCATCGCCGAACTCATCGAAGTAAGCACCAGCTGATGGGTTGGAGTCAGCACCGGAAGGAAGGCCAGGGCCATCGTTATCCAAGCCCAACGAAGCGTTGTCGTCGAAGCCTGAGGTGACGTCATCCAAGTTGACCAAGTCAAGAGCAGTTGAGGTACCGCCGTTGCCGCGCCAATCAATGCCGATTTCCTGCAAGTAGTCGTTGGTGATGGTCAGGAAGCGTGCCTCGATGTTGACCATCGAAGAGGTGTAGCTACGGAACTTCTCGAGGAAGTCCTCGATCTCCTGGTGCACCTCTGGAGTGTGGCGCACGAACAGCTGACCGTTGAGGTGGGTGATGAAAACCATGTCGATCTCTTCCCAAGTGGAAGTCGCGACACTCTGCTGGACCAAGGTGGCCAAGCTGTCTGGATCCATCATCGGTAGGCTCTCGCCGACCACGCCACCGAAGGCAGGACCGTCTTCGTCGTCGTACTCTTCATCCGGTAGGCGGATGTCGTTGAGCTTAGGACCAGCGAAGTCGACCACCAAGGCGGTCAAGTCACGAACCTCGTGTGGGCGCAGGACCAAGTTGCTGTGGGCGGTAGCAGTGGAGGTGATGTAGACCACACCATGCTTGAAGGTGTAGGTGACACCAGCGCCAGCGACCTCGGTGATGATGTTGAGCGCGTTAGCGACGCTCAGCTCGTGAGTCATGTTGAGGTTGAACTCGATGCCTTCTGAATCGACCGCGTCGATTGCATCAGGGGTGATCACGAATGGGATGCTGGTGAAGGTACGCAGCTGGTCGATGACCGTCTCGAGTGAAGTCTCACCTTCGAAGATCAGGCTTGGGATGCGCTGGGTGGTGATGTCTTCCAGCAGAGCCATGTTGAGCTCGGAATCGGCTCCACCGGTCTGGGTCTCACGGAAACGCAAGCGCAGTTCGGAGATCCGCTGCCAGTGCTTTGGATCCGGCAGGTCCATGATCTCGTTGTTGAGGATGCGTGCTTCATCGATATCCTCAAGCCAATCCTGGTAACGCTCAGCGCGAACTTCAAGCCACTCGGACTCGAGGTGGGAGTGACGTGCCTTCTGTGAGGCATCAGCCAACTCGCGAGCACGACCGTAGAGGGGATCCTCACGGATGATGTCTTCGCACAAGGCGATGGCATCGTCGTACTCGGCGCTATCGAAGGATGCGATCGCATCAGCGAGCATCGCATCGAGGCGCAGGTTGCGGCGCTCGATCTCCATGCGGCGCTGGTTCTGCAAGGCCTCGAAAGTAGCGCGCTGCTCATCACTGCGCTGTGCGGCCAAAGCCATGTCGCGCTCGGACTCAGCTTGCGCCAACAAGGTGTTGACCTCGTCAGCCATGCTGCCCCAATCGATCTGCAGGCTTGAACCTTCGATTGAACTCTTGGCGAGGCTCAACTTGCCGATGGCGACGTTGTAGTTGCCTTCGTTCAAGTAGTTGCGACCAGCAGTCAGGTTAGCCTGGGCATCTGCACGACGGCGCTCAGCAAGAGCCATCGTCTGCAGGCGAACGTCAGCCGAGGAACCAGTCATGTTGGTGTCGGCTTTACCCAATGCGACGTGCACGTCTTCAAGCAATGCGCGTGCTTCGTGCGAAGAGTTGTCAAGACCAAGAGCAGCAACCAACTCGTTTTCTGCCTCAAGCAGACGAGCGTCGTTGTAGGCCATGCGAGCACGACGAACATGCTCGTTGACCAACATTGCAGTCTTCTGGTCACGCAGGCTCTTGGCCTGTACGCCATCTTGGAGTACGCCGCCTGGCTCTTGTGTCGAATCTACGAACGTAGGTGCCTCATCCGTAGCAGTCAGCGACGGGGCAGGTACATCATTGCCATCGGGGCTTTCAGATGAAGCACAGCTGAAAGCGATCAGGGCGAAAGGAAGGGAAAGGCACGCGGCCGATTTAAGGGTTCTCTTCATGGGGAATGCTGGTTTTCCAGACTATTGCCGGAGCAGGCGGTTAGTTAACCGTCGGACCCCGGCTACCGCCTTTTGAGCGGTGAGCAGGGGAAGAATGTAGCAGCGCCATGGGAGGCACGCTACGCCCTTTTGCTGACAGATGTTCGGGATTCTCAGGAGCCGAGGAAAGTTGCTGATGGATTGCCGTAAGGCGGTTCAGTACGGTAGTCAAATCGACTGCCGTGGTAGCAGGATTTATTAGCACCATTCGGTGCTGAGGATGGCCATCCAGGCGGGTGTAAGAGGGCCAAAAGCGCCCTTCAGCCTCGATTTGACGGTGGGCAGCCTCGATATCACCCAAAAGTGCGGTATCGCGCGGCTGAAACACCTGCACATTGAGGTCTGGCAGGTGGCTGGGCATGAAGAAATCATGCTCAGATAAGGCCTGATTGAGGCTGCGGGTGAGCGCCAAACGGCCACCAATTAGTTCCTCTAGACCCTGTTGACCGCAATGTCGCAGGGTCATCCAAACCTTGAGCGCGTCAAAACGTCGACTTCCGTCAAGGGCACGCCTGCCCTGGCTGACTGGCAAAGCGTCGCCATGGGCGGAAAAACGGTCAAGGTAAGGAGCGTGGTAATCGGCTGTGACCAGATCATCTGCTCTGGCGACCAGCAGCATGCCGGAGCTTTTCGGCACATAGAGCCACTTATGGGGATCGATGGAGACTGAATCAGCGAGGTCGATGCCGTTAAGGCGGTGACTCTCTTGTCGATGGGTGAGCAGCGCACCGCCATGAGCGGCGTCAACGTGTAGCCAGATCCCATTTTGGGTGCAGAACTCCGCAGCAGCATGGATCGGATCTATAGCTCCACAGCTGGTAGTACCGGCAGTGGCAACAACCGCGATGGGGCGCAAGCCTTGCTCAACGGCATTGGCGTGGATTTTAGGTAAAGCTGATGGGTCGAATCTGCGCTCTGGTCCGCTCACTGGTACGGACAGCACCCGTTCGCTCCCGATCCCAATCACCGCGCAAGCCTTGGCGATCGAGTAATGTGCATCCGCCGAGGCCAATACACAAAGGGCATTCTCATCGTGGAGGCCCTGAGCTGAAGCGTTGCAGCTGGCGGCATTGCGCGCCAACAACATGGCTGTCAGGTTGGCTGTGGTGCCTCCAGTGGTGAATATTCCACCGGCCTCGGAGCCGAAGCCGACCAGGTCATTGAACAGCCTGACGAGGCGTTTCTCCAGTAAGGTCGCACCAGGGGCTAGCTCGTAGGCGAGCAAGTTCTGGTTCAGGGCGGATGCGAGGAAGTCGCCGAGGATGCCTGCGACGGCGACGCCTGAATCCATGTGCCCTACATAACCTGGGTGGCCGACATGCACGGCGTTGTCGAACGCCCAAGTGGCGGCATCGTCGAACAGCTCAGACAGCGGCTCACCGACTTCCGGCAGCAAGCAGCCTGATGGGGCAGTGGCCTCGACTGGGAAGATGGGGCGGTCAGTGAGGTTGCCGAGGTAATCAGCAACCTTGTCAGCTGCACGATGCAAGGCCTCCCGCAACTCGGGCCCGTAATTGAAGGACTCCTCCCCATCTGATGGGGAGGAGTCTGGGAACACAGGAGGGAGGTTGGTCATCCCGCGTGGATCGAAAGGAACCTAGTCTTGCTCGAAGGTACCAGCGAACGAGACCTGCTCGAACTTCGCCCGTACGATCACATCGAGTACCACCACGACATCGCCGTACACGATGCCTTTACGGGCGTCGATCGAGACCGGAGTCTCCTCGGTGTCGAAGGTGTCAAGGAAGGTAGCTAGGGCAGGCAGCGGATCTTCAGTGTTGCGATTCGGATCGAATGGCATGTAGTACCACTCCTTATCGCCGATCTCAATGCGGATGCGACGCCCGCTAAAGGCTTGCAACCCAGTTTCCTTATTGGTCTTTGGATCCTTCTCCTTCTCCAAGTAGCCAGGGTCGGCGACGTAGAGCTGGATATCGATCTTCTCGATCTCCTCAGCTTGTGAGGTGCTGGTGCCGCGGTCCTTGGGTAGGGCGGCGTCCAGACGCCCCTCAAGAACCTTGAACTTCAGAGTCACGATGAAGAAGATCAGCAACAGGAAAGTGACGTCAATCATTGGCGTCATGTCTGGCTTGATCTCTTCGAACTTCTTCTTCTTTCTTCTCATGGTCTCAACCTCGATTACCTCTTCTTGGCAGCTTCACGTGCATCGACAACCGCTGGGTCTTCAGACGCAGCAAGCTGAACCTTCCAGATGAAGATGCCTTCACGAGTGCATACTTCCATGATCTTCTGGATGTACTTGAACGGGGTGTTGCGGTCTGCCCGAATAAGGATCGGATCGTCCGGCAACATCTTGTTCAGTTTGTCATCCATCACCATTTCCATCTGCGGTACCCATACGAGCTGCATGGTTTCCGCCAATTTCCAGTAGTAGTCTGGGCGGTTGGTGCGGATGGGATCGGTGCGACCACCGACATCCATGAACGGGTAGTAGAGGATCTGACGTTTCCACACGATGTCAGACCATTCCTCGTTAGGAGGAATGCCGATACCGAGCTCAGCGTAGTGATCAACGACCGACTTAGGAACACCTCCAGCAGGGAACCAGCGCACGTTGAGTACGGGGCGGTTTTCTGGTGGTTCGTCATGACCAGCCTCCATTGCGATTGGCAACTTGAGCTCCTCAAGATCCTTCTGCGACATATCGTTAACGATGATGAAGAAAATGATCAACAGGAAGGTCATGTCGATCATGGGGGTCATGTCGACTTCTACTTCGGTATCTGCTTCGCGCCTTGACATTAGTGGTTAATCCTCAGCTCAGACTAGATCGTGGTTGTTCCAGTGGTAACGCCTTTCTGGCGGATTAGTCAGCTGCGCGGAAACGCTCGAACATGTCCTCTACGACTGCGCCGATCTCAAGCGCGGTCATGGTGACCTTGTTACGGAAGTAAGCGTAGAACGCGGTGGTAGGAATAGCCACGGTCAGACCAAGTACGGTGGTCATCAGTGCCAAGGAGATGTCAGCAGCGAAGTCGGATGGGTTAACACCACCAGCGCCTGCATTACCGATGGTCGCGAACGCGCCAACCATTCCCGTAACAGTTCCGAACAGTCCCATCATAGGACCGATACCAGCGATCAGGGACAACCAGCCGATCTTCTGCTGGAGCTTGATGCTCTCTTCATCTTCCATCTCTTCGAGCGACTTCTCGATCGCTGCGAATGGGTGACCGAGCTTGCGGATGCCAGCAGCGGTTACGTTGGAGAAGAAGCAAGGATAAGCTTCACAGGCTTCGAGTGCCTCTTGGTAGTTGCCTTCTTGGAACAGCTCTTCGATCTCGTCGATGACCTCTGGTGGAGCGAGCTTCTCGCGCTTCAGGGTCATGAAGTGTTCGATGATCAGGGCCATTGCCACAACTGACATCAAGATAATCAGGTAACCAATGGCACCTGCCGACTGAATGGCTTCAAGGAAACCAGTACCGTCATCTTCAGAAGCTTCTTGAGCGAAGATAGATGGAGCAGTGGCGAGGAAACCGAGCAGAGCCGGAATGAGGTAACGGAATCGGGACATTGTGGTTGGACGCTTGTGTACTTGGAGCTTGTGCTCCAGGGAAGGGGAGGATTCTAGCAACTCGCCGCAAAAGCGTAGCTACTCAGCGGTCGGACTCTTGAGTATTCCGACAAAGTTAGGGTTCAGCGGACTTTGGCAGCCCACGAAGTGTTCGGGTAGCGCTCTAGCAGGCGCTGATGATAGGTGTCTCCAGAGGTGGGGTTATTGCCCAACTCCTTAGAAACCTCTCCAAGTTCGTATAACGCACGCGCCATGAGATCGTCATTGGCAGGCAACGTAGCTACGACTTTTGCCAGTTGAAGCTGTGCTTCACGGGTTTGGCCCTGTTCACGGGCGCTTGCAGCGATGCCGATCCATGCAGCAGCGCGTACATCGGCACTCACGTTGCGATCCTGAGCTAGGCCCTGCCAGTAGGTGGCGGCAGCACGACTGCCGTCTTTTTCCTCGATGGCGTTACCGAGCAGGATCTGCGAGTGGGAGTAGAGGCCGCTAAACAGAGATTTACTGCCTGCAGGGGTGTCAGGTGACTGAACTTCCTTACCCAGCTTGACGACTAGGTCACGCAAGCGGGCCTGTGCGACTTCAGCTTGACCTCCGATCAGGAAGGCTTCGCAACGGACTAGGTTCACGCCGAGCTCGACGTGACTGCCCAAGTTCTTCTCGAAAGCGGTGTCGGACAGCTTCTGCATCAGGGTGGTGGCTCCATCCACGTCGCCAGACATCGCCATGGCTTTAGCCTGACCCATCTGCGCGCGGACTTGCCAATAGCTGTCGGCGTTAGCGCTGGTCCAGTCACGGAAGGCCTTGGCAGCATCTCCTGCACGCCCACGGTCGGCTTCAGACCAAGCCAAGAGAGTCTCGGCGTGGCGCAGCTTGGACCACGACTCGACCCAGAATGCTCCACCTTCAGTGCTGGCAGCAGCCTCGAAGGCGTTGGCGGCGTTCTGGAAATCGTGGGTGAGGAAGAACTCTTCACCCTGGGTCAGCAACTCAGGCAGCGGCCCCGGAGTCAGCGACAGAATCTCGTTGGCCTTGAAGGTGCGCTTGGATCCGCCGACGGTGAGGTCGATTGATTCGAATCCTGCAGCGGTGAGTTCACCGATCACGGAACCACCATCGACTTTTTGCACGCGGCTCTGCGGCAGTGCCGCAGGTATCAGGAGTGGGAGCAGTAGTGCGGAAGAAAGGATCATCGGATTAGTGGTTCAGGAGCCAACGAAGACATTCGGAAACGCGCTTACCAGCGCCTGGGACGTTTTCACCAAGGCGCTCAGCCTGGCGTTGCAGACTCTTGACCATGGTCTGGTGCTTGCCTTGGTCGGCAGCGACAGTCAGGTTGCGCTGATACAGCACATAGCCGTGCATCAACTTCGCTTCCCACCATGGGGCGAACTTGAAGTAGTTGACCGGTGGATCTTCCTTCTTGGCGTTGGCCTTGGCCAAGCTGACCAAGGTGGTGACCATGCTGGTCGCCTGCTCGAGAGCCTCAGTAGTGCCTTCACCTGGGACTTCGATGACCTTGCCATTCTCGTAGACCAGGAAGCCGGCCTTCACCTTCACGACCGCATTCATCACGCGGAGGTTGTTGGGTTTCTCGATAGCGAGTTCCTCGACCAGTGGTACTGCGACCCCCAAGTTGCGGGTCTGCAGCAACGAATCGACCAAGCCGATCCGCACCTTAAAGTGCATGCGATCGTCATAGCCTGGGTCGGTGCGGAAATCATCAAGCACGCGCTGGAACAGCACTGCGGACTTATCGAACTGGCCCAAGGCGGCCCAGAAATCAGCTTCGACCACCAGGTTTCCGAGACGTTGGGTACGGCTGTAGCGGTTGTAGTCAGAGAAGTACTTGGCCTGATTCTCCAACATGGCCAGTAACTCTTCTGCTTCCGGCGACTCTTGAATCTTGAGCTCGGCG
>CAZJGH010000123.1:0-8592 GCA_964545405.1 uncultured Planctomycetales bacterium
AGACGCGACGCACCACCAAACGGAGGACATAGCAGCTTCACGATGAGCTGCACAACCTGTTGGACAAGAAGAAGTCCAATGGCTTGCTGATTGGGGTGCTTGCGGTAGTGGTGATCGGTGCCGGCATCTCCTTGAATTCGACCCTGGGCTCCAATGAAGATCCAGTCATAGTCGAGGTCGAATCACCCGATGCGCAACAGGAGCGTGATCGCAACGCAGCGCTTCAAGTGGAGCTGGCCTTCACCCAAGCGATGGCTGCGGTCGAAGGTGAGGCCCGTGAGACTGCGCTGCGTGAGTTCATCAGTGAACACCCGAATAGTGACTTCCATCTGATGGCGCTCGATGAACTTGAACGCCTAAGTAGCTTGCCTGCTGACGATGAAGGCCCGGTCATCACCGAGGAGGAAGCCGCCGCAGCAGCAGCTGAGGCCTTGCGTGTGCAGCAGCTTGCCGAGCTGGAGTCGGTTCTGCAAGGCTTGCTCGACCAACAGCTATATGGCCAAGCCCAGGCCAAGCTCGCGGCAAGCCAATTGAGTGCGGCATTGCTGGCCCCACTTTCGACCAGGGTCGAGAGCCAAAGCCAGGCTGGATTCGACGCTTGGCAGCAGCAGCACGACGAGTTCCTGGCAGCCCAGAACTGGGATGCAGCGCACGACGTTCGCGCCAGTTTCGCCAAGGGAATCGAAGGAGCCGTACGCGAGACGGCTGAGCGCAGTAAGCAACTGGCCGCCATGCGAGAAGCATACGAGACGGAGCATAATGCGGCCCTGCAGCACGCCTTCGACCTAACCAAGCAAGGCATCGTTGCCTCGATGCAAGGCCAAGTCTTGAGCGCTGTCGAAAGGATGGATTTCAAGCAGGCGCAGGCTGCATTGGAGACCATCAGCGGCAACTGCCAACATCAAGAACTAAGCGCCGCGCTCATGGCCAGAGCTTCACTGTTCGCGGAAGCCCAGCAGGTCATGGATGCCGTGTATGCACGGCTCGATGGTTCCGTAGAGGTAGACATCACTGAACCGCTCGATCGCAAGCGCGCCTTCGCACTCAAGGCCGATGCTACAGGTGTTCAACTTAAGGTACAGGTACGTGGCGAACGAATCACTCGTACCGACCCTTGGGGTGCTTTTGCCGACCCAACAATCATGCCGGACTTCCTCGAGCAGGTGCTCGGCCCGGCCACCGATGACGGACATGCACGTTTTGCTCTGCAACTGTTGTTGGCCGAAGCATCCTTGGCAAGGGAACTGACCGCTTGGGGTTCAGCATCACCTGCCCCGACTACTGCTACTCGTACATCAGAAGTCGTGCTCGGTTGGTTGGCTGCTCTTGACCACCCTGAGTTCACCGCCAGTGCTGCAAACCGCAGCGAAGTCCTTGCCCTGCAACAGCTGCTCGACCTCAGTGAATCCTTAGCTGATTCAGATGGCTATGAAGCGCTGCTCCATGCTCGCGGCCTCGGCAATGAGTTCTCGCTGCTGTCGGTATGGAGCTCAACAGGCGCGTCTTCCTGGGGCTTCACCCCATGATGACGGCCGCCCGCCTGGTGATCTTGGCCTCGGGTGGCGGACGGACTCTCGAGAACATCCACGAGCGCATTTCCAGCGGTCAACTCGACGCCGAAATCTGCTTGGTGATCGTCTCCAATGGCGACCTCGGCGCTGCCGAGCGCGCTCGTCGGCTTGGCTTGCCGGTCTTGGTGATCGGGCCTAAGAACTACCCCGATCGTGAGCGACGCAATGATCTCCTTATCGGAGCCATTCTTGAGGCGCGTCCTGATTGGGTAGTATTGGCTGGCTGGCTGCAGCTCTTGCCGATTCCCCCACAGCTGGAAGGCAAGGTCTTGAATATCCACCCTGCTTTGTTGCCAGCCTATGGTGGTAAGGGAATGTGGGGACACCACGTCCATGAGGCTGTCGTCGCGGATGGCGTGCCTATCAGTGGTTGCACCGTGCATTTCGCGACATCCGAATACGACCTCGGCCCGGTAGTCCTACAGACAGCGGTCCAGTTGTGCGCCGACGACCACCCTGATGCAGTAGCTGCCAAGGTCTTCGCTGCCGAAGTCAATGCCTATCCTGAGGCCCTGGAGCTGTTGATCGATGGCCGCTTGGTGTGGCACGACAACCAGGTCTATTGGGGTGGCTCCGAACCTCTACAGGCCGAATAGGCTACGCACGCCGAGCTCGAAGTTGACCGACGAGATGGATGCGTTGGTCGAGGGCGTAGGAGCAACGATGTTGCGTCCTTGTTCATCGACCCACCATCGCAACACGATAGAACCCTTTTCCTTCGGGGTCCGCGAGATCGAGAACAGCACTCGTCCTGAAGGTGGCCCCTCAGGCAATGCAACCTCTTCCCCTCGCTCCAACAGCGAGCCGTGCTCAAGCAGTGCCTTCACGAATGCCGACTCTTCAGCGACTACGGCTTCTGCGGAAGTCTCCTTCCATTCACCGTCGCTCAGGCGATAAAGGCGAGAGTCCTCGCCATACTCGACCTTGATCGATGAGATCTGATCGGCGTTGAGTTCGAAGATCCGTGGACTTCGAAGTTCCTCGACACTCAAGGACAGGAACCTGAAGGCTCTCGCCGAGTATGAGATCGGGTAATCGCGTCGATCGGACACGATGCCATCGCCGTTGACCTCGAGGGTCACCTTCTCACGCCCTTGCTCCAGGACCAATGTCCCTAACGGCTTGAGGAAGGTGACGTCATCCTTGTGCAGCGATGCCAATGAATCGACACGCCATCCCAAGAGTTGCATCAGGTGATCGAATGCGGTGTCACTCAATGGCGCTGCGAACGGGCGGCGCAGATACCACTTGTTGCGTTCCTGTACGACCTCGATCACCTCACCGTCGATAGGCGTCCAGACCAGGCGCGAGACGTTGACTCCGAAAGGTTGCATGCGATGGTCGCGCCACAGTTCGGATGGCTGCGCGAGTTGGCGGAATGGAGAGATCGGGAAGCGGAACAACTCGCCATTGCGTTCGGCGACTCTCCAACGACCGGTCTCTTCCGCAGCGCCGATCCTCAGGATCTCAGAAGTGCCGTCCTCGTAACGCAGCTCGAAGGTTGCGGCTGCGGGATCCAAGCCCAGGTCAGCACTCGACTGCTCAGCCCATTGCGGAGGAGCTGCTTGCCAATCGTCACCATACAGGGTCCTCAGGGTGAAGCTGATCGCCATCGGCTCAGGGAAATCGACGATCGGTTCGGTAATCATCCAATCGTCACCTTGAAGCTCCAATCGAATCAAGCTGCCATAGCGAGGTTGCTCGATGGTGAAGCGCTGCAGCTGCCTGACGTCGCCACTCATCATCGGCGACTCGACTTGTTCAGGGAGTTCAACCAGCTGGGTCCGCCCGCCACTCGAGTCGGCCAATTTCCACAAACCGAAACCAGCGCCGATAAGGACTAGGCACATCACAAGAAGTCGTAAAGGAGTCATCTCTTTCGTCTCCAGAAGATCCACAAACCAATCAAGAAGGTGGCACCAGGTATCCCATAGACACTGATGTTGTTGATGCGAGCGAGGGTCTGTCGGCTTGGGCGGAACGGACGCTCCCCAAGACCGATCAGGCCACCTGCATCACGATCGCCACCAGCAAGCCATTGCAGGCTCGAAGTGACGAAGTCGCGGTTGAATTCCAGCCCGGCGCTGAGGCTAGCTGCCGACCCTAAGGCCAACACGCGGCCGGTGTTGCCTTCGGCGTTCGGAGACCAGCGTTCGCTGGCAACTGCGATCGCGCGGATGCCGCGCTCTTCCTTGTCGTCGTAGGCGAAGATGTAGCCGTTCGGGTTCTGCAGATCCACCCACGCGTTCTTTTCGGTGCGGATCAGGCGATCCTGCGTGTAGTCATTGGTTCCGCTGGAGAACCTGACCGGACGTGAACCGATGATCAGCAGCAGGCGTTCATCCTCGATCAACGGCACCGTGATCGGGTGTTCACTGCTGAAGCGTTCGGCGTTGATCTCGAGCTTGGCACAATCGGGGCGACCTTCGACCATGGTGCCGGCGGCGTGGAGTGGTTCACACACCAGACCTTCATCGAAGCCGGTGCCACGATCCGCTAGCATCTCGTTCCATTGGTTGGCGGCCGCTGGAGAGGCGTTCGGTCCGAGTGCGATAAGCACCGGCTTGTCTGCCTTCAGCCAATCCTGCATCGCCTGCAGGTCGGAAGGCAGGAATGGTTGTTTCTGATCGACGAAGATCAGCAGATCGAGGTCGACCGCGTCGGCGGGACCCTCGATGCCGATGGGCTCCCAATTATCCCGTTCCAGGAGTTGGGCGAGGCCAAGCAACCCATTCGGGTCGTCGGGCGATCCCTGCCCGTAGCCGGTCACGATACCTGCCTTCAGGCTTGCACCACTGACCAACGCGACGATCGCATCACCCAGGGCCGCATCGACACGTTCGCGCTGGATACGGGCTGGAGTCTCGTCGTTGAGGTTGGCCCGCAGGATCTGAAACAGCTCCTCGAAAGTAATGACGCGACGTTGGTTCCCAGCTTGGATGATGATCGCTTCACCAGGTTTGCGTCCGGTATCGTTGATCTCGCGTTCACGCGCCACCATCGGGCTCTGTACATCAAGAACCAAGGTCTCGAGGTTCCCGCCGCCATGCACCCGTGCATCCTCCACCAGGCTCTGGATCCGATGGAACGCCTGCGGGTAGACCGTGGAGTTGTACCAGCGCAGGGAGTCGTCTTCGGGGAACAGGAAGGCGGTGATGCTGCTCCCTTCAGGCAACTGCGATATCGCACTGACTGTGCGCTCACTCAAGCCGCCAGTGCCGGTGCTGGAGAGGTCGAGGCGGGTACGAAGACCAGGCCTCGAGAATGTATAGAGCAGCAATACGGTGAACGCTACGGCGCATGCCGAAGCGAACACGGTAAGCAGGCCAAGTCGTAGGCGCCGACTCATGGCACCCACCGCCTGGATACCAAACGCACCCAAGTCAGGAACAGGAATAACGCTGAGAGGCCGAGCATGTACACCAATGCATAACTGTCGAGCAGGCCAGCGGCGAATCCCCTATCGAGAAAGTTCGGCAAGTGCATGTTCCTCGCCACCGCTCCCAGCAAGCCTTGGTTCAGCTCGAACAAAGCCGGCACGAACAACAGCATGTAGTTCAAGGCTGCGCCACCGCCTGCGCCGAGCACCAAGTTCGAACCCCAAGAAGAAGCCCACAAGCTGGTGGCCAGGAACAGGAAGGACACCAGGATGGCGCCGGTCAAGCCGCCCAGGACACGCGACCAATCCAAGTCTGCGCCATGCCATTCCAGCAGGAAGAAGAGCAGCAGTACACCACCCCAAAACAGCAGGAAGAACACGCACGCGGCCAGATATTTGGCCAGCACTACCGCGAAATCCCGAATGGGCGCGGTCAGCAATGGTTCCAGAGTCCCGACTCGATGCTCCTCGGCGAACAGCCTGATGCACAGTAACGGTGGAAAGGCAGGCAGCAGCAGCCAGACGAGCATGCCGCTACCGAAGAGGAAAGGCGGAAGCAGGCGTAAGTCGGAAAGTACCGATTCGGTACCGAGTACTACGACGAACATCATGCCGTTCAACAGGTACCAAACTCCGAGCAGCACGAATGCGAACGGCGAGACCATCATCGAGAACACCTCACGTTTCCAAAGGGCAAGGAATGCTCTCATGCTTTAGCCTCCTCGACTAGGCTTCGGAACAACTGATCGAGGTCAGGGCGTTCCTCGCGAAACTCGATTACTGACAGTTCAGTGTCGGCTAGATGCTTGAACAGTTCGGTGCGTCGTGAATGGTCGGCGAGTTCGACTACGAAGGTCTGTGGATTAGGAGACTCGAACGTGAAGCCGAATTGAGTGGCGGCAGCGGCAATCACTTCAGGTGCAGCAACGTTGTCAGCACCAAGCCTGATGACCAGTTGAGCCTTCTGATGCATATGGTCCTGCAGGTCGCTAAGGGTACCGGCAGCTTTGGCCTCGCCTTGATGAAGGATCAAGACACGGGAGGCTATCTCCTCTACCTCGGGCAGCACGTGTGAGCTGAACAGGATGGCCTTGCCGTTGGCAGCGAGGTCGGTGAGGATGCTGCGGAACTCCTCACGCTGCAATGGGTCAAGGCCAGAGAAAGGTTCATCGAGCAGTAGGGCCGGCGGGTCTCCCAGAAGTGCATCAGCCAATCCGACACGCTGACGGAAACCTTTCGATAAGGCCGAGAAAGGTTGGCGCAGTCGCGGGCCTAAACCCAGATGGGCGGCTACCCGTTCTACTTCGGGCTTCACTTTCTTGCCCGGCAGTCCCTTGAGCGAGGCGCGAAATCGCAGGTATTCAACCACGCGCAACTCAGACGGGGCGACGAAGTTCTCCGGCAGATAGCCAGTACAACGCCGTGCCGCCAAGGAATCGTTCATCAAGTCGAGACCATTGATGCTGGCTTTGCCCGCTGTCGGTGGCAAAAAACCGCTGAGGATGCGCAAAGTAGTGCTCTTGCCTGCCCCATTGGGGCCCAGAAAACCAAGAATCTCCCCCGGTTCGACCATCAGGTCGACCTCTGTGAGGGCGGCAAAGCTGCCGTAATGTTTGGTGAGCCGTTCCGTCTTGATCATCGGAAAGAAGCGTAGTGCAAAAACGATGCCGGGGCTCCAGGTTACTAACCCGGAGCCCCGTATCAAAGAACCGAACTGAACGTGCGAAAACGCCCAGGTTCGATATGGCTTAGTTTTTCACTTCGAAGTCGGCATCAACAACGTCATCCGCTGCTGATTCCTCGCCACTCGGAGCCTCAGGACCTGGCTGACCAGCGCCTTCAGCTTCCTGATAAAGCTTCGATGCGATTGGGTGCAGGGCCTGGGTAAGTTCTTCGACCTTGGCGTCGATGGCGGCCAGATCCTCACCCTTCAGGGCCTCCTCGACAGCGGTGATCTTCTCCTCCACCAAAGTCTTGTCAGACTCCTCGATCTTGCCCTCGTTCTCCTTGAGCATCTTCTGCGCTTGCCACACCGTCTGGTCAGCCATGTTGCGCTTCTCGACGACGCCCTTAGCGGCCTCATCCTGCTCCTTGAACTTCTCGGCATCATCCTGCATGCGCTGGATGTCGTCATCAGACAGGCCGGAGCTCTGCTCGATTCGAACCTTATGCTCCTTGCCAGTGGCCTTGTCTACGGCCTGCACGTGCAGGATGCCGTTGGAATCGATGTCGAACTCGACCTCGATCTGTGGAACCCCACGTGGTGCTGGTGGGATGCCGTCCAAGGTGAAGCGATCAAGTGTGCGGTTGTCGGCAGCCATCGGACGTTCGCCCTGCAGCACATGGACCTCTACCTTCGGTTGGTTGTCAGCTGCGGTCGAGAACACTTCCTTCTTGGTGGTCGGAATGGTCGTGTTGCGTTCGATCAAGGTCGTCATCACGCCGCCCATGGTCTCGATACCGAGGCTAAGGGGCGAGACATCGAGCAGCACGAGATCCTCAACATCGCCAGCGAGTACACCACCCTGGATGGAGGCACCCATTGCGACAACCTCATCAGGGTTCATGGAGCGGTTAGGCTCCTGCTGGAAGACATCCTTGACGATTTCCTGAACCTTCGGGATTCGAGTGGAACCACCGACAAGCAGGACGTCCTCGACTTCGGAAGGAGAAAGTCCAGCATCAGCCAGGGCCTGTTGGCAAGGCTTCTTGCAACGCTCGAAGAACTCAGTGTTGAGGCTCTCGAACTTGGCGCGCGTGAGGCTGATCATCAAGTGCTTAGGACCACTTGCGTCAGCAGTGATGAAGGGCAGGTTAATCTGGGTTTCGGTACCGGAACTCAGTTCACACTTGGCTTTTTCGCAGGCCTCCTTGAGGCGCTGCAGGGCCATGTTGTCTTGGCGCAGGTCGATGCCGTTCTCACGCTCGAACTCGCTAGCGACCCAGTCGATCAGGGTCTCGTCGATGTCATCACCACCGAGGTGGGTGTCACCGGAAGTCGAAAGTACCTCGAAAACACCATCACCGATATCGAGGATGGAGATGTCGAAAGTACCGCCACCAAGGTCAAAGACCGCGATCTTGCCGGCCTTCTTCTTGTCCATCCCGAAAGCGATAGCTGCGGCAGTCGGCTCGTTGATGATGCGCTCGACCTCGAGGCCGGCGATCTTGCCAGCATCTTTGGTGGCTTGGCGCTGCGAGTCGTTGAAGTAAGCAGGAACGGTGACCACTGCCTTAGTGACCTTGTCACCGAGATAGTCTTCCGCACACTCCTTCAAGTAGCCGAGGATGTAAGAGGAAATCTCCGGTGCGGAGTACTCCTTGTCTCCGACCTTGACCCGAACGATGTCTTTCTGACCACCGACGATGTCGTAAGGGACCATCTTCTCCTCGCCACTGACTTCCTCGTGACGGCGCCCCATGAAGCGCTTGATCGAGAAAATGGCGCGCGTTGGGTTGGTGACTGCCTGGCGCTTCGCCGGGCCCCCTACCAAACGCTGGCCATTGTCCTGGAAAGCGACGACCGATGGGGTCGTGCGTCCGCCTTCCTTGTTAGGGATGACCTTAGTCTCCCCGCCTTCTAACACGGACACCACTGAGTTAGTGGTTCCGAGGTCGATACCGATGATCTTTGCCATGATT
>CAZJGH010000124.1:0-8544 GCA_964545405.1 uncultured Planctomycetales bacterium
CCTCGAAGCCTTTCGTCAGGATCCAGAGAATCACCTTATCGCCCGTGAACTAGGCAAAGTACTGCGCTCAGTCGGAGATTTCGAGGGCGCTGTCGCGTACCTGAAAAGGTCCTGGCACCACGCGCCTGCAGACCCGATTACGGTCGCTGAATTGATCTTGGCGTTGCACGACCTGGAGCGCCCTGGCGAAGCCGTAAACGTGATGTTGCGCAGCCTAGAGGCTGGTTTGGATGAGACCGGTTTCGCGACTGGCCTGCTGAAGGGCTAGTTTTCCGCCACGGATAGTGCCGAAGTGGTGCCCACGTCGCGCGGTTCGGCGTAGACTGGTGATTGCGTGATTGAACCATCGCCACAGCAACCTGCCGAAGCACCGCGCAGCGTTAGTTCCGAGCAACCTCGGGTAGCCCCGATTGTGCTTGAGGACTTGGCCGCATTGGTTCGCTTGCCTGGACTGCTGAAGCGCGTCACCAAGGTCCTTGAAAGGTCTTGTGCCGTGTTCAAGTTGCCCGATGACTCTCCATTCATGTTGGTGGATTCCAGGCCTGGCGATGGCCTGCTTGATTGGGGCTACCGCTGGATGGATCGAAACAACCTAGTGATGGTTTTTCTCGGCATGTCCTGGGGTGATCGAGGTGACGACCCAGTGTGGGAAGTAAGGGTCGAGACCTCCAACAAGACTGTTGCCGAAGTCTTGCGCGCTGGAGGTTTGCATCGACTTGCAGCACGACGAGCTGAATCCAGGTTCAGCGACTGGGGCAAGTTCTGGCATGAAGACTTGGCTGAGACTGAAGTCCTGCTCGGCACTTCCGCTGCTGTCACTCGGTTCTTCGAGGAAGACAACGCGGAGAAGATGGCTGCTGAATTCCTGGCCGCCGCCTTCTACTCACTTCACATTTCAGGAGTACTGCAGGCCTTGTTGGAAGTCGCCCATCAACATGCGGGCACTGGCATAGGCCCAACACCGAGCGATGGCTGAACGTTGGAAGCTGTTACGCTCTCGCGCCTGCGGGAACTTCCGCATCTTCTCGGTGCGAGAGGATTTCTATTCACATCCTGACAAGAATGATGAACGTTCATTCTTCGTCGTGGAGACCAGTGATTGGGTGAACGTCGTCGCGGTCACTCCCGACGATGAGATCGTCTTCATTCGGCAGCATCGTCCCGGAATCGGCGCAGTGCGACTGGAAATTCCTGGTGGCGTCGTCGAACCCGGCGAGGCTCCGGAGGTGACTGCCGCCCGCGAACTGCGTGAAGAGACCGGTTACTGCGGGGACGATCCAGTGCTGTTATGCGCTACAGAGCCCAACCCTGCTATCCAGGACAACATGTGCTATTCCTTCCTGATTCGCAATGTGCGCCTTACCGCCACTCGTGATCTGGACAACGATGAAGTGATCGAAGTCTTCACGCGCCCGGCCTCCGAACTTGGCGACATCATCGACAGTAATGAGGTGTGTCATGCGCTGCTGCAATTGCCCCTGATGCATTACCTGCGTCAGCGCGAAACCTGCACATCGAAAGCAGCTAAGGGAGCTTAGTGTTGGTACCTCCATCCCCATCAGATGTCGTCGTGACCTGCCCCTTGTGCAGCTACACCGTGATCACCTTCAGTGATGCGGTCGAAGCACTTGAGGTCGGCGGGTTGTGCCTCTTGTGTGGTGGCAAGCTCGATAGGGCCGCCCTCGAGAAGGCCATCGATTCATGGGAGAACAGCGCCATTCTGGTCGAGGGCCGCGAGCAGGCCCTGGATAAGAGTGAGTGGCTCGAGGAAAACGAGTGGGTTGAGGGCGGCCATGATTTCGGTGACGAAGGCGAGGATGAAGACGACGACGACGCCTGGCCTGGCGATTAGACCCTGACTGCCGATACGGCAGGTCAACCTTGGCACAGAGATTGCTCTTTGCGGGCGAGGTTTACCCATGCCATTCCGAATTCTAATCGCCGACGACCAGCAAGAGCAGCTCGCTGCCGTGGTCGCCCTATTGAAGGGCTTAGACGTCACGATCGAAATCGCAACAGATGGTGGTCAGGCGCTGCAATGCCTACTAAATGGGCCATTTGACCTCTCCCTGCTCGATATGCACATGCCTCGCCTGACTGGACTTGAGGTACTCGGGCAGCTTCAACAAGCTGGTCAGCTTGTTCCCAGCATATTGATGACTGGCAACCCATCCCGCGAGATCGAAATGGCCGCGATGGACTTGGGTGTCATCACCATGCTGCATAAACCAATCCCGGCGGAGGTGCTGCGCATCACCGTCCAACAATTCTTTTCCCTGCCACCGGATCATCCCCGCCCATCGATGGGTCCCGGGGAATCACCCACCAAGGATGAACCCTGGTAATTCGGAGCACCGAGAAACCCATTACTAACCATGGCCAAAACCGCCAAGAAAGTCGCAATCCGCCCATTGGGCGACAAAGTTCTCGTCCAGCGCCTTGCAGCTGCTGACATTTCCGCCGGTGGCATCGTGCTACCAGACTCCGCCAAGGAGAAGCCTGCTGAGGGCACCGTGATCGCGCTCGGCGAAGGCCGCCTGCTCGAAGATGGTGCACGCACCGAGTTCACTGTGGCCGTTGGTAACACCGTGCTGTTCACCTCCTACGCCGGCACCGAAGTCGAGTGGGAAGGAACTGAATACCTCATCATGTCGGAAAACGACATCCTCGGCATCATCGGCTAGGACAAAATCATGACTGCTAAGAAAATCGCTTTCGACCAGGAAGCCCGCGAGGGAATCCGTGCCGGCGTGCAGAAGCTCGCTGCTGCCGTGAAGGTCACCCTCGGCCCACGTGGTCGCAATGTCATCATCGAGAAGAGCTTCGGTACCCCGACCGTCACCAAGGATGGTGTTTCGGTCGCGCGCGAGATCTAACTCGAGGATGCCTACGAGAACATCGGTGCACAGCTGGTGCGCCAGGTGTCGGCCAAGACCAGTGACATCGCTGGCGACGGCACAACTTCGGCAACCGTACTTGCAGAGGCCATCTTCGAAGAAGGCCTGCGTAACGTCGCTGCCGGCGCCAACCCAGTAGAGCTTAA
Source organism: uncultured Planctomycetales bacterium (assembly GCA_964545405.1). Classification (GTDB taxonomy): domain Bacteria; phylum Planctomycetota; class UBA1135; order UBA1135; family UBA1135. The sequence goes on from CAZJGH010000124.1 coordinate 3,044, forward strand.
GCGCGGCATGGAATCTGCCGTTGACGCGGTCGTTGAGTTCTTGAAGAAGAAGTCGACCAAGGTCAAGAGCACCATCGCCGCCAACAACGACACCGAGATCGGCTCGAAGCGCGCCGAGGCCTTCGACAAAGTCGGCAAGGATGGCGTCATCACTGTCGAGGAAGGCAAGTCGCTCGATACCGAGATCGAGTGGGTTGAAGGCATGCAGTTCGACAAGGGCTACTTGTCACCACACTTTTCCACCAACATGGAGAAGATGGAAGCCGAACTGGAAGATGCATACGTCTTGATCTTCGAGAAGAAGATCTCGAGCGTTCGTGACATGCTGCCGGTTCTCGAAGCGGTAGCCAAGTCCGGCAAACCGTTGTTGATCATTGCTGAGGATGTAGAAGGTGAAGCCCTCGCTACCTTGGTCGTGAACAAGTTGCGCGGCATCTTCAAGTGTGCCGCAGTCAAGGCACCTGGCTTCGGTGATCGTCGCAAGTCGATGATGGAAGACATCGCCGTGCTCACTGGAGGCACCGCCATCGTCGAGGACTTGGGCCTGAAGCTCGAGACCGCAACCGTGGAGCAACTCGGTCGCGCCAAGCGCGTGGTGATCACCAAGGATTCCACCACCATCGTCGAAGGTGCCGGTTCCAAGGCATCCATCTCCGACCGCATGGAGCAGATTCGCGCCGAGATCGAGCGCACTTCTAGCGACTACGACAAGGATAAGTTGATGGAGCGTCTGGCCAAGCTGTCCGGTGGCGTTGCTGTGCTGAATGTCGGCGCCGCGACTGAAGCTGAGATGAAGGAGAAGAAGGACCGCGTCGAGGATGCCTTGGCATCAGTCCGCGCTGCTGCTGAAGAAGGCGTACTGCCTGGTGGCGGCACTTCACTCGTTCGCGCCCAGGCCGTGATCGCCAAGCTCGACCTGAGTGGCGACCAGAAGGCTGGTGCCGAGATCATCTCGCGTGCACTTGAAGCGCCGATCCGCCAGATCGCCAGCAACGCTGGTGTGGATGGCTCGATCGTCGTCGACAAGGTCCGTAGCGCAAAGACTTTCGCCAAGGGCTACAACGCTGCTTCTGGCGAGTACGTCAACATGATCGACACTGGCATCATCGACCCGACCAAGGTCGTGCGTACCACCTTGCAGAACGCTTCTTCGGTAAGCACCTTGCTGCTGACCACCGAAGCGATCGTCTCCGAGATCAAGGAAGCTGTTCCTCCAATGCCTGCCGGTGGCGGCGACCCGATGGGTGGCATGGGCGGAATGGGTGGCATGGGCGGCTTCTAGAGCTGCCGATGACCTTCCGGCTATCGGCCGGATTGCCGAAAGCCCGGGTCTCAGGAATGAGGCCCGGGCTTTCCTTATGGCAGTGGCAATACGCGTTGCAGTCGACCGATCCGCTTGCGCCAGAACTCAGCCAAATAGATGCTGCCGTCGCTGGAGTCGACGGTTATTCCGGCAGCTGACCAGGCGCGGGTGCCTGGCGTGGGCTCCATCGGTGAGAACCGGGTCATCTCACTCCAATCAGGAGTCAGGTATCCGACGGCTGCCTTGAGGCCTGGAACGTCAGCCGTATGCAAGGTGTACCAAAGGTTGCCAAGGTCGTCATAAGAGATGGAGTGCAGCTGCTCTTCGAGTCGATCGTGATCGGGGATTTCACGATCGGTCATGCCTGGGTTCAGGCCATTCGCATCAAGCTGCCAAGTGAGTGGGTCGTCGGCGCGAGTGATATCGAAACGCGTGATGGTGGCATCAAAGAACTCGCAGAAGACGATGTCGCCGTTGGGGGCTTCAACCAATTGCCATGGACCTGCGCCTACATAGATGGCAGCCCATGCAGTCGATACTGCCGCCGGAACCGGGTAGGTCGTGAAGGTGCCGGTCGATGGCTGGAGCCTGCCGATCGCGCTTCCCCAGTAATGGGTGAACCAGATATCGCCATTCGACTTGACCAGAAGATGTGCGGCATGAGCGCCGGTGTTAGGTACGTCGTAATAATGGAACACCGGATCATTAGGGTTGCCAGGAGTCCCGACTTGATGGCTCAATGATGTGCCGAAATCGAAGTGGTTATCCCATGGAATCAGGTTCGGGTCGAAGCCCACGATCTTCGATCCCATGTTCAAGCTCCCCTCGGCGAACCATATCCAGTCGCGAGTCGGATCCCACGCCAATCCGATCACCTCGTTGTTGTCGTTAGGAACGTTGTAGACACGGAACTCAGGGCCACCCGGCTCATCAGGTAACACGCAGACGATGCGACTGTGGTTGGGGTGGATACCCGAATACAGATTCGCACCACCTTGCGAGAACCATATTCGCCCCAAGGGGTCGACTATCGCATCCTCACCGAGGATTGATGTTTGAGTCCGATGGTCGGAGAAGATCGTGCTGGCGAACGGCCCTGGCGGCGGCGGTTGTGGAATAGGAAGGCCTGTCACGATGCCAGTGGCCAACTCCAGCCGTTGGAAAGCACGATGGAATTCCTCGTTCACCCATACCCTGCCGGAGTCATCGACCGTAATCGACAAGGGCGATGCGTTGGTTCCTGGAGTAGGAGGAATGTCGAACCAATCGTATGCATATATCTCGACCTTCACGACGGGGCTCAATCCACCTGATGTCAGGATACGCAGCTTGCCGCTGGTCGCATTGAGCGGCACGTCGATGACGATCTTGTCGTCGCTCCACGACAGGACATGCGGGGATGTCGCCGGCAACAACTTCATCGACGACCCGCTCTTCAACACCACGATGCTATTCGCAGGAGTGGCACCGAAATCGCTGCCGTTGATTTCAAATGTGCCGCCTTGGAAAGTCGCGACTTCCAGATTCGTGATCTGTGGAGAGCCGGACTGTAGGAGCAGAAGAAGTGCAGTACAGAGCATGGTCCCTCCAGGTTAACCGCAATGCAAAATCAAGGGCCGGCTATCTGTATGGTTCGTGACGATAATACTTGGGGAGATCGTCGAGCCGCACATGCAGCCATGCGATGCCGTCGCCAGCCGTGTTGAGCCAAACCGGAGCGCTGCCTAAACGTCGCTCCATGGCTTCACCGACCGCTCTCCAAAGGGCATGCTGTTGAGCTGAAGGTGCGCTCCTCGAGAACGCGGCAAGGTGTGCATAGGATGCCGCGCTCTCTCCCGGACACGGGACGACGAGGACGGAGTCGTGACCCAGATTCGGAAACGTCAGGACGTCGGTAGTAGCGGCCGTGACGAAATGGTCCAAGAAGGGTGTGAAGTTCGCTGGGCGCTCGAGGGATGGGTCATCCAATAACACACATTCGAACGGTTGCCCGACATCGTCCCTGCGGAGAGGTGGGGTCTCCCAACGGAAGGCCTGATATGGGGAACTTGCCAGCAGTTCGAAGAAGAACTGCCTGAACTTCTCGTCCTGCCGCCATCCGCCAATAACCTCCTGGTGGGATAGTGGATTGGAATCCTTCTCGAACTGAACGATGACTCCAGGTCCATGTGGAAGCTCTTCGATACGCGCCACAAAGGCGAGATCGTTGCCTCTAGTTGGGTCTTCGCCTGCCACCTCTGCCACTGCCCTTGCGCCCGCGATTGGGGCTGCCCTGTCGACGGTCACTCTTGTCTTGGGCCTTCGCCCTGCGGACCTCACCGGCTTCCGGTTTCTTGAAGATCAGCAAGTGATTGAAGCCACGCAGGAAGAAGTTCTCTTCCTCCGCTGCCTTGTGATAGTTGCCTTTGCTCAAGTCCTTGTTGCCTCTCACCACGGCAACGTGGTCGACCGGCAAGAACCGCTGCGACAACATGCTGCTCAGGATCGTCCCGATCGGCACGAAGGCTTGCGACTTCCACACGTCGCAGACATACACCGCCAGGTATCGGCCTGGCTTGAGCACACGATCGACCTCCTTGAACACGTCCTCGAAAGCCTCGAAGTACGCTGGGTCTGTGGCGGCAATCTCCCCGATACATTCCGGACTTCCCGAGTAGGTCAGGTTGTCGCCGTAAGGTGGGTCCATGAACACGAAGTCGGCCTTGCCATCTTCCAACGGCAGGTTGCGAGCATCGGCCTTGAACACGCCAGCGTGATGCGGTTGCAGGTCATAACCGATCCCACGTCGCCCAAGGTCACGGGCGACGTCGATGGTCGTGCCACTGCCGGCGAACGGGTCGACCACCAAGTCCTTCTTCTTGGTGTAGCGCTCCAGCAGATTCCAGATGACGTACGACGGGGTAGCTCCACGGTACGACGAACTTCCCTGTTCGCGATTGCCGTAGTGCTGCGATGAATACTCCCACAACGTGGTCGTCTGGATGCTTAACTTGGGACTAGGCATGAAAGGTTGGCTGGTGCGATTACCTGGAAGCCGAGAAGCTCGACGTCAGGCGTAAGGTAACCATCTCGGACCGGCTCTTGCTTGCAGTAATCAGTACTCAAGTACTTCTTGTTGCAGTCTGGGAATACCGTCGCGACGGCTGCGCCTTCACCTTGTTCCATGGCGACCTTGATCGCGCCCAACAGGTTCGCCCCCGAGGAGATCCCGACCGGCAGGCCACTTTGGGTCGCGAGCTTCTGGGACATCAAGATGGAATCACCATCCCAGACATCCACGACTTCATCAAGCTCTTCGAGGTCGACGATCGCGGGTATGAACTCATCACTGATGCCCTGGATGCGATGGCTGCCGACCTTATGGCCAGTCCGCAGCGTTGGAGAGTTCGCCGGCTCCAATGGATGTACGGAAGCGAACGGCACTTCATCACGGAAGTAACGGGCCACCCCCATCACGGTGCCACCAGTTCCGACGCCAGCGACGAAGCCTGTAGGTTCAACGCCTGCATTGCGCATCTGCTCGACGATTTCTGGGCCAGTAGTCAAGGCATGAGCGTCGAGGTTGGCGTCGTTCTCGAACTGTAACGGCAGGAAGACATGGTCGTGCTCCATGGCGTATTGATTGGCGCATGAGATGCTACCCACGAAGCCGCCTTGCTCAGCACTGATCGGCACGACAGTGGCACCGAAACTCTGGATGATGAGGACGCGTTCGCGGCTCATCCAATCTGGCATCAAGATACGAACCTGGTGTCCCATGGCCGTACCTATTCCAGCGAAAGCAATACCGGTGTTGCCACTCGTCGCCTCCACTATGGTGTCGCCGGGCTCGATGCGACCATTCTCGCAAGCATCGCGCAGGACATGTAGTGCCATGCGGTCCTTGATGCTGCCCGTGAAATTCAAAGGTTCGTATTTCGCGTAAACCGTCAATCCCCGTCCCTGGGCTTTGCAGCGCAGTGCCAACAAAGGTGTGTTTCCCACTAAGTGAGATAACGCCGCCAGCCTCTCGGAGAAGATTTCCGGAACGCCGAGGTTTGGGCCGTTCATACCTGAATTCTAACCGAAAACTCCTATATATCCATACAGACCGCGCTTATCCGGGTACAAAAAAACGGACCACCATCGGGTGGTCCGTTGTGTTTTGGTGCCGGGAACAGGGGTCGAACCTGCACTGGGTATTATCCCAACATGGCCC
>CAZJGH010000125.1:0-8466 GCA_964545405.1 uncultured Planctomycetales bacterium
TAGAGCCAAGGTGAACGCCGTTAACTCCCCCTGCGCCCTATTCCCACTCAATGGTCCCAGGTGGCTTGGAGGTGATGTCGTAGACGACCCGGTTGATGCCTGGCGCGGAGTTGATGATGCGCGTCGAGATAGCTTGCAGGCAACCGCGTGATGGGTAGACCCAGTCAGCTGTCATGCCATCATTCGATTGCACTGCGCGAATCGCACAAGCCTCTTCGTAGGTACGCAGGTCACCCATAACACCTACTGACTGTGCGCCTGTGAGTACCGCGAAGTACTGCCACACCCCAACATGTTCATCACGAGCTTCGAACTCCTCACGTACGACACGATCGGCTTCACGCAATAGACCGATTCGTTTTGGCGTACATTCACCGACACAGCGGACTGCAAGACCAGGTCCAGGGAAAGGTTGACGCGCGACCATCGCCTCGGGCAATCCAAGTACTCGACCGAGTTCACGGACCTCATCCTTGAACAAGAGTCGCAATGGCTCGACCAGTTCCATCTCCAGGTCTTCCGGCAGACCGCCGACGTTGTGATGAGACTTGATCACCGCAGTAGGACCGCCATGGGCAGCGACCGATTCGATGACGTCGGGGTAAAGAGTCCCTTGACCGAGGAAGTTCGCGTTGGTGAATCGCTTGGCTTGCTCGCGGAAGATCTCGACGAACTCGTGACCGATCACCTTACGCTTGGTCTCTGGATCGGTGACACCAGCAAGCTTATCCAAGAACCGCTTCTCGGCATCGACTGTGGTCAAGTCGAGATCGAAGTGTTCGCGGAAGGCTGAATCGACCAAATCTCGTTCGCCAGCACGGAGCAGGCCGTTATCCACGAAGATGGCGTGACAACGTTTACCGATGGCACGCTCACAGATGGCGCCCACCACCGAACTGTCAACTCCCCCGGATAGGCCGAGGACTATCTCGCCATCAGCGCCGACTTGCTGACGCACTTTCTCGATCAGCTCCTCAGCGAGGTCGCGGGGAGTCCAATCGCCAGCGCATTCACAGATACCTCGCAGGAAGTTCTCGAGCATCCGCTCGCCTTCCTGGGTATGCCCTACCTCTGGATGGAACTGCAAGGCATAGATCTTCTTCTCATCGTTGCCTATCGCCCCTTCAGGGCAGTCAGCGCTATGTGCCAGGTTCTTGAACCCTTCAGGAAGCTTCTCGACGCGGTCACCATGACTCATCCACACCACCGTGTCGGCAGCGACTCCATCGAACAGCGGGCCGAAATCGTCTACCACAAGTCGAGTGAAGCCATATTCACGTGATTCGCCTGGCACCACCTTGCCACCAAGGCTCTCGCACAACCACTGCATCCCGTAACAGATGCCCAATACCGGCACACCTGCATCGAGGATCTCGGTCGGTAAGGTCGGTGCACCCTCGGCGTAGGCGGACGCTGGGCCGCCAGAGAGGATGATGCCCTTCAGGCCTTCGCCTTGTGCGGCAGCTAGCGCCTTGCGTGGCGGCACCACCTCGGAGAAGACTTGATGTTCGCGAACTCGACGGGCGATGAGTTGAGTGTATTGCGACCCGAAGTCGACAATTAGGATGCGTTCGTGCATGTTTATCTGGCGGCAGAGCGCTAGTTGGCTTGCCAGTAGTTTGGAGCTTCCTTGGTCACCCGCACGTCATGCGGATGGCTTTCTGACATGCCCGCACCGGTGATGCGGACGAAACGGGCGCGCGCGCGGAACACTTCCAGGTCTTCCGCACCGATGTAACCCAAGCCGGCGCGAATGCCGCCGACGAACTGATAGACAAAGGGAGCAAGCGGACCGCGGTGAGGCACCATGCCCTCGATACCCTCCGGTACCAACTTCTGTTGTTCATGCACGCTTGCCTGACCGTAACGAGCCTTGCCACCATCGACCATCGCAGCGAGCGAGCCCATACCGCGTACCGCCTTGAAGCTACGGCCTTGGTACAGGAAGATCTCGCCTGGCGACTCATCGACACCGGCGAACAAGGAACCGAGCATGATGCTCTCAGCACCCGCACCTAGTGCCTTAACGGCATCACCTGAGTGACGGATGCCACCGTCAGCGATCACCGGGATGTCCGCCGAAGCGCAGACCTGTGAAACGCCGTAAACAGCAGTGAACTGTGGTACACCAACCCCTGCGACCACTCTGGTCGTGCAGATCGAGCCAGGTCCGATGCCGACCTTGACGCCATCGACGCCTGCATCGATCAAACCCTCGGCAGCTTCCTGGCTGGCGATGTTGCCAGCCACGACATCTACCAGGTCACGTTTCTTCAACTCACGGACCGTGTCCATGACATTGGCACTGTGACCGTGAGCGGTGTCGACCACAAGTACATCGACGCCCGCGGAGACCAGTGCCTCGGCGCGGTCGTAATCGTGAACTCCGACGGCGGCGCCAGCAAGCAGGCAACCCTCATCGTCCTTGGCGGCATCTGGGTATTCCTTAGACAGGCGGATGTCGCGCATGGTGATCAAACCGGCGAGACTGCCATCGGCGTTGGCCAGGATGAGTTTCTCTACCTTGGCTCGATACAGGATCGACTTGGCGGTATCCAGATCGGTCTCAGGTGGCGCGGTCACCAGGTCCTTTGACATCACTTCGCGAGCCAACTGATCGTCGCCACCTTGGTACTTCAGGTCGCGGCGAGTAAGAATCCCTACCACCTTGCCGTCGTCGACGACCGGCAAACCGGAGATGTTGTGCTCAGACATCATCTGACGCGCAGTGCCGACAGTGTCGTCGGGCTCCAGCGTTAGCGGGTCATGGATGATGCCGTGCGCACTGCGCTTGACGATATCGACCTCACGGACCTGGTCATCTATGGACAGGTTGCGATGGATGATGCCGATACCACCTTGCTGCGCCAATGCGATCGCCAGGCGCGATTCAGTGACGGTATCCATGGCCGCCGATGTGACTGGAATCACGAGGTTCACGTTGCGCGAAAAACGCGTGCGTGTTTCAACCTCGGTGGGCAAGACATCAGACTCCTGGGGAACCAGAAGGACGTCGTCAAAGGTGAGGGCCAGCGGAAGGTCCATAAGCCATTGTAGCTATTCCCCCGCCGACGATGCTAGGGGTCGAATCAAGAAAGTCTGCCGGTTCTGCAGCAGCTAGCCAGACTCACCGTTGCGACGCTGCCCCAGGCTCATTACCGCGCTGATCAGGAACATCACCGCACAAATCGGCACCCACACGGTGCCGACCGCTTCAAGTGGCTTCAATATGCCCTCTGCCACCTCAGGGAGATCTCCTATTGGGATCGATTCCTCGAGCCCTGGCTTGAGCCCAGCGCGGTACAACAGGCCAGAGACCACCACCGAGGAAATGACCACCTTCACCCCCGGGATTGCCCAGATCACCGAGCGCATCGAGTTGCCGAGGACGCCAGCTCGGACCCAGCCGAAGGTGGTGATCAGGCTAGCGAAGACTGTCGCGATCCCCATCAGCAGCACCGACATCGTACGCCTCGTCCACAGCTCTAGATCTTCCATCTTCGGCTCCGGAAGGCCACGCATGGCGCTGATTTGGCCCCACAAGGTGAACGTCAGCCAAGCGAAGAACAGCAACTGAATGGCGAATGCTGTTGATTGCCAGCGCATGACCTTGATGCGTGCAGCACCGACCCGAAAGAGGCTGAGGCCAACGAAAGCGCAAGTCAGGAAGATGAACAGGACGGCAGCCAATCCAGCGATGAAGAAGGGGTCGGAGGCGTGGCTCATGAGTGCACCTTATTCGTCTTGCAACATCCGCTCTACCGGCTGGCGGAACTGGCTTACGTCGTAATCATCCAACGTGTAGATGAATGGCAGCGGCGGGTTGTTTACCCGCAGATACCGCTGTCCTGGAGTCGTGGCTGGCTTACCTAGCTCGAACTCGAACACTTGGCCATCGATACCGACCCGATAGCGGTCTTGAGGGAAACCGAACCTGGCTTCGTCGCCGCCTTCTGCATCGGCCTGCGCGAAGACATCAGCAGCCTGCATTTCGGTAAGTGAAAAGGCCAGGGAGTTGCCGGCATAATCAAGCGCAGGTTTCGAGACCGGGAAGGTCAATTGCCACTGTCCTGTAACCGCAGAGCTGCCATCAGTCGGCGGCACACGATCTATGCGCCACGATTCGTTAGTCGCGAAGTCGGTGCGCTCGACCCATTGGATCCGTGCTTCCTCGACCTGGAACAGGAACCTAGTATCGCACCAGATCGTCGGGTCGGATGATGGGTGGATCGCAGTACCGCTCAGGTAGACGACGTCGGAACGGCCGTCGCGCATGTAGAACTCCAGCACAGGCTTTTGCCCGCTCTCGATCTCTTGATGGCGCAGCTGACCGGCAATCCAATCCGCCAGGATGACACCATTGCCGCCATAGACCTGCACACGGGTGCCTTGTCCTGCGGCCACTCCGAAGACCTCGTGCTTGTCGGAATTCACTGACACGACATCGAGGGTAGTGACTGCAGCGAGGTTCTCCATCAACATCATCAGACGGGCTCGATCCAATGGATGCTGTTTCTCAACTACCCGCCAGTACCCGTTCTCCTCCATCTCGAGAGTAACCGTGTTGTGCTCATCACTGACCACCACCTTGCGTACTTCCTCGGTCTGGTACTGGAGCTTGGGGAACAACAGTCCGACCCGCGCCGCAGTGCGTTGGTGCGCATCACCTTGCCAGGGTTTCTCGACCATCAAGAAGATCGCCCAGATGACGACCGCGACCAGCAACAGATTACGGTTACGCGAACTCATGACCTTGCTCCTGGCTTGAAGGGCTGTCGCGCGCGACGACCGTGATAGGAACGATGCAGGAGTGCGAACAGAAGGACAAGCAGTGGCGGAACCAAGACATTGCCCCACGACACGAGGCGACGACGGGAACGTCGATGATCTTGGGCGGCACGATCAAGCTCTTCGTTATGGGCTTCGTCACCGTCGACCCAGCCACCATGGCTGTCAACATACTCACGAGCGAAGTCAGTGACCGGACGCCCTTTCTTGCCCCGAGAGCGCAACTCGATCAAGGCCGAATCTTGCGCCAACCAGTCAGCCAAGTTGGCCGCGAATTCAATGTTGCCACTCGACTCAGCTGCCAAGGTGACGTTATGGAACAGCTCCGAGTTGGAAATGACGACCATGAGACCCGGTGCCGGTTCAAGTTCAGGGTGCTCGAACATGGGCGCGAAGATTCCATTGATCGCGGCAGCCAATGGATAGGCCTGCGGCGCCCCTGATGCGATGGCGTCAGTACGTAGACCTTGGATATTGTCGCCGTTCATAGCCAAGGAAACGGAGTCCGGCAACAACCAGGATTGGGAGCTACTGGTGATCAAGGTCTCGGCCTTGAGTTGAGCGGGCATGCCCTCGATGAACAATGGATGAGCCCAAAACATCGCGACCTGGTCGAGGCGCGCGGTCACGACGTGATCTTCAGCCAGACTCTCCCCGGCTGCCAACAAGCCGAAACCATATGGCATGTGGACAGGCACCATCTGCCGACCGGAGGGAGTGCTGACGATTCGCTTGCTGGTCTCGACCTGAACCGAGTTCTCGTCGTACACGTACTCGCTACCGACACGTACCCCGAAGGTCGCCAGCCAGTCCTCAAGACCGGTCGGCTGCGATTCACTGGTCAAGGAAGCCTGGTCGACGAAATCCCCATCCTGCAGGATCAGCAAGTGCCCGCCTTCCGCAAGGTAACGGTCGAGCGCACGCAACTTGTCTTCTGAAAGTGCATGCGGACTTGGAACGATAATCGCGACGATATCACTTGCAATCGCGTCCGGGCGGGATGGATCGATATCGCGAACGGCATAACGTTGACCGAGGACAACACGAAGCTGCTCATAGATGCGGCCAGCGGGCACCTGCCGCGGAACGCCTGGCATCTGTGGCGGCAGCATCGGCTCATCGGAAACCATGCCGATCACCGGGCGTTGGTCACGCTGCAGTTCTGCAAGACGAACGGTGAAGGCGAACTCGAACTCATCAGGAGTCACGAACGGGATGACCTCGGAGCGATTCTGATAGCGAAGTTCCAGGCCCTGGTAAAGCAGGTCGACACTGACTCCTCCGACATCTTGGGCCCGTACCGGCAATGGCTCCACTCCGACATGCTCGGCATCGCGCATCGCTGCCAAATCGGTCGTCGGATCGACTGTCTCGACCGACACCCACGGGGCACCCTTACGCTCGATCTCGGTAAGTAGATCCTCGATCACCAGCCTTGCAGGTAGTAGGCTTTCGGCTCCCTCGATATCGCGGTTGAAGTAGAGCTTGATCTGCAAGCGGTCATCCAATCTCGCCAAGGTCTCGAGGGTGGCAGGAGACAGCGAGTAGGCTCGCTCTTCGGTCAAGTCCCAGCGCCAACGCAGTTGGGTCAGCAACGCGATCGCTGGCATTACCAGCAAGACCACCAACAGGATAGACCAGTTGGAATCCCGACGCGCCTTGTTCGCTGGTGATGCGCTCATGACCAACGCCTCCGCTCGATGACGAGGCCGTTAGCGCACAGGAAGATCGCCATGACCCCGAAATAGAAGGCGACACTGCCGATGCCGATTACGCCGCGAGTGATCGAGTGGAAGTGTTCACCGAAATCAAGCGCCAGAAACATGCGACCCAAGGATGGTGGCATCGCACTTGCCGTAGCGGCCCCACCGATCAGGTTGAAGAACATCAACACCACTACTCCGAGTAGCCAAGCGACGATCTGGTTCGAGGTGTTGGCGGACAAGAACAAGCCGATCGCCAAGCTGGCGCCGCCAAGCAGCATAGCGCTGACGTAGCCACCGATTACCGGCCCCCAGTCGAGATCGCCGAGGATCTCGAGGGTTATGGGGACTCCGGCAGTGAACAACAATGCCACCCCAAGGATCGCCCAAGCGCCGAGAAACTTGCCGATGACCAGGTCGCGAAGTCGGAACGGGAAAGTGAGAAGCAGTTCCTCAGTCCCGGATCGTCGCTCTTCCGCCCAGATACGCATCGAAATCGCCGGGGCAAGAATCACCAGGAGCCATGGCACCCAAGCGAAGAAATCGCGCATGCTTGCTTCGCCGACCAGGAAGAAGGGACCTAGCACGAAGAACAATGCGGCTGCCAACGCCGGGAACAAGGCAAGCACCACATAACCGACTGGCGAATCGAATGCGGTGAAGAACTCGCGACGCGCGATCAACAGGCTCCTCATGAGACACCTCCATGACGCAAGCTCTGGAACAGTGATTCCAAAGAGCCCCCCATCGGGGTCAGCTCGAGCAAGTCGAAGCCGGCTTGGTTGACCGCCGCTGCCAACGCGGCGACTCCCGCAGGTCCATCGACTTCGACTACCGCAGCCTGTACTTGATCGATCGAAGTGGAGAAGGCGGCGCGACGGTCGGCCGATTTGGCCACACCTGAAGACTCAAGCAAACTGTCGAACTGCTGAGAACTGCATGCTACCGATAAGCGCACTGGCAGGACTCCGGACACGCCTTCAGCGATGGTGTCGAGTGGACCATCTGCGACCTTCTCACCCTGATGAATAAGAACGACGTTGTCTGCCAAGGCTTCTATCTCGGGCAAGACATGACTGGTGATCATCACCGTCTTGGTCTTCCCTAGTTCGCGGATCAAGGCACGCATCTCGACGACTTGCAACGGATCAAGCCCGTTGGTCGGCTCATCCAGGACCAACAGTTCTGGGTCGTGGATAAGTGCTTGGGCCAACCCAACCCGTTGGCGAAAGCCCTTCGAACACTGACCGACATAGCGCCGGTAGACCTCAGGCAAGCCGGCTTGGACAACGACCCTATCGATACCTTCGCGTACAGCGCTGCCACTCAAGCCACGGGCTCGAGCAGCGAAGCGCAGGAAATCCTCGACACGCATATCGGTGTACACCGGGTTATTCTCCGGCAGATAACCGATTCGTTGCTTCACCTCCAAAGCAGAGGTCGCGACATCCAAGCCACAGACAGACACGTTGCCGGCGTCGGCGGCAAGATATCCGCACAGGATCTTGATGGCCGTGGTCTTACCGGCACCGTTCGGACCGAGGAAGCCCAGGACCGAGCCGGCAGGAACATCGAAATCCACTCCGCGCAGCGCCTGCACCTCGCCGTAATTCTTAACCAGACCACGCACCGACACCACCGGCGCTTGAGCGACCGTGGCAGACGAGCTTGATACTGGAGTACTACTGGACATCATCCATGGAGAACGCCGCGAGGAACTCTTGGTTCGATGGATATCGGTCCAAACGGTCAACCAACATCTCCATCGCTTCACGAGGACGCAGGCGACTCAGGACCCGTCGCAGAATATTGACCTTGCGCAAGGTCGTGCGGGACAAGAGCTTCTCTTCCTTACGCGTTGCGGTGTGTTCGATCGAGACCGCTGGATAGATGCGACGATCAGCTAAGCGACGATCCAGGGTAAGCTCCATGTTGCCAGTGCCCTTGAACTCCTCGTAAATGACTTCGTCCATTC
>CAZJGH010000126.1:0-8294 GCA_964545405.1 uncultured Planctomycetales bacterium
CCTTCTGGATCTGCCACAACACCGGCCCTAGCACCGCACGAGTGCGCTGGTACGAGGTCGAGCTCAACGGCTGGCCTACCAGTGGTTCCAACCCGACCTTGCGCCAGTCAGGCAACCTCGATTTCGGTAACGGCGAGCACAACTGGTTCGGCGACATCAACGTCGGTGCCTCCGGCGATGCCGCGATCGCATTCAACCGCTCTTCGTCGAGCCAATACATCGGTGTCGAGTTCGTGACCCGTGGTGCCGGTACTCCACTCGGTACCTTCGGACCTGCCACCGAGTTGGTACGCAGTACTTCGTCAGAGACCGGTAACCGCTGGGGCGACTACGCCGGCGTCGAGCAGGACCCTGTCGACCCTGCCACCTTCTGGAGTCACCACGAGTACCGCACCAGCGGTTGGCGTACGTGGGTCGGGGAATTCTCGACCAGCATGGATATCGCCTTGTCCTCTGGCACCGTCACCGCGGGTGGCACCACCATCCTCAGCGTGACCGACGCGCAACCAGGTGAGACCGTGCACTTCCTTGCTAGCCTCAGCCTTGGCGCTACCGCACCGCCGCAGCTCGGTGGCTTGGTGTTGGATCTCGGTTCGGTGATCTACTTGGGTAGCAGTACCGCCAGTGCCACTGGCTTCGCCAGCTACGCTGCGCCTGTCCCGGGTGCGGCACCGGTCGGTGCCAGTGCCTACCTGCAGGCTGCAATCCAACGTGGCATCGCGAACGTCGATTCGGTCAAGTCGAACCTGGTCGCTGAGGTAATTCAGTAACCACTACTTCACTGCTGTGACCATCAAGGTCGCAGCATGGTCAACCATCGATCGTGGCCGCCACTTGCAATGACATGTGGCGGTCACTGTCGATTACGACATCACACCCTGCCATTCCCGCAGCACGCGCGACCTCGACCAGCTCGTCAGGAGTCAAGGCTGCACACAAGCTGGCGCGAAACAGCTCCTGTGCCTCGGCCGGTTCGCTGGCTGCATGTTTCTCCACCAGTTGATCCACCTCGGCAATGCTTTCAGGGCGGAACAAGTCACTGATCAACAAGCTGCCGCCATCCTTGCGCACGCGCCAGGCTTCGCGCAGGAAATCGACCGGCTCAGGAATGTGATGCAGGATAGTGTTGGAACACACGGCATCGAAACTCCCGTCAGCGAAATCAAGACCCTTGGCATCAGCCAACGCGAACTCGACCCTATCGGCATGACTTGAGGCAGCCAGATGCTCCTCCGCGATAGACAACATGTTGCGTGACAAGTCGACTCCTACTACATGGACTGCGGGATCCATCGCCACCAACTGCAGCGGCCCATGACCCGGACCACAACCGATATCGATGACCTTGCCGCGCACGCCGAGCTCCAGCAATCGAGTCGCGAAAGCATGGTTGACGGCAGAGTGATCCATCGCGTCGTAGGAGTTGGCCTCCTCGGCGGTGTCCATGACTTCGGGTTCGAGCACGCGTTCCATCGCCACAGGATAAAGCCGCCTCAGGGTCTCAAATAGTCGCAGCCTCGCTTGCTAAACTCCCGCCCCATGAGTTTGGTCTCCATCGCCCGCGAACTTGCCGCCAAGGTCGACGCCCTGCAGTTCCCCGAACCTGTGACCCATGTGTACAACCCACTGGTCTACGCGCGCCGCTCACACGAGAAGTTCCTGCGCCGCTACGCCAAACGCGGGGTACCTACCTTGCTGCTCGGTATGAACCCCGGCCCATGGGGCATGGCGCAGACCGGCGTGCCCTTCGGCGAGGTAGCCGTGGCCCGCGACTGGCTGGAACTAGAGGCCAAGGTCGACCGCCCGAGTATCGAACACCCCAAGCGGCCGATCGAAGGGTTCGCCTGCACTCGCTCGGAAGTCAGCGGACGGCGCCTGTGGGGCTGGGCACAGGATTTCTTCGATACGCCCGATGACTTCGCCGACAAGTTCTGCGTGATCAACTATTGCCCGTTGGTCTTCATGGTCGAAAGCGGCCGCAACTTCACCCCCGACAAGCTGCCGGCCGCAGCACGTGACGAGCTGTTCGAGGTTTGCGATGAGGCGCTGCGCCAGGCAGTCGCTTGGCTTCGACCCGAGCTCGTGATCGGCGTCGGCAAGTTCGCCGAGAAGCGCGCGATGACCGCGGTCGGCCCGGACGGCCCCCGCTTCGGCACTGTCCTTCACCCCAGCCCCGCCAGCCCGATGGCTAACCGCGGTTGGCAGCCGCAAGCAGTGAAACAACTACGCGCCCTTGGCGCTCTCGACTAGACATGCGCATCACTTCGCTGAACATGAACGGCATTCGTGCCGCCGCCCGCAAGGGTTTCTTCGAATGGCTTCCGGATCATGACGCTGACGTCATCTGCCTGCAAGAGACCCGCATCCAGGACTCGCAGATGACCAAGGTCATGCAGGACCCTCCAGGCATGCATGCGATCTATCACCATGCGCAGAAGCCTGGCTACTCGGGAGTGGCGATCTACTCCAAGCAAGAGCCTGACGATGTCCAGGTCGGGATCGGTTGGGATGAACTGGATAGTGAAGGTCGCTTCCTGCTTACTGACTTCGGTGACCTGCGTGTAGTCAGCTTGTATCTGCCTTCAGGTTCATCGAAGGATGAACGCCAGACCTTCAAGTACGAGGCGATGGACTACTTCGCTGACTGGCTATTGGAGCAACGCAAGTCCCGCCGCGACATCGTGGTCTGTGGTGATTGGAATATCGCCCATACCAAGAAGGACATCAAGAACTGGCGCGGCAATCAGAAGAACTCCGGCTTCCTGCCTGAGGAACGCGAATGGATGACCAAGGTCTTCGGTGAACTCGATTGGCGTGATGTATTCCGTGGTCTTCATCCTGAAGCGGAAGGAGAAGGCTACACGTGGTGGTCCAACAGGGGGCAGGCTTGGGCCAACAACACTGGTTGGCGAATCGATTATCAGGTCGCTACCCCCCGCTTGGCTGCGAAGGCCCGGGCAGCGTCGGTATGGCGAAAATCACGCTTCTCAGACCACGCGCCGCTGATTGTTGACTATGATGTTTGAATCCCCCACTTTCGGGACAAACCCAACCCTCTAGTACTCGCCCATGTCGAAGCACATCCTTTTGCCGGCTGCCGTCGCCCTACTGACGGCGTCGATTTCCGCTCAGCAAGTCCAATTCTCAGCTGATCTAGATCAACCCAACAACGTCATCAGCTGGTCAGTGAATACCAGCCTGGGTAACGTCAACATCAGCCCATCGACCTTCCGCGTCGGTGGCAGCGTCGACATGAAGCTGGATTCAGCCAGTGCTCCGTTCACCAGTGGGTCGCTCAACGGTGCCTTGGCATTCACCGACCCAGACACATTGAATGGGTCGATCCCGAACCCGCTGCCGTTCTTGCCTCCGCTGGCGACCTTCAAGATTCGCGACATGGAGTTCCATTTGGCGTCCCCGACGTTCTCGATCGATCCGGCTGGCAACTTCACCGCCTTGATCATCCTGACCAGCACCGCCGGCACCAACACCATGGGTGGCTTGTTCGGTAGTGGCACCGAGCCGATCGCCGGTATCGAGTCGCTGCCTACTCCAGTGTCAGGCAACATCAGCCAAAGCGGTTCGGTAATCAACTTTCACCTCGACCTGAACATCGTCATGACGATGGATGATCCCGCTACCGGCATCACCACCGACCTGACCTTCAATGGGCCTCTCGATGCATACACCAGCATCAACGATGCCAACAGCCTGCACTTGGATATGCCAATGCCTGCACTTGGTGGTGCGCAGATGAACTTCGCCTTCAGCAACGCCAACGCCAACAGCACCGTCTACCTTGCCGGCAGCCTTGCTGGCCTTGGCAGCTCATCCGTTCCGCAGCTCGGTGTGGTACTCGACCTAGCGGCACCATTGTTGGCAGCTACGGCTCAAGCTAGCGCCAGTGGCGGTGGCTTCTTCCAGGTCAACATCCCCTCGACATTGGTCGGGCGTTCGATCTGGGGCCAAGCGCTTCAGGCTGGTCGCACCAGCAACGTCGCCGGCACTTGGGTCGAGTAGACTAGGACATGTTTGCCGCGTTCTTCTTTGTTGCAGCAACCTTGTTGGCTCCGCAGGTCGATGAAGACAAGGTCGGCACCGGTTGTGACTACTGCAAGAATCGCGGCGTAGAGGCCTGCGACAGCCACGATAAGCACCTGCTCCCCCTTGAGGAGCAGGTGCTGTTCTGTTCAGTAGCGGCCGCTTGCGAGGATTGTTCGGGTGCCCTGTTGATCGATTGCAAGCGTTGCAGTGGTGGACCTGACAACATCCTGATCGATCGCAAGTTGGGTCGCTACGAAGGATTCCTGTCCAGCCCCGCCGAGCCGGAGAAGCTATTCGAGAGGTCGCTTACGCGGATCGTGACCAAGCACTACGACATCATCATCGATGTCGAGAAACTCAAGGACGGCTCGCGCAAGCTGAACTCGCATCAGATCGCGCACATCATGGCGACAGAACTCGAGAAGGCCGCGGAGCTGCTGAACGACCACTTCGGGGTGAAGCCCCACCATTCATCGCGTCGCACGCGCATCTGGTACTGGGACGACATCAAGAACCACAAGCGCGTCAACCTCGACATCCTCGAGCAGAACTCGACCATGAGTTTCTCGCTGTATGGGGTATCCCCTGCCACCAGTGCTTGGACCGGTGAGAAGGGCTTGGATTCGAAAGCCATGAACGTGGTCTCGAATGCGGTGCACAAGGGCACCCACTTACGCCTCAGTAATCTTTACCAGGTGGAATGGATCGGCAACAAGAAGGCCGGTTGGTTCGACGTCGGCGCGGCCCACTGGTACGAGGATGCACTGTTCAAGAGGGTCTCTACCTATTGCATCGACGAGGCCAACAACGATCTCGATTATGAAGGCGGCAAGTGGCGTGTGGCGATGCGCAAGTACCTGATGAAGCATAAGGAAGGTCTGCTGCCGGACCTGCTTGCACAGATAACCGGCACCTTGCGCGAGGAACAACATGCGGTGGCCTGGTGCCTCTACGACTGGGTCGCGACGGTACACCCTGAAGCCCTCAAGCCGTTGCTGTTGGGATATAAGGATCGTGAGGAGTCGCGCAACTTGTTCCGCGAACACCTTGGCATGTCGGTGCTCGATGTCGAGCGTGAGTGGCGCGCATGGGTGGCCGCGACCTACCCGGTTAAGGACCCTAAGCCACGCAAGAAACTGTAAGGAAGGCATAGAATGGCGATGTGTTTGTCGCCCTTCTCCTTTCCTTGGCTCAATCTATGAGCGCCGCGGACCACGTGGTCCTGATCAGCGTCGATGGCCTGCGCAGCGATGCCTTGATGGTCGAAGGTGCAGCGGAACTGCCGAACTTACAGCGCATCATGCAAGGGGCTGGCACCCTGAACGCTCGCACCGACAGCAAGTACACGGTCACCTTGCCGAATCACGTAGGCATTCTGAGTGGTCGCATCGCGACCGGCAACGATGGTCACGGCTGGTTCACCAACGCCAAGCCTGAAGTCGAGGAAACCCTCCTGAGTCGCAATGGCTCACCGGTCGACGGAGTGTTCCACGTGACTTCCGCCGCACGAATCGCCGACGCCATGTTCGCGTCCAAGCCGAAGTTCGAGCTGTTCCGTCAAAGTTGGAATGCAGGTGAGGCACCACTCATGGACATCATGAGTATCGAAGCTGATCCGGCCTTACAGATGCCGATGGTGACGGAGATGCTCGACCCTGAGGTGCATGCCAAGTCGTTCATCTTCCTGCATCTACGCGCACCCGATGACGCTGGGCACGACTCGGGCTGGAACCTGACACCTGGATCCGCGTACATGGCCTCGATCGCTGCGGTTGATGCCTCCCTCGGCCAGCTGTTCGAGCACCTCGATGCTAACCCTCAGCTGCTGGAACGTACCGCGATCGTGCTCACCACCGATCATGGTGGCGGCATTCCGCATACCAACCACCATGGCCACGGGCTGCAGTGGGTCAACTACGTGATCCCGTTCTACGTGTGGATGGAGTCGATGGAGGGACCAGTCGACCTGTACGAGATAAACCGTGGGCAGTACCTCGACCCCGGCATCGACATGCCATCGGCAATCCACATCGGTCCGCAGCCGATCCGCAACAATGACGCGGCCAACTTGTGCTTGAAGCTGCTCGACCTGGGACCAGTACCGGGGTCGACGGTCAATCCGCAACAACAACTACGCTGGACCGCGCCGCAACCTGCCACTGATGAGCGCTGACCCGCTGCTCCTCGCTATCGACCAAGGCACGACCTCGTCACGTGCCATCCTGTTCAACACCGACTTCGTTGCGCAGGCGACTGCCCAAGTGGAACTGAAGCAACACTATCCGCAACCGGGTTGGGTAGAGCATGACCCAGACTCCATCCTGCGGGACTGCGTCGAATGCTGCAGACAGGTTCTGCAGCAGGTTCCTGACGGACTGGAACGGGTCGCTGGAATCGGTATCACCAATCAACGCGAGACCATAGTGCTGTGGGACCGCGAGACCGGTCGCCCTCTGCATTCGGCCTTGGTGTGGCAGGATCGCCGCACCACCGATGATTGTGCCAAGCTTCGTGCTACCGGTATCGAGGACGAGATCCGTCAACGGACTGGCCTGCTACTCGATCCATACTTCAGCGCCACCAAGTTGTCATGGCTTCTCGACGAGGTCGAAGGCGCGCGCGCAGCTGCCGAAGCCGGCAGGTTGGCGGCCGGCACCGTCGACACTTGGCTTCTTTGGCACTTGACCGGTGGCACCGAGTTCGCCACCGAGGTGAGCAATGCTTCGCGCACCCTGCTGTTCAACATCAACGCCATGGAATGGGATCCATGGCTGCTTGAGCAGTTCAATATCCCGATCAGCGTCCTACCTGAGGTCCGTGATACTTGCGCAACTTTCGGTGTCACCAAGGCTGACTTGTTCGGTCGCGAGATCCCGATCGCCGCGATGATCGGCGACCAGCAATCCGCAACTATCGGTCAGGCGTGCTTCGAACCCGGTGCGATGAAGTGCACATTCGGCACCGGCGCGTTCGCTATGCAGAACACGGGCGAACAGTGCCTGGTTCAAAGCAAGGATCTGCTTACTACGGTGCTGTGGCGTCATCATGGCAAGCTGCGCTACGCGGTGGAAGGAAGCATCTTCTCCGCAGGATCAGCCGTGCAATGGCTGCGCGATGGACTTGGCCTATTGAACGACGCTGCTGAATCGGATGCCCTCGCCCGCCAAGCCAACCCAGACGCCCGGGTCTACCTGGTGCCCGCCTTCACTGGCTTGGCCGCCCCATGGTGGGACCCACGTGCACGCGCATCCATTCATGGCGTCACGCGAGGTACAGGGCGAGCGGAAATCGTGCGCGCGGCTTTGGAGGCAGCCTGTTTCCAGACCCGTGACCTGCTGGAAAGCGCGCGCGCTGATGGTTCTCCACTACCTGCACGCTTGCGAGTCGATGGTGGCATGACTGCCAACCCTTGGATGTTACAATTCCTCGCTGACATCCTCGGCATTCCGGTTGTGCGACCGACTCTCAGCGAGACCACCGCAGCCGGTGCTGCCAGTTGTGCTGCCCTGCAGGTGGGTCTTGCCGCCGACACGGCTGAACTCGCGGCAAAATGGCAAGCAGACCTGGTTATTGGGCCGATAATGTCAGCGGACGAACGTGAACAGCGTTACCAAGGTTGGCGCGATGCCGTCAGCCGCACCTTGACCTAGTGACTCACCGCAGCAGCATGACCAGCGACATTCGACTGCACAACGCGATCCTGACTTCCATCCGCCGCACTTGGTGGCTGGTGGCGGTACTGCTGGTGTTGATGAGTGGCTTCAGGTTGTTGTTCACCATCCAGTTCGCCCATCCTGAAGTATGGAGCGACTTCCTCGGCTCATTGCCGATGGCGTTCGCCTTCGGTCTGCTCCACGACCTGCGGATCCTCCTGCTGTTCGCCTTGCCGCCAACGCTTTCGCTGTTGTGGATGCGCAACCGCACGCTTCGCAGATGGCATCGATGGCTGGTGACGAGCTCGATCTACTGGACTTTCGGCATCACCATCATCATCATCGTCCTCGCTGCCGACCAGATCTATTACTCGCACTTCGGCACGCACTTCAACATCGTTGCCTTCGGGGCCATCGACGACGACCTCGGCGCGGTGCTTGTCGGAGCTTGGCGCAACAATCCGCTGCTCGTCTATCTGCTGGTGGCCCTGCTCTTGGAGTACTTGGTATTCCGGGTCATCCAACGCGCATTTCATTTCACTGATTTCCTGCACGTCGCCCATTCGCCATCACAGGAGACTGCCGATAGGCGCTTGA
>CAZJGH010000127.1:0-8262 GCA_964545405.1 uncultured Planctomycetales bacterium
AGCAGTCGCTGCGTCTGCAGCGGTGCGGTGGCCTGCAGCATAGGATGCTTCCTCACCCAGCAAGCCCAATGCCCATGCGTCGGGTAACGGCGTGAGCCCTTCGAACTGTTGACCGGCGCCACGCTCCAAGTCGGCGCAGAACAGGATGGGGTGGCCGGCTTGATCCTCAAGGGTGTCATGCAGCCACTCGACATCCTCGGCGTCGCCACCAAAGATCATGAAAACGCGGGGGTCGAACTCGCGCAGACAACGCAAACCTTCAGCTAGACCCTCACCTTTGTCGAGTCGCAGGGTGGGGGCAACCAAGTAGTCAGTCGGGGAGTGGCTCACAGCTGGCATTTTAGCCCCATCGGGCCACAGTTACCCGGTCGTCACGGAGTCCTTGGGAAGAGTAGAATTCGCGGCGATGTCAGAACCTCTCATCCTCGTCCATGGCGGCGCCGGCACTATTCCGGAGGCTTCCCAACAAGCCCACTCGCAAGGCTGCGAATTGGCGGCCAAAGTCGGTGGCGCGGTCCTGGAGGCTGGCGGATCGGCGGTCGAGGCTGCTTGCGTCGCGGTGGAGGTCCTCGAGGACAACCCGATCTACAACGCCGGCGTCGGCTGCGCCCTGACTCGAGAGGGTCGCGTGTCGCTGGATGCGGCAGTCATGGATGGGGCTACGCGTAATGCTGCGGGCTTAGCTGCACTCGATGCTTTCCCGCACCCGATCCAGATTGCCAAGGCGATGATGGAGGAACCTGAGGTGCTGTTGGTCGGAGCACCGGCATCAGAATGGGCAGTTCGTCGCGGTTTCCGTCGAGTGCCAGAGGACGAGCTGACCACGGAGGCAGCCAAGGCTCAATGGCGGCTCGTGGTCGACGAGGGGGCAGACCCGAACTTCGCCGGTGGCACGGTCGGCGCGGTGGTGCGTGATGGCAGTGGTCACTTGGCCTCAGCTACGTCGACGGGCGGGACGATGGGCAAGAAACCTGGGCGCGTCGGCGATACTCCACTCATCGGTGCGGGCACTTATGCCGATGATTTCTGTGCGGTAAGCGCCACCGGGCATGGCGAGGCCTTCATGCGTGCGGTCTTCGGCGCACGCGTCGCCGACGCGATTCGATTCGGCGAAGAGCCCAGTGCGACCTTGGAACGCATGTTGTTGCGGACGCGCGATTTCTTTGGTGGCTTCGGTGGTGCGATTCTCCTGACACCGGACAGCGGCCCACACATGTACTGGACCACCCCTGGAATGTCCCATGGTTGGTGGACTCCATCCGGCACTGGCCACGGGATTTGAATAGCGCCCATCGAGTTTCGCCAGGCACCTGGTGGATGATTGCGGCGGCCTGCTCGTTCGCATTGATGGCGGCGGCGTCGAAAATGATGCCTGAGCTGCCGAGTTTCGAGAAGGTGTTCGTGCGCAGCCTGATCTCCGTGGTCCTGACCATCGGGATGATTCGTCGCACTACCGGTTGGGTTCCCGCAAAACGCAAGGGCGTCTTGTTCTGGCGTGCGGTCTTCGGTTTCATCGGCCTCACTTGTTACTTCGAGGCAATCGACCGGATTCCACTGGGAACCGCGGTCACGGTCTACAACATGACTCCTCTATTCGCGGCAGTGGTCGGCGTGCTGTTCATGGGTGAGAGATTGAAGTGGCTCCAAGGCATGTCCCTGCTTGTGGGCCTCGGCGGAGTGGCCCTGATCAAGGGATTCACTCCGCAGGTCACGTGGAATGGCGTCCTGTTCGCGTTAGGGACCGCCTTCTTCTCGGCATTGGCGTACAGCCTTGTGCGTGTATTGAATCGCAGTGAGCATCCGTTGACCATCGTGTTGGCGTTTCCACTGGTCTCGATCCCACTTTCACTGATCGGTGGCGCGCACGAGTTCGTCATGCCAACCGGAGCGGCATGGCTTTGGCTTCTCATGTTGGGCCTCGCGACACAAGGTGGTCAGGTCTGCCTGACGCATGCGTTGAAGTATCACACTGCCTCGCGTGCGACTCAGATCGGCTTCGTCGGCGTGATCTTCGCGATGCTGCTCGGCAGCCTCATGGGCGACGGCTTACCAGGGTGGGCCCAAGTTGGGGGGGCAGCCCTGGTGTTCTGGAGCTTGCGCTTAGGTCGTTGAGGAATCGATTTCGGTTACTGGACTACAGCCGAGAACCCATTGCTGAATGTCTGGCTAGACAAATCCAATGCGTGGAACCAGATCGTCATTCCTGCGACGGTGGGAGGCACGGACGACGACATCGAAGCCTGGCCGGCGGCGTCAGCAGCCATGATGGGAAGCTCAATGTATGGCGCGCTCAACAGGAGGTCTCCGAAAGGAGTTGAGATCGGGCCTGCGCCATGAAGAGAAAGTCCGTGGCGAACGTTGCCGTTGGGAGTGGCGAAATCTACGGTGACCGTCGCGCTGCCTCCTGCAACCAGGTTGGTGACGTTAAGGGCTGGAGCATCTTGGCCTTCAAGCAGTAGTGCCATATCCGTTTCCGGGAACGGGGTGCAAGGCCACCAAGTGATGCCTGGAGTGTCCAGTGACCACGCCATGCATTGGCTGCCGTTGATGAAATCCTGTGGGGCCATCTCCCAGATGAAGTAGTAGCCGCTTCCTGAGGAGCCGTTGCTGTAGATCTCAATCCAGTAGTTTCCTGGAGCAAGGCTCAACGTGGCTGGCAGGGTGACCTCGAGCATTTGCTCATCCATCATTCCCAATGCGGTCGGAAACTGGAATCCTGTAGCCGTCACAGAAGGTGTCTCAGCAGGATAGGTCGCGACCAAGGTGCCCGGAACGGCACCGAAGGGGCCCCCTGGGTTGTCGGTATAGACGTTGATCGTGAAGCTGTCAGCGTTGGCGGCGTTGTTCTCCCATGCACCCCACCAAGTGATCTTGCTCAAGTCGGCTGAGGCTTGGACGACGAAGTTCTCGGCGCCTTCATCGTGGCGGTAGAGATGAAGATCGCTACCGCGCCGATTCTTTTCTAACCGGTCACCAGGATCACCATGCCACTCAGCGCCTTCATGTAGACGACGGCAGTGCGAAACCGCTTCTCGCCGATTCGTGCCAGCCAATTGCGGCCGAGCCTGTTCCCAAGCACCGCACCGAAACCCATCACCACGCCGTACATCAGGAGTCTCGAATCAAGCGCTCCGAAACTGACATAGGTTCCGACCTTCGTCAGGTGCATGAAGAAGGCATTGAATGCCTTGGTCGCGATCATCTCCTCGCGCTTGACCTGCAGATTCAAGTAGAAGGGATTCAACACCGGACCCACACCGCCGACTAGACCGGAGGCTGTCGCCACCGTGAATCCGATCGGTGCCATCATCGGGATGGTGGTCTTGAATGCCGCGCGTTTGCGACCAAGCTTGAACTGGATGAGGGTGCTTATCAGGAATATGCCGATGATCCAGCGCAGCGCAGCCAGCGAATCCTCTGAGGTCACCAATTCGGCGAAGATCCTGGCGCCGATGAAGGCGCCGACCAACGCACCCGGCAGGTACCAACGGGTGATGTCCCAACGGATGCTCCTCCATAACATGAAGGTCCGCGACAGGCCGCTGCTCATGGTGCAGACGGTAATAACCGGAGCCACCGCCTGGGCACCCAGCGACCAGTTGATGATCGGGATCAGCAGGAGGGCGGCGCCGCCCGCAGCGATCATCCCTACGGCAAAACAACCGCAAGCAGCTGCCGCAAGGACCAAGAACAGCACGGCTTAGTGTTTCAGGAACAGGTAGTACATGCGGCCGCGTGAACTGACGTGGCCAGCACGTGCCATCGCGTCATCGCCGAGTCCCATGTAGACGTCACAGCGTCCGGCCGAGCGGATCGCACCGCCGCGGTCCTGGTCGAGTGCGAAGAAGCGCACCGGGCGCTGCACCAAGCTGCCGCTGGTGTCGAAGTCCGGTAGCCGCGTCTCGACATAGACGATCGCTGCGCGTGGGAAGATGTCCTTGTCGGTGGCGATGGAGTGCATAGCCGTAACGGGCTGACCGAGACAACCGTAGGGGCCACCGGCACTACCTTGGAAGAACACGAAGCTGGCGTTCATAGGCAACACCCGATCTGCCTCGGCCGGATTGGCTGCGAAGTAGTCACGCAACTTCTGCAGCGAAAGTTCCGAGCGTTCGATCTTGCCCTCGTCGATCAAGGCAAGGCCGATGCTGGTGTACTCATGGCCATTCTTGCCGGCATATCCGACCTCGAACAGCTCGCCGTCCTCGAAGCGAATGACCGCACTGCCTTGGACTTGGGCGATGTAGGCATCGAATGGATTCGTCAGCCACACTAGTTCAAGGCCATCTAGATGGTGGTTGTCGCGCAACTCGGCAGCGGTGTAGTAAGGCACGATGCCGCCATCCGAATTCATCCGGCCGAGGATAGTGCCGTCGGGATCGCGGGCAAGATCATCGGGTGTCTTGTACAGCGGGTACTGGTACTTGCCGCCACGCTCCATCGAGCCATCCAGGATCGGCGTTCCGTAGCCGGTGAAGAAGACGTCGCCAGTCGAGCTGCGGCCGCGCGCCACCCACACGTCGAACTCGGCGTTGAGGGTCTCAAGGAAATCTTCAGCTGAAGTAGAGGTCTCGAGTACCTCACTGAAGCGCATGATGGAGCGCTTCATCAGGTCATGGGTGATCATTCCGCCAGGACCGACCGGGAAGAAGCCCTTCGATGAAGGCTTGCCGAGATAAGACAAGCTGGCACGTGAGGCCTCGATCAGCTCCTCGCGGCGCTGCCAACCGATGGAGAAATCCGGCCACGGCTCGGTGTACGGCAACTGTTCGATGCCATATTCGCCATCAGCGAGGGCGTAGTCGTAGGGGCTGAGACCCTCGGGCTCGACTTCGGGCTGGACGCAAGAACCAGCGGCACAAAGGGTGGCAAGAACAAGGAGGCGGCGCGGCATAGGCACAGCGTATCCTGTGAGCGCAGGCTTTTCGAATACCGACGTGAACTTACTGGCGGGGCGGTCCTGACGACCCTCGACGTCAACTCGGAACTACTGCGCGGCAACCCCTTGGGAGACCCCCACGAGCGCAGCCAACCGGTCTTGCTGCCCCAAGGAGCGACAGCTGGCTTGCCATTGGTGGCAGTCCTGGTCGGCTATACCGGGTTCAACCACAAGGTGGTGAATAAGGGGTCAATGTGGGGGGAGAGTGTGCCGGAGAGAATTGCTCGCGGCATGGAAAGTGGTTCGATTCCACCAGCCGTCTTCGTGTGGCCTGCCGCTGAGACCAAGCTCGGGGGTAGCCAGTATGTGGATAGTGCCGGAACTGGCCAGTATCAGTCCTACGTGCTTGATGAAGTGATTCCCAGCGCGGAGGCAGCATTCGAATGCGGTGGTGACGACCGCCGAATCGTCGTCGGCAAATCAAGTGGTGGATTCGGGGCCCTGAGCTTGGCGATGCGTCGGCCGGGATATTTCAGCGCAGTCGGTTCGCATGCCGGTGACATGGGTTTCGATATGAGTCATTTCCGTGGCTTCGCTGACGCCCTAACTTGTTGGCAAAAGTACGGCGGCCCGGAGAGCTTCATCAAGCAGCTGCCTGAGCTGGAACATTTCGGCAACCTTGAACACGCGGGAATAGAGGGCATCGCGATGGCCAGTTGTTATTCACCCAACGCCGACGCACCACTGGGGGTGGAGTTGCCGATCGATCCCGCAAGCGGTGAGATTCGCCATGAAGTGTTCGACGGCTGGCTTAAGTTCGATCCACTTCGCATGGTCGAGGAAGAGGAATACGCACGCGGGTTGCGCGACTTGAAGTGCCTCTACCTGGATGCCGGCGAGACCGATGAGTTCGCCTTGCAGTGGGGATTGAAGCGCATGGAGATACGTCTCGCCGAGCAAGGTATCCCAGCCCACATCGAGTTCTGTAAGGGTGGTCATTTCACCCTCGACAGCCGTTACGAAGTGAGCCTGCCGAAGCTGCTCGGGGCGCTCGGCTAAGCGGTCTTACTTGGATTTGGCGGCGCATTCTCCAGCCAAGCGGCCGGTAATGAAAGCCCACTGGAAGTTGAAGCCGCCGATGTCACCGAAGACATCGAGCATCTCGCCACATAGATACAGTCCCGGTGTCTTGCGTGACTCGAGGGTGGATGGATCGATGCCATCCAAGGCAACCCCGCCGCCGGTGACTTCAGCGACCGCGAATCCGCGACTGCCGCTGACGGGCAGAGGGAAATCACACAGCTGCTCGAGCAGGGCATCGAAAGTACTGCGGGTGAGGTTGCCGCAACGCATCTCGCCGCGGACCCCCGAGCGCTCGACAAGCAATGCTGCCAGTCGATTGGGTAGAAGGTCGGACACCGTCTTGGACACGTTGCGTCGCGCGCGGGATTGCAGGTAATCGATCCACTGCTGCCGCGATTGCCCCTCCCACGAGATGAAGATCTCGGCTTCGTCACGGATGACGTAATGGCTGGCGTCGAGGACCGCTGGACCACTGAAACCCTTATGGGTGAAAAGGAAGCTGCGTTCGCCGCTCGCGACATCCTTGCCGTCGACGACTGCGCGCCATGCGACAGGCAGGCTCAAGCCCGCAAGTCCCTTCAGGTCGTGGTCATTGGTGGTTAGAGGAACCAGGGCTGGATAGGTATGGACCAGCTTGTGCCCGAGCTTCTTGGCCAAGCGATATCCGAAACCATCACTGCCGGTGGCAGGGACTGATTCCCCGCCGGTGGCGAGAATGACCTTGGTCGCATGGATTTGGCGCTCATCTTCCGCGTGGAGCACGAAAGTCTCGCGACCCTCTTGGGGGTTAGGCTTGTCGATCGCCGCCACTCGCCATGCGTAAGTGATGGTCGCACCACAACTCTCGGCTTCACGCACCAGGCCATCACGCACATCACGCGCCTTGCCCGATTCCGGGAAGAGCTTGTTGTCGCCTTCTTCAACCAGTGGCACCTCCAATTCCCAGCGCACAAAATCTTGGATCTGCGGCAAGCGCCAAGTCTTGAAGAAACGCTTCAACACATTGCGCGAGCCCGAAGTGTGAAAACTGGCTTCCACGGGATCGCGCGATTCGATCGGCAGCACATTGCAACGGCCGCCGCCACTGATCAGGATCTTGCCACCCGCTTTGGGCTGGCCATCGAGCAACACGACCTTGGCACCACCACGCGCCGCCCAAATCGCCGCCATCAAACCAGCGGCACCGGCGCCAACAATGGCGACGTCGTAAGAGGGGGGCGTGTACAGACTCACGCCGGGATTTTAGCGGTATCCTGGACTCATGACTTACCCGTCATTGACCCTGACTCTGCCAAGTTGGATTGGGGAGTACATTCACGAGACTGGCACACAGTTCTCGAGCATCGAAGAGCGCATGGCTCTGGTCGTGGAGTTGTCGCGGCTCAATATTCAGCACAAGACCGGCGGGCCTTTTGGCGCCGCCATTTTCCGCGCCGACGGCCTCCTGGTCGCTCCCGGGGTGAATCTTGTGGCCTCTGCTTGCTGCTCGATGTTCCATGCCGAGATGGTCGCGATTGCGATGGCGCAGCAAGTCCTGCAAACCTTCGATTTGGGTAATGATTTGGCGACCCATTATGAGTTGTACGCCAGCACCGAACCATGTGCGATGTGCCTGGGTGCGGTTCCATGGTCAGGCGTAAACGCTTTGGTTTGTGCTGCGTATGATGAAGATGCACGCGCGATCGGTTTCGATGAAGGCGCGAAGAGTGCGGACTGGGTTGCCGAGCTGGAGCAACGCGGAATCTCCGTCCTGCGCGATGTCCTGCGCGGAAATGCAGTGGAAGTTCTGCAAGCTTATGCAGATGGGGGTGGCTTGGTCTACAACGGGCGTTCCGCCAAGTAGGGGTGGCTACTTTGGGTGCGCAGTCACGTGTGGCATCCTTTACTCCGACCGACCCGTTACGCGTAGGTTCTTCTTCGGGGTCGAAAGGATGAATGCGGTCACGGCACTCGCACCAATGCGTGAATCCGCACCGTAGCCGGTGTTGTCGCGGTTTGGTTGGTAGTAGAAACTTCCGTCGGTGCATTGCGCCAGCGTGAACCACCACCTATTCGCATCCATTAGTTTCTTCAGCACCTTTGGATCTCCTGCAGCACCCGCCGCCCCGTAACCCATGCCCATGATCGGCGACGCATGGGTGTCGGGGAAACTCTCGGGGTGCTCGCCGATCAAAGCACCATGCTCCAGGCCGCGCTTCACCGACTTCTTGCCAAAAGGACTTAATCGGAAGGCCACTGCCGACGCACCGGTGCGCCCCATGTCGGCCCAATCATCTTGGCCGGCGGCCTCATCTGCGTAC
>CAZJGH010000128.1:0-8141 GCA_964545405.1 uncultured Planctomycetales bacterium
TCCTGCTCGAAGCCGGACACGCGTGGGAAACGGATGAACAGACCGATGTCCTTCTTGACCACCATGTCTGGAGTGGTGACTCCATCGAGCTGGATCAAGGCACCCTTGCCGCGTATGCGTCCGGATGTAGGTCGTGTGAGAACATAAGAGACACCTGTCTTACGGGCCACGAAGTGGTGCGCACTATCGGCATGAATCGCTGCTGCGGTCGACAAGTCAGGGTGGTCCTTACCGGTCTCTACATCATCGCGAGAGGCACGCAACGAGCCGATCTCCCAGATGCCGGTGCGATCGAGGCAGTTGATGAACCCTGGATACAAGTGCTTGCCACGCGCCTTGATCACGTCTACCTGCAGACGTTGCTCGTAGGGGGTATTGGCGCTCCCACGAGTGATCTCTGCGATGAGGCCATCCTTGACCAACACATTGCCGACGAAGGGTTCACCGACGACGGGGTGGATGGTGGCACCCTCGATCAGGTAGCTGAGGCCTTGGCCGTTAGCGGTCCAGGCGGTCCAGTCTGCAGCCTCTGCCGACTCATCGATTATTGCCGGCTCGACCTCAACGCTTTCGCGCAGCTGACTGGCGAATGCCGCGACGCTTTCTCCATATTCCTGCCAGATGGAATCGCGATTCGGGTTGGCTTCGAACAAGACCTTGCCACGCGCCATGCTCAAGACGCAACGCGAGTAGCCGCTGAGGGGCGGCCCGTCGAAAACGCTGATGGTGCCGTGCTTGCCAACTTCAAGACTGCCGAGCAGATGGTCGAGACGCAGTTGCTTGGCACTATTGATGGTGCAACAAGCCATGGCGGTCTGCCAATCCAAGTCTCCATACAGCATCGCCTTGGCAGCTTCGGTGTTGAGGCGGCGAATCAGCTCGTCGGAGTCGGAGTTGATCGACACCGTGACGCCGGCCTTCTCGAGGATCTCGACGTTCCAGGGAATCGCATCCTTGACCTCGAGCTTGTAGGCCCACCAGTCAGAGAAGGTCGAAGCCATCGCACCGGCGGCGGCCAACTCTGGGGCGACCTTATAACCCTCAAGGACATGCTGGAAGGTCGGTCCCTTGATGCCATATTGCGCACAGATGTCGATGAACATCAAGAGCTCATCAGCACGATAACTGTGACACTGAATGTGGACTTCGTTCTCGAGGATGTCGGCCAGGACCTCGAGCCTCACGTCGCGCCTGAAGTTCGGCAGTTGTCCGGCAATGGCCAAGCGACGGCGTTCAGCGTAATCCTCGGCGGCGGTGAAAGCCCTGCGATAGACGGCCTGCACCCCGAGTCGAGAGTTGGGGAATCGCTTGCCCCACGAGGACTCCCAGTTCGATTGCTTGACGTTCTCGCCGAGGGCGAACTTGATGTTGCGCGGCGCGCCAGGGATAAGCAACTCGGCAATCGACTGTGCTTGCACATCCAACTCCCAAGTTGCAGCTTGGCCACCGATCGGGTTGGCGGACCCGTGCAGGGATTGCACCACGGTCGCACCACCCGCTGCGGCACGGAAGATGCCGATGCTTTCAGGGTGGATCATGTCGCCAACGCGGCATTCGGCGGAGATCGCGACGCTTCCCTCGTTGATGGCGTCGAGAGCAAGGTGGGAGTGGGCGTCGATTATTCCAGGCATCAGGTGCCAGCCAGTGGCATCGACCTCGATGCAACCAGCATGGGCGTCCAGTGAATCACCGATAGCGCTGATGATTCCATCTACGATCAACAAGTCGCCGATGTGGGGCTCATGGCCATCCATTCGGTACAGGGTTCCACCTTTCAAGAGGATGTCGTCACTGCCATCGTTGGCCCAATCGCTTATCGGTAGACGATCGGCATGCGTCTCGGTCAGCCACTGTGGGTGGCCGAGGTCGGTGTCCGCTTCATCTTCATCGGCACCTTCATCCTGATCATCTTCCTTGCTGCCGGTATCGCTGGAGGAAGAAGACTTCGTGTTGTCGTCTCCCAAGCGTTCGGCGGCCACCGGAACGTCACCGAATGGAGTCTTCATCTTGCCGTGCATCTCATCGCCATCGAGCTTGAGGAAAACGGTCACATCCATCTCAGGTTCCGGGACGTGAAAATCGAACTTGGCGCGGTTGCCTTGGAACTTGACGCCGCTGGCGGCCTCACTGTCGTTGCGACTCGAGAGTTGGAATACCTCAATCCGGTTTGCTCCAGGGTCGAAGCTCGCACCGAACTTCTCCTCACCCATCGGGCTTTCGACCGTCAACTTCCAATCACCGCTGATGCTGGTTTCCGAGTCATCAGAAGAGTCGTTATCGCCTTCGTCTTCATCAGCTGATTCAGCATCGAATTGCCAAGCCCTACCATGGCTGAACACCCAAGCGATCTGAGGCTCGTCGAAGGAGAACGACCCTCTGGAGATGACGAAGTCGGCAGGCTGCCTGTCGAGCTCCAGCAGGTCAGCGAGATCGGTGGACAGTGCTTGGTGGGCGACATCGACACCCAAGCCGGCATCGACCAACTGCTGCATGCGTTCGCCGAAATCTCCAGTGCCGACCTTCGGTACTATCGCGCAGGTGACACCAGCATCACGGAGTTTGATGAATCCAGAGACGTTCTCAGCATGCTCGCGGCGCTCCTCATTGCGTTGACGAAGCGGGAACTGCCACCACGGCCGTTGCTCGGCATCATTGAGTTCCAGCTCTTCCTCGGACTTCGGTGCTTCGCCGAAATTGACGCTGTACAGGACGCCGACTCCTTGCTCCTTGAGCCGGTCAGCGTGCTTCCATGCCTCGTAGCCACCGAGGATCAACCAATCCGCACCGCCACTGCCGAAGTCGCGCTGCAGGTCGAGGAAGTTCTCGATGGTGCGCGCACCATTGGCACGGAAGATCCGCTTGTCGCCAAGCTCGAGGTCGGGAGACAATCCAGGCCTGCCCTGGTCAAGCAGTAGTTGCCGGTGCACAGCCAAGGAAGCCATGGCCGTGGATGGGTATCCACCGACACCACGCAACGACATGACTTGGAAGCCTTCGTGTTGAAGTAACGCTTCAGCCAATGGCTTGCCGTTGAACGAAAGGTGCGCGGCGTGCCCCTGAACCAGTCCACGGTTAGGCACGAGGTATCCGCTGGTGAAACCCAACTCCCGCCAACTGTTCGTGCTTTCACCATCCCACTGCGCATTGTCGGCAGCCGATAGCCAGCCGAAGAAGGCACTGTGCTCGCCGTACTCCATGGCGGTCAGTGGGCCGGTGGTGGGGTCAGTTGCAGTCCCGCGATAAGGGTTGACCGGTCTCTCGCCATGTCCGTTCGGGAACTCACCGTGAATTATGCCTGGATAAACGACCCAGTCGTCACCAGCTTCAAGGAGTCGAGCCTGGGGGTAATCCTCGAGTCGGACTTCCTCCTGATGGAACTCCACTGCGTATGCATCATGCACGATGATCGTGATGTCTTGCCGGATTTCCCCCGGACCTTCCCAGACATCAACATCCTGGATGATGATTGGGGCGTCGATCGGTGGTGCTGGCTCCTGAGCTGGGGTGCTGGCGACGACAGCACCGGAGCCGAGGAGGAAGCACAGGAGGGTTTGGGTGAGCGCAGGCATTCGGCGATGTTATCCTCTTCTCGTGAACACAACCCTCTTCGTGGCTAACCTTCTCGCGGCGGTGGTGATGCTCGTTTTCACGCTGCTTACGGGGCGGCGGGGACAAAAACAGCTGCACATCAAGCTGGCTGTGTCGACCGTCGTGGTGTTATTGGCAGCGGTCTGGCAGGCCGACCTCTATGGCCGCGGTTTCACCTTCGAGGAAGTCAAGCTTACGGTGCACATCGTGTGTGCATTCGTCACCTTGGCGGCGATTCCACCAGTGATATTCACGGGTTGGCAGCTGCGGGGGAAACCACAGTGGCGTCGAACCCACCTGTGGTCAGTCGGCATCTTCCTGGTCTGTATCGTGCTTGCCATCGTCACTGCCGTGGTGATGTTCATCGATGCGGTGCCGAAGGAAAACCTGGCCTGACCTCTAATCCCGCAACGCCTCACGCAACAAGGTGATCGGATGGACTACATCCATCTCCGAACCCCGTTCGCGCAACTTGGCTTCGAGCTGCATCGCGCAGCCAGGGTTGCCACTGATGACCTGGGCCGCGCCACTGGCGGTAATGGAATCGGCCTTTCGCATGCCGACAGCATCGGTGAGGTCTGGTTGCTTCAAGAAGGCTGCGCCACCGGCACCACAACAAAGTTCGGCCTCATCGGATTCCACCAGCTCCAATCCTGGAATCGCCTGCAGTGCCGCGCGCATCTCTGCGGTGTCGCGCAGGACGTTGGTGCGATGGCAAGGAGTGGAATACACCACCTTGCGGTCCACGGGTTTGAGTTCGCTGCGTAGCCCGACACGTGCCAGGAAGACCATCGGGTCTACTACTCCGGCACTTTCATCGAGGTCGTTGAGGAAGGCGGTACATCCAGCGGCAGGGACGATGATGGCATCAAACCCCTTCAATTGTCCAAGGCTAAGCTCACCACTGGATTTCCCTGATTCATGGTCTCCATCGTGGGCAGCCGCCGCACCACAACAACTCGGTTGTTGCGGGCACACCACCTTGAAGCCTTCACGGGTCAGGGCCGTGATGCTGTCCTTGATGTCATCACCGAACAGTTCCGCTTCCACGCAACCCAAGTGCATCGCGACTACGCCACGTTGTGGTTCGACAGCGGCAAACTCCGATCCAGGCTGCGGCCGGAAGTAGCGGGGGTTGCGGGGCACCATCGCAGCTGCGCGGCGTATTCGCTTTGATGGCAACAACCGCGCTGCGGTCAGTAGGCCGGAGCGCCGTGCACCTCTAAGGAATCGGCCGGCGAGACGCATCCGCGAGCCTGAACCTAGCCAGGCTGCCATCTGGCCTGGCCCTGCATAATGCTTGTGACGAAAGTCCTGCAGAGCCTGATGGTAGGGAACCATCGACGGGCAGGCGACTTCACAGGCCCGGCATTGCAGGCAACGGTCCAAGGAGGGGGCAGCATCTTCAGCTTGCAGCCGTCCCTCTTCCACCGCGCGCATCAGGAATAAGCGCCCACGTGGTGAGTCGGGCTCGGCTGATGTCACCATGTAAGTGGGGCAGCTTTGTAGGCACAATCCACAGTGCATACATTCCATCAAGCCAGGCAGCCCGCCGAAGTCGGCAGTCATGGTCGCCTCCCGAAGTGTGGGGCTCCCGGGGCGCATGCCTCAGCAGTCGCGGATAACCATTGCGAAGCCTCTGGAAGTGGAGCGCACAGCTGGTCTAGGTGGCGGCGGAGTCGTTCGCTGGAGTATTCATGATCGACATCAGTCAGCTCGGGATGCTGCAGGTTGAAGTCGGCGTACTGCAACAGCAACATGTCACCTTCAGGAAGCGGTATCGACAGGCGAGGCTGCGGCAGAGAAGGTTCAATCGCCGACCAGACAGTCCTGTTGACCTGCAGCCAATGGACTCGTCGAGGGGCGGGGCGTAGACGCAGGATCAAGCTGGTGTTTATGGCGAGTTGCCCCCTGGAACCGAGCAGCAGTCGGGTGACGTCGTAGCCGGCCACAGACTTGACCACTCGCGCACCTGTGCGGACCTGCGAGCCATCAGCCAAAACCCAGTTTGCGCCAAGAACGGAATCCCGTGTCGGCCCGCAGCTGGAGGACAGCAATGAAGGTTCTGATCCCATGAAGACGCCGCCGAGAGTGCCGTCGGCAGCACCACGGCACAGGATCGGAAGTTCAAGGCCACTCCCTTCAAGATGCTGATTCAAGGTGCTTACCGACATGCCGGCCTGCACCTCGCAGGTCTGATCCGCAACATCTAGCCACAGCATCTCCTGGCATTTGGCCATCGATAACCAGCGATCCGCTTTCATCCCAGGGAACACTCGTGCGATCCTGCTGCGCTTGCCGCATGGCATGACCGACTCACCTCGATGGTGGGCAGCAGTCAGCAACTCAGCGGCATCAATCGGGCTGCTGGCGAACACGACCTGGTCGTCGGAGCGATCCTCAGGAACCATGGATCCGTCCGTGTCGATGGAATGCTTCGGCGCATCCCTTGCCCATGGGTAAACCACGTCCAGGGTTCATCAAGTCTTGCGGGTTGAATACGCGCCGCAGCCGTTCCATCAAAGCGATCTCCGCCGGGCCGAACTGTTCGGCCAGCAAGTGCTGCTTCTCCAGGCCGATGCCATGTTCACCGCTTATCGACCCGCCTAGCTCCAGGCAGCGTCGCAGGATCCTGGCGCCGGCAGTCTCCACAGCTGCGGCCTGTTGGGGGTCGCGCGCATCGTAGGAGAAGTGCGGATGGATGTTGCCATCTCCAGCGTGAAACAGGTTCGCGACCGGCAAGCCACTGTCCTTCTCGACTTCACCGACGTACTCCATGATCTCTGCGAGTCTTGAGCGCGGCACCACGCCATCCATCACGTATGAATCAGGGGCCATCCGACCTAAGGCGCCACCTGCTCCCTTACGTCCTTTCCAGACGGCCAGTCGTTGTTCGGCGGTCTCTGCGCGTTCCAGGCGCAACAACTCGAAGTCGTTGAGCAGATCCTCAATGAGTGGCACATCCTGTTCGACCAGGGCGGTGGGGCCCTCGACTTCGATGATCAAGACAGCTCCTGCATCGACAGGCAATCCAGCTCGATAAACGGAGTTCTCCACGGCAACGATGGTCTTGTGGTCCATCACCTCAAGTGCGACCGGGCGCAATCCGGCGGCGACGATAGCCGAGACCGCGGAACAGGCTTCTGCCACCGAATGGAATGCAGCCAGTAAGGTCACGACTTTCTCGGGCATAGGCACAAGCTTCAGGTATAGCCGCACCGCGATGGCTACGGTGCCTTCCGATCCGCACAGGAACCCACGTAGGTCGAGGTCTTCGGGATCACCGTTGACGTTGCCCCAAGTCTCGCGCCGGCCATCTGGCAGCACGACATCGGCCGCCAGGACATGGTTCGCGGTGGTTCCGTGTAGGAAGCACATCGGACCGCCAGCGTTCTCCGCCATGTTGCCTCCTAAGGTGCTCACCGATTGACTGGCTGGGTCGGGGGCGTAACGTAAGCCGAACTTCTCGGCAGCACGCGACAAATCTAGATTGACGACTCCAGGGTCGACCACCGCCAGGCGTTTCCTCGCGTCGACGGCATGAATCCTCTGCATGCGAGTCATGGCGATCACGACACCACCAGCCGTGACGAGTGCACCACCGCTCAATCCAGTTCCAGCACCACGAGCTGCGAATGGGATGTCGGCACCGGACAGCACCGCAACACAATCAGCGACTTCGTCGGCATCGTGCGGTAGGACGACAGCTGCCGGCTTGCACCTGAACAGTGTCAGCGCATCAGATTCATAAGCGAGCAAAGCCGCCGGGTCATCGAGTAGATAATCCGCGCCGACTATCTCCCTTAACTGCGACTTCCAGGATGTCATCCTTACCTGTCTCCCGGACGCCACTTCGGCAGCCAGCGCGGTGTGCGAGATCGATATACCGCATAGCCCTCGCCGAATTCCAGTTCCGCATCCCTTTCTTCCATCGGCGCAACCAACAGGATCCAAGCACCGATGACGATGAGCAGCATCAGTCTATCCACGGTGACTTCCGGCATTCCGATCAACAGCATCAAGATTCCAAGGTTCAGTGGCTGTCTCAGGAGAGAGTAGGGAGGTAGTGCCACGAACTCTTGCTTCGGGGTGTTGCGCCCGTTCTCTAGAGCTCGAATGTGAGGCAAGCCAATCAGACTTCCGGCACCGACGACGATAGTCGACCAGACCACCAGGATGAGGCCTGGGATCTGCACGAGGCGTGGCAGTACTGATGTCCAACCTTGCCATTTCCAAACCAGCGGGCCGGTGTCCTGCCAGAAGAAAGTCATCGAGAACAACGTGATACCGGTGATCAGGACGTACAAAGGTCGCTCTGCCACTGGCCCGAACGGTCGGTTCAGGACACGCCTACCCCAACCGCGTGAGAATGCGGTGTGGGTACCGACGAACATCAGCAGCAAGAAGAAGTCCAGAGCCAGGCTACCGTCGTCGAAAGTGAGGCGTTCGCTGCGACTCACGCCGGACATCATGCGCATGAAGCCGAGGGCGCCAAGTACCGCCAGGAAAGGTCCTATCAATAGCCAGACCGCGAGCGCAGGCCTGGAAGTCGA
>CAZJGH010000129.1:0-8045 GCA_964545405.1 uncultured Planctomycetales bacterium
TGTTGTTGCTGGCGTATTCAGTCGACTGCAGGATGTAATGAGTCGGGTCATTGTCGTACACGACAGGGATTCCCATCGACTGTTGGTTACTGCCGACTATCAACTCATTTGCGGTTACCGCACTGCCGCCGCTCAGGACCGAGTTCTTGTCGATCATGTAGATCAAGTACTTGTCAGGGCTGAAGAAATCAGCCGTCAACATGACCGAATCAGGGCCGACTGCCATGTTAGGGGAGTCGATGTCGCCACCCGAGATAGCGGTGACGTCGAAGCGGTATTTCCACCAATCGCTGGCAGTGTCAGGAGTACTGTCCTTGGAGATGGCGAACAGGAAGTAGCTACGACCGTTGGTGCGTTCACAGGCCATCGCCAAGAAGCGTTGCGAATGCGGATCCCAAGTGCATTCGGGGTCGAACACGAAGCCGCCGGCGCCTTGTGAGCCCCAGAAACCGAAGCCCTCGATGAGGTCACTCCACAGCAGGGTTCCTGATTTCGACAGGGCACTGATGTTGCCGTTGGTCATCACCACGATGTGGTTTGGCCCCACGGCAAGTTCCGGGTCGGGTGGGGTCCAGCCAGTGCCTGGAACACCTTCGAAGCCGAAATCACCGCTGGTGCCAGTAGTCGTCATAAGGCGTTGCTGTGGTACCCAGTTCGGATCCCAGATGGGAGGATTGGCGCTGAGCATGTCGGCATCGGTGATCTCCACGGCAGCGAAGTTGTAGTCGCGCTGGACGTTCGAGATAGGCAGGTCTCTGACCTGCATCAGCATCGCCAAGTTGGCAGCAGAGCCATCCCCGTGGCCGCTGTCGCCGTCGAAGGAGGCAACCAATCCACCCTGCTCGTTAGCCACCAAGCGCGTTGCAGCACTATTGCGCGCAAGCTGTCCATTTTCGCTGAGCAGTAACGGAGCTTCATCGAGCAACAGGCCATCGGCGTCGAATCGTTGGGCGAAGACCAAGCGACTATCACGAGGCCTTTTCTCAAGGCTCTCTACTACCCAACTATCTTGGTTGTAGGCAACAGCGAATCCACCGTTGGGAGTGCTGCAGATAGCAACTCCAGACTTCCAACCATCAGATGGCATGGCAACCACATTAGTGGCTGAGCGAGCAACACCTTGGGGTGAGAACGTGCGAGTTACGACTTCATAACCGCCGTCACAGGCTCGCATCCAAGCAGCTGCGATATTGCCATCGTCGGTGGCAGTGACGACTGGTTCGACGTGATCGACAGACTTATCGCTGCCGAGTTCGAAGGCGGAGCCGAATGGTGTGCCTTCGGAAGACAGGAACATAGCCATTGCAGAGTTGCGATCCTCTTCCACGAGATTACGAGTCCAGCTCAAACAGTAATTGCCGTCAGCCAGGGTGGTAATCGCAGGGCGTCGATCGCCGGCAGAGTCGGTTAAGGTGATCTCGTCGCCACGAACCTTGGCGTTGCCATTAAGGACTCGGGCGCGCAAGCCAGAGTGGACGGATCCATCGGCTGCTTGGAAGCTGCTGGACCACACCGCGAGCATCGATTCGTCGCCACACTCGACCAGCACGACTTGACCTTGATCGCCTTCCCGGTGCTGGTTGATCGGAATCTCGCCGCCAAGTGGCTGACCTTCACTATCGAACTGACGTGCTACAAGGCCCGAACCTGAACCGTCTTGGCCGTAGGATTCCCAAGCAATCCACAAGTTCCCATTCGCGCTGAATGACGCAGCCGGTTGCCACTGAGCTTGAGGCAAATACTCATTGACGTGAATCTCGCGAGTGATGGGTTGACCCGCACTATCGAAAAGGCGGGCGAATACGCCGAACGTTCCGCGCTCTTGACGCTT
This sequence comes from uncultured Planctomycetales bacterium, assembly GCA_964545405.1. Taxonomy (GTDB): domain Bacteria; phylum Planctomycetota; class UBA1135; order UBA1135; family UBA1135. The sequence continues at coordinate 1,832 of CAZJGH010000129.1, forward strand.
GCTGTTCCAGACCAGGGCCGTGTGGCCAGATTCGGAGTAGGCCAAGCTCGAGTCGCCTTGGCTACTGGATGTGAATACGTTGCCTTGAGCGAGAAGTACCGTTTCAGCCCCGACGAGGTTGGCCTGTGAGTCGGAAAGATTGGTCGAAGTACTGCAGGACGCAGTTAGGGCAACAGCGCAAAGGCCGTATAGCAGTGGGTTGGAGCTGGGCATTAGGGTGGGACGGCGGTTTCTGGGTAAAAGACGGAGAAATCCCTTATAACAGATGACATGCGCAAGTTACTCCGCGTTCCCTTCGTTACTGGTTTTTTTCTGCTCTTGCCTTCTCAGGTTGAGGCTCAGCAGCCATTGAATCACGATGTGTTCACCTTGCGCCCCGAAATTCCTGCCGAGTTGGTTGCTGGCACCACCACCACCACCATCCTTGCAGCTTGGTCGATCGATGCCGAGCCGAGCCAGATCGCCTCAGCGAATCTTGGCGGTGATTTCAGTCTGCTTGTCGAGCAATCCCCAAGCCTCACCAGTCAGCGCCGAACTCTGGTCGAGCGCACCATCGCCGGCTATCCGATCAGCGGTGAGGTGGTACGGGTCAACTGGTTGGTCGACGGTAGCGTTTTGCTTAACGGCAAGGTGTCGGAAATCCTGACTTGGAGTGGATTCGACGCGATCGGTTCGACATACGCCAACGAATTGGCAGTGAGTTGTTTCCCAGTCGAGACGCGCATGTTCTTCTCCGATGGTCGGCTGGAGATCCTGCCACTGGCAAGTGGAGCGCGCCTGTGTCATCGCATCGACTTGTTGTCGAAAGGATCCACCTCGATCTGCTATCGGGTATGGGTCGACGCCGAGTTCGGACATATCTGGCGACTGAATAACCGGACTGTGTCCAGCACAGGCCAAGCGGCGGTTTTCATGCCGAATCCGGTCGAGACCTTGGATAACCCAAACCTGACTGACCAGAACGATTCCGGTACTGCCGTGCCAGCGGCCGCCTACTTCCCCGTTAGCCTGATCGATCTAGACGGCAGCGGCACCATGACCGGCACATGGGCGACAACTGCACCGACCCCTAACCGTAGCTTCCGTGCCAACCTGAATTTCACCAACAACCGCAACGGGAGAATCTTCGAAGAGGCCTTGTCCTACTATCACGTGACCACCCTGCAGCATCATATGCAGGCATTGGGATTGACCGCCCGCCAGAGTGTGCAACCGATCAATGTCGTCGATCGCCTGTTCGGCTTCGAATACGCCAACGCTTCCTACAACCCGTCAACCGGGGTCATCAGCTTCGGTACTCGCGGAGTCGATTTCGCTGAAGATGCGGATGTGGTGATCCATGAGTACGGCCATGCCATTCACGATGACGTCCAAGGTGGACTTAGCGGCGGCTTCGGTGCCAGCGAGAATGGTTCGATGTCAGAAGGCTACGGCGATTGGTTCAGTGCCGTCCATTCCGATGACGCCATCGTCGGCGAATGGGTTGGAGTGTCGATGGGTACGGGCTCGGGCTTTCCGGCCGTGCGCCGCGTTGATGGCATGAAACACTACCCGGAGGACAAGGTCGGAGAGGTTCATGTCGATGGCGAGATATGGTCGTCGGCGTTGTGGGAGATCGCTCTCATGATCGGTCATGACGAAGCGATCCAGCTCGTCATCGAGGCAATGTCGATGATGTCTCCGCAGACCAACATGCCAACTGGAGCCAACCTGTTGGTCGCGGCCGACAACCTACTTAGCGGTGGCGTGAATCGTCCGTACGTGGCCGGGCCGCTGCTCCGGACTGGCTTCATCGACGTTCCTGTCAGCCAGCCTCTGCTTGAGGCCGACCGTCGTGGTATCCGCACTGGCGACGTCGTCAATTTCCGCCTCACTGCTGCACCTCATGCCGGCCGCAACTTCCAGATGGTTCTTTCACGTCAGGCGATCGCAACTGCCACTGGTGCGCCGTTCAACGTCACCCTGGACATCGGCACTGACATGCTCGGCCTTTCTATCGCCCAATCGGGGTTCGCTGGCCAGCTTGATGCTTTGGGAGTCGCGAGCTTCAGCCTTGTCGTTCCGCCTGGATTGCCATGGAAATCGGCTTTCTTCTGTCAGGCAATGGTCCTTGACGGGAGCAATACCGCCATCGCGCTATCCCAGCCGCTGGCCTTGCGCGCCGAACGGCACTAGTCGAATAGGCCTGCGACGTCCTCGTCATGGGGCCGATAGAATATGCCCATGGACAGCCTACGGGAGTGGATTGATGTGCTTGACAAGGCCGGGCAACTGAAGCGAATCAGTGCGCAGGTCGACCCTTACCTCGAGATCTCAGAGATCACCGATCGGGTCAGCAAGGAGCAAGGTGCCGAGAACAAGGCATTGCTGTTCGAGAACGTCAAGGGCAGTGAGTTTCCGGTCTTCATCAATGGCTTCGGCTCGCGCGAGCGGTGTGCGATCTCATTGGGCAAGTCATCGATCGATGAGCACGCCGAGCGCCTGCGCGAGATCTTGGATTCAGCTCCTCCGGAAGGCATCATCGAGAAGCTGAAGATGCTGCCCAAACTCGCCGGCATGGCCAAGTGGATGCCGAAGAAGGTCAGCAGTGCGCCTTGCCAAGAGGTGATCCTGACTGGCGACGATGTCGACCTCAGCAAGATCCCGGTGTTGACCACCTGGCCCGACGACGCAGGTCCCTTCGTCACCTTTCCCTTGTGCGTGACTCAGGATCCAGACAGCGGGCGTCGCAACCTCGGCACCTATCGACTTCAGGTCATGGGCAAGCGGGAGACCGGCTTCCACAGTCACCTGCATAAGGATGCACGTCGACACCTCGGCAAGGCCGCCGCTCGTGGCGAGAAGATTCCGGTGGCTGTCGTGATCGGTGCCGATCCGGCGACTTGTTTCGCTAGTGTCGTGCCAGCGCCTCCTGATGTAGACGAGCTGCTCATCGCTGGTTTCCTCCGCGACAAGGCGGTGCCGTTGGTCAAGTGTCATAGCGTGCCGTTGGAAGTTCCAGCCAGCGCCGAGATCGTGCTTGAGGGCTGGGTAGATCCCCAAGAGCTTGTCACCGAGGGGCCATTCGGCGACCACACCGGTTTCTACAGTCTTGCCGACAAGTATCCGGTGTTCCGTGTCGAGTGCATCACTCACCGCAAGGACCCGGTCTACCACACCACCCTGGTGGGGCGTCCACCACAGGAGGATTGCTGGATGACTGAAGGCTTGGAGCGTCTGCTGCTACCTGTCCTGCAGAAGCAATTCCCTGAGGTACTCGATTACCGGATGCCATTCGAGGGCGTTGCGCACAACTTGATGTACCTGCGCATCAAGAAGTCGTACCCAGGTCATGCGCGCAAGATCATGAATGCCATTTGGGGACTTGGGCAGGCGATGTTCACCAAGGTAATCGTGGTGGTCGACGAGGATGTGGATATCCACGATGATTCCGAGGTCGCTTGGCAAGTACTCAACCACATCGACCCACAACGGGACATGGAATTCACGTTAGGTCCGGTGGAGGTTCTTGACCACGCCAGCCGTGCAGCCTGCTACGGTTCCAAGGTAGGTATCGATGCGACGCGCAAGTGGCCAGAGGAGGGCTTCACTCGCGATTGGCCAGAAGTAATCTCGATGGATCCGGCGGTCAAGAAGTCGGTCGCATCAAGGTGGCAGGAATTCGGTTTCTGAAATCCCTGTCGGTCTCTCAACGCTCGAAGCGTGACGGCCTCGATGCCTTCAGTATCTTCAATCCATCGGAACCCATGATGCCGATCCTGACCAAGGTTCCCTCGCCTTCGGTCGTGAAGAAGATGGTGGTGTCACCAGCGAAGACCTGCACCCAAGTTTCGCCCTGCGCGATGGTGCGCGGAGCGGAGGCGGATTGGGTTGCCGAAGGCGTATCGAATGAGGCTTGCACCGATCCTGGACCTTCGTTGGTGACATCGACCTGCTGACCGTTACCGAGAACATGGATGCCAGCTTCGTTCTCAGGAAGCATCTCCATCCGCAGTTGGAAATCACCGCTCGAACACGCTCCAAGGCTCAGGAAGAGCATCAGCAGGGTGACGAATGCGGGGAGACGGAAGTGGTCTTGTTGAGGTGAAGCGAACATGGTGAGAAGTGAGGTCAGCAGGACTCAGCCCTGGTGCGCTCAGTACGTGAGCCTCATGCCTGCTGATAGGTGAAAACCACTGGGCAGAACCTGGGGAGCTAGCAGACCAATACAGGTCAAGCGCAGCGTGCCCTTACGTTAACATGTACATGGAAAATGGAACGGCGAGCGCCGCCTTGAATCACCTCCAATCACATTGGGATGCCTGACAAGCCCAATCACAACGATCCCCAACAACCATCCATCCGGCTGCTTAAGCCGTGGCAGTTGCGGTTGATGCTGAACTGGTTTCCGCCGCTATTGTTCCAGCGCATCAAGGTCTTGAAGATCAGCGATGACTTCTTGCATGTGCGCCTGCGGGCGCGGCATTCGTTGTGGAACCGCAACCTCAATGGAACCATCTACGGTGGCACTATCTATTCGGCGGCAGATCCGATGTTCCCGGTCATGTATTGGCAAGCATTGGCTCACCGCGGCTTGGCCTTGCAGACCTGGCTGATGGCCACTGAGGCACGCTTCGTGAAGCCCGGTGCCACTCACCTTGATTTCGATTTCCGTCTTTCTGAAGATGACATCGATAGCGCGGAGGAAGAGCTGAACAGGCGGGGCAAGGCCGTACGTACACACTCGGTAAAGGCAGTCGACGCCGATGGCATGGTTTGCGCCGAATTCGAGTTGGTTTCCTATCTGCGCCTCTTGCGGGCTGGCGAGAAGGAACTGAGCGGCTTCTAAGTGCGGTCGAAGGGGCAGAGCGGCTAGAATGTGCCCCAGGATTTTCGCCATGAAACACCTTCTTCCATTACTCCCACTCGCCATCCTGTTGGCCGCATGCTCTTCGCCGACGACTCCCGAGATCGATGACCATGAGCTCGCCTGGCATGTCCGTTGGTTGTCTAACGATCAGCGCGAAGGCCGCATGACCGGTTCGATCCAGAACATCAAGGTTTCGCATTACATCCGCGAGGATTTCCGCGATGCGAGATTGATCCCGGCAGGCGATGACGGTGGTTGGTACCAGTACTTCGAAGTCGAGATGCCTCCGGTCCCAGGAGATTCATTGATGACCGTCGGTTTGGTCGGACACAACTCTGTCGGTACCGTCGCCGCCACTGCTGACGCCTCCGTTGCCGGAAGCATGGTCAGTGTCGGTTACGACGTCTCCTCGGCATCGGACTTGACCGGCAAGATCGTGTTGTTGCGCAACAACACCAACCGTGGCAACCTGCGCCGCGCAGTACGCGAAGCGAATGATGTAGGCGCGATCGGAGTGGTCTTAGGAACACACCCAGATGAACTGACCAGCGACTACGATGGATCGATCGGCTTCAAGTCCGCACAAGGCAGCTTGCCGTTACCGGTCATCACGGTGTCTCCAGAGCTGTTGGTGAAGCTCGAGCAGCAGGTCGCAGCCGCCGGCGCAGGTGGCTTGACCAACATCAAGCTGATGCCCCATGTGATTCGCGAGAAGCGGACCGCGCGCAACATCATGGCTTTGGCACCTGGCACTACCGATGAAGTCATCGTCGTAGGTGCGCATTACGACCACCTCGGCTTCGGCGGTGATAGTTCACTCGCACCAGGCATCCACGCCGTGCACAACGGCGCCGACGACAACGCCTCCGGCACCGCCATGGTCATGGAGCTGGCGGAGATGTGGGGCTTGAGCGACGTCGGCCCTCAACCACGTGAACGGGGCATCCTGTTCTGCCTATGGAGCGGCGAAGAGATGGGTCTGCTCGGCTCTTCCTATTGGGTCGCTAACCCGACGATTCCCCTCGAGAACGTGGTCTGTAACGTCAATCTCGACATGATCGGACGCATCGAGAGCGGCAAGGTGACCGTGGCGAGTGCTTCGACCGCAGCAGCATTCGGGCCAGCGCTTGAGCATGCTCAGCAGTTCCTGATCGATCGTGGCTACGACCTCAAGCTCGATGTGATGGAGAACGACATGCCTGGTGGCGGCGGCTCCGATCACATGAGTTTCCATAAGGTCGGCATTCCTGCGGTGTTCTTCTTCTCCGGGATGCACAGTGACTACCATCGTCCGACCGATGATTGGCAGAAGATCACCTTCGGTCGTATGGCTGAATTGGGTGCCGGCATCGCCGACATGCTGAT
>CAZJGH010000130.1:0-7952 GCA_964545405.1 uncultured Planctomycetales bacterium
CCACTGCCGTCAGTGCCCGTGATTTCCTGGTCGCATACAACGTGAACCTGAACACGACGTCTTCGCGCCGCGCTAATGCCATCGCGTTCGATGTGCGCGAGAAGGGACGCATGCGCCGCGAACCGGATATGCTGACCGGAGAGATCGTTCGTGATGAGAACGGCAAGGCCTTGTGGTTGGCCGGCTCGCTGAAATGCGTGAAGGGTATCGGTTGGTTCATCGAGGAATTCGGAATCTGCCAGGTATCCATGAACCTCACCAATGTCTCCGTGACCCCTACTCATGTGGCTTTCGATGAGGTCTGCGAGAAGGCTCGAGCACGCGGCATCCGCGTCTCCGGCTCGGAGTTGGTCGGCCTGATTCCGCTCAGCGCCATGTTGGATGCCGGTCGTTACTTCCTGCGTAAACAACAACGTTCGACCGGGGTCAGCGACGCCGAGTTGATCAAGATCGCCGTGAAGTCGATGGGCCTCGACGAGCTATACCCCTTCAAGCCTGAAGAGAAGATCATCGAGTACGTCCTTGCGGCAAAGACCGGCCGCAAATTGCTGGTCGACCTGTCCCTGCGTGGATTCGTCGAAGAGACAGCCTCGGAATCTCCGGCTCCGGGCGGTGGCTCGGTTGCGGCAGCCCTTGGCGCTCTTGGAGCGGCACTCGGCGCGATGGTCGCGAACCTGTCCTCGCATAAGCGCGGTTGGGACTCCCGCTGGGAAGAGTTTTCCGATTGGGCCGAACGTGGCAAGGCTTGCCACTCCGAGTTGTTGGCCTTGATCGATCGCGACACTGATGCGTTCAACGCGATCATGGCTACCTGGAAGATGCCGAGTAAGACGGACGAGCAGAAGGCTGCCAAGGAAGCCGCGTCGCAAGCTGCGGTACACCAAGCTATCGCTGTTCCGTTCCGCATCATGGAAGTCGCGCTTGAATCGATGGAGGTCGCTTCAGCAATGGTGGATAGCGGACTGCAGGCTTCCATTTCCGATTCAGGTGTCGCGGCACTATGCGCCCGCTCTGCCGTGATGGGAGCCTACTTGAACGTCCGGGTAAACAGCGGCGACCTCGCCGACGACGACGCCCGCATTAGCTTCTTGGAGCGCGGTGCGGCACTGCAGGAACAGGCAATCGAGGCCGAACGGGACATTCTCGCGCGGGTCGACGCTGTACTTGGGTGACTTACCCGCCGATAAGTACTAAATAGGACAATGGTTGGTAAGCACGCGTTCACACGCGCTGCGGCCCCAAGACTTGAACTGGAGGAGATCGCCAATTCTCTTACTCATGCCCTTGGATTGGTTTTTAGCCTAGCCGCCGCGCCGATGTTGGTTGCCGCCGCGCATGCACGCGGTGATGCGCTGGCCGTGGTGAGCTGCAGCGTGTTCGCTGTTTCCTTGGTCTTGCTTTATGGCGCTTCAACCGCCTATCACATGGCAACTCGGCCAATGCGTAAACAGCTCATGCAGGTCCTCGACCACTCATGCATCTACCTGTTGATCGCGGGCAGCTATACGCCGTTCGCATTGATAACCCTTCGAGGACCATGGGGCTGGTCGATGTTCGGCGTGGTTTGGGGGATGGCTATTGTCGGCATCCTGTTCAAGCTCTTCTTCACCGGGCGCTTCAATACCCTTTCCAACCTGTTCTATTTGGGCATGGGTTGGTTCGCGGTGGTTGGCTGGAAGCCCATGCAAGAGCTGCTGGCTGATGGCGGCATGACTTGGCTGATGATCGGAGGCGCCGCCTACACCCTAGGCATCGCATTCTTCATCCTCGACGAGAAGATCAAGTTCTTCCACGCCATCTGGCACATGTTCGTATTGGCCGGTAGTGCCGCACACGTCATTGCCGTCTACCAGTATGTGCTTGCACCGCCGATCGGAACTTAATCCGAGCGACGGCGCGTTTGTCCAGCGTTTCTTGTCGACTAGCTGACTAGTTCGTTGACCTTATCAAGCATCTCGCGTGGCGAGAAAGGCTTCATGAAGATCGCCTCGGCACCGAATGACTTGGCCATGCGCAAGTAGTTCTCGGTGCGATCCTTGCCGCCACCGCTCATGGCGATGAGGTGCAAGTCTGGGTGCTTCTGTCGAGCCTGCATGATGCTCTCCAAACCTTCTTGGTTGGGCATCACGATATCGGTCACCATCAGGTCGAATGTCTCGGTGTCAAGAATACGGACGGCTTCCAGGCCGTCCTTTGCGAGCTCCACTTCATGCCCAACCATCTGCAACAGCTTCTGGAGAGTGAGGCGGATTTCGGAATCGTCGTCAGCAATGAGAATGCGGGCCATGTTGCAACTATCGGCACACTAATGCCAAAGCTGTAGTTCCTACTTGAGTCGATTCTCCCCCTTTTTTTTAACTTCCAGGCTGAAAGTGCCGAAAAACACCAGTACACAAATCCCGTTCGTACGAGGGGTTTGAGTATTCCGCCATGGACACCTCCGAACTCCCAGACGACCCACCTGCCGCCGAAGATACCCTTCAGGAAATCTTCGACCGGGAAGGTCGTGAGATGCTGTTGGGAAGACTACGCATCGGCCTCGGGGTTGGTGTGACCTTATACGTCCTGTTCTCCGCACTCGACTGGGTAGCTGCACCAAACCTCTGGTTCGAGTTCCTGTTGATTCGCCTCGGGACTGCGGTGATGGCGTTCTCCGCTATTGGCCTCAGCTACACGAAGATCGGCCTGCGCCATATTCGCCCGTTGTCCATCATCACGATGTACTTGGGAGCGGCTGCATTGATCCTGATGACTCGAATGCTCGGCGGTTTCGAGTCCAACTATTTCATCGGCATCATGCTCGCGCTATTCCTCGTGGGCCTTTTCTTCCCATGGGGAGTCAAGTTGACAGGCTTCTACAGTCTGGCGGTCTGCTCCACCTACATAATGATGAATGCTGGCGTCGGCCAGCCGACATTCGCCACCGGCTTGATGCCGGTGTTCTTCTTGTCCGGTACATGCCTCCTTACATGCTGGGCCTCTTGGGCGGTTGAACGCTCACGTTTTGAAGGCCTGAACATGCGGATACAACTCGAGGAAGCGAACGAGAGCCTCAAGGAATTGGACAAGGCCAAGACCGGATTCTTCGCCAACGTCTCACACGAACTGCGCACGCCCTTGATGTTGATCCTTGGGCCGCTCGAGTCACTTATTCGCGGCGAAGGTGGAGATCCAGCTCCATTGCTCAACGCCATGAACGCCAACGCGCACCGATTGTTGCGCCAGGTGAACATGATCTTGAATTTCTCCAAGCTCGAGGCTGGTCGGCAGGACTGCAACCGTGAACTTGGCCAGGTAGGCAAGATCCTCAGCGAGCTTGTCGCTGGAGCGACACCATACGCTGGGCAACGCGGGATCGCCTTGAAGGGTGCAGGTTTCGAGAACCTTCCTCAGCTTCCCTTCGACCCCGAGCAGGTAGAGACAGCTGTCGCTAACCTTCTCTCCAACGCCATGAAGTTCACGCCTGATGGCGGCAGTGTGACTATCCGTTCTGGCCTCGACGACAAGGCCCAGCGTGTCTGGATCGAAGTCGCGGATACCGGTTGTGGAATCCCGAAGAAGGACGTGAAGAAGGTCTTCGAGCGCTTCCATCAAGTGGACGGCGGCAAGGGCGGCAAGATTCAGGGCACCGGCCTTGGCTTGGCGCTTTCCAAGGAACTCATCGAGCTGCATGGCGGCACGATGTCCTTGACCAGTGAGCTCGGAGAAGGGACCACCTTCAGGATCGAGCTTCCGACCGTCGAGGCGAGCGATTGGAGTGGTTCTTCCGCTCAGGATCCAACGAACGAGAAGCAGGAAGTCCAGACCGTCTCACGCATCAACTCCGATGCGACGAAGTTCGCTGACATCGGCAACTCTGGTTTGGAGGACTCCTCCAAGCTTGATTCCGCCTCCGAGGACGCGCCACTTCTGTTGGTGGTCGAGGACAACCCCGACATGCGCGCCTTCATCTCGCAGTCCTTGGCGCGCCGTTACCGAGTGGTCACCGCCAACGACGGCGAGCTCGGACTTGAGGCAGCACGCCGCCATCGCCCGGACATGATCGTCTCCGATGTGCAGATGCCGAACATGGACGGATTCGAGATGGTCGAGAATCTTCGCGCGGATAAGACCTTCGATAAGACCCCTATCGTGATGCTGACCGCAAAGACCGGATCAGAAGCCGCGGTCAAGGGCCTGAGTCTTGGCGCCGTCGACTACATCAACAAGCCGTTCAAGTTGGCCGAACTTGAGGCGCGAATCGCGGCACAGCTGCGAATGGCGACCTTCGAGCGAACCTTGGATGAGCGCGAGTCACGACTCGTAGCGGTCGGCCAGATGACTGGCACTATCGCGCACGACATGCGCGGACCGCTCACCGCCATCTTCAACCGCATCGAACTGCTGCGCATGATGGCCGAGATGGCCGGTAACCTCGACAACTTCGACGGCGACTTGTCGGCTATTGAAGACGCGGTGCGTCGCATCAACAACATGATCCAGGAACTATTGGAGTTCGTCCGCGGCAACAATGTCACGTTGGCGCTGCAGGCCACTGAAGTCGTGCCTTTTGTCGATAAGATCGGCGACGAGCTGACCACTGCCTTGAAGCATGTTGATGTCGAGCTGGTTCGAGAGCACACCGGTGCGACTGATGCTTCATTCCAGATCGACCGTGACCGCATCACCCGGGTCATCGAGAACCTAGTGAACAACTCACGTGATGCTCTAGTCAACGCCGAGTGTCAGGGAGCGAAGGTCTGGCTGCAGACCGAAGTCAGCCAGGACAACATCCGGATCCGCATCGCCGATAACGGCCCCGGTATTCCGGAGGAACTGAGCAAGAAGTTGTTCAAACCATTCGCTACCGCCGGTAAGGCTAACGGCACGGGCCTTGGACTGACTATCGTGAAGAACCTGATCACTGCCCACGAAGGCGAAGTCACCGTAGACTTCGAGCCTGCGGAAGGTGGCGCTGCATTCGAACTCTCGCTGCCACTCGGGGCCGAGGGTTTGGAACCACAGAGTTCCGTTGCCTGATCAGGCTAGCCGTCGCAGATCGGTGAATAGGCAGTTGCCGGTGCCGTCCTTCTGGACCTCCAGCGACCGCTGTTGCTCGTCAGTCTCGGCGCCAAGATCGAGCATTTCGCCTTCCTGGCGATAAACCAAATGCCAGGCGACTCCATATTCCATCATCCAGGTGCTGTCCGGAACCCTGCAAAGGTTGCCTATGAGCAACCGGCCTCCAGGTGCGAGTAGGTTGAACAGGCATGATGTGGTGCGGCGAGCAAGTGGCTGCTGCAGGTAGTCGAAGAGACCCATCGAATAGAGCAGGTCGACGTCGGACAACACGTCCGCGACCAGCTTCTGTTCACCACCCTTCTTGGGTGCGATGATCTGTCGCAAGGAGAAGTGCAGGCAGTGGAACTCGATCGGCGGGTCGTCCCCTCGCTCTGCGATTACACGATTGAGCTCCGTTACGCACGAGCGCAGTGCGTCTTCATCTTGGTCGACCAAGAGGACTTCCACCGGGTACTCGAAGTGTTCTACTTCCTTGAGCAGGCGCCGAAGCTCTACTGCCGGGCCACATGCCAGCGACATGATGCGCACAGGCTTGCCCGAGTTGACGACCTCCTTGGCGGCCTCGAATGCGACGCCAGCGCGAGCCTTGATGGTCTGCCCCAGCGAAGTGTGTTGTGAATAGTAATGCAGGAAACGCGCGAACAGCGTTTCGCCGGACAAGACGTTGGCTTGCCCAAGTTCCATCATCCGATAGTCGCCGGCGTAACCCTGTGGCTTGGTGTAGGCTCGGTGAAGGAACTCACAGACTGGGAACTCGAGATTGATCAGTCTCTGCGCATACGACAGGCCGAGCTCGGTCTGGTTGGCGTCGAAGTCTTCGGCTTGCTTGTCGAGATCCTCGTTCAGCTTGGAGATCGCTGGCCAGATCTTGTCGAAGATAGCGCTGCACAGGCGCCAAGAAGTGTCCGGCTCCCGCCAAGCCCCTTCACTGTCCTTGCGCTCATAATCTTCCAAGTGTTCGCGAATGTCGACCAACACGTTGTAGAAAGTCTGAACTTTGGAGCGCCAGCCGGCCGGCAAGAACTCCTCGTACTCAGCCTGGAGTTCCATCGTGCGACCGATTCGCTGCTCCACGACTTGATCGCTGAAGCGTATCTCCTGCAGCGACAAAGGCCCCCCATGAAAGCGAATGCCGAACCGCTGCTCGTCCTCGACCTGCGGGTAGACCACTGTCGCCATGCCAGACCAGATCGTGCGACCGCTGTGTTGGAAGACGACATCTTCGAGCAGAAGCCCGTCAGACAGCTCGAGCTGTTCCTTCGCCCGCAGGCCGAGACCGGTAGCGGAGACATCAACCACCTGCACACCCGTGATCTTCCGCATCTCGATCCTGAAACTACAGGTCGAGCCGAACTCAAGGGACCCAACATCCAGACGCTCGGTGCGAAAACGGAACTGCGAAACAGCGCCGTTCAAATCGGCGTGGATTGCACCGTTTGGGCCTACGTCTTTCTTGTGACCGAGTTCGTTATCACTCATCAGTGAATGCTGAGGGGGAGGGGAAATACCGTTGCTGGCTATGTGGGAGCCGTATTGGAATCGGCAGCCGCCATAGCAATTCGCGCCGGATTCCAAGAAACATATCGAATGAACCATGGTAATTACAAAAAACAAGCCACCGCGACTGTTCGCGGTGGCTTGTGGAGTACCAATTCGATTTGCAGACTCTATTCTCGCCCCTCGGTTCCGCCGTTCGGCTTGTCCTTAGGTTGGCCCTTAAAGCGAGGGGGCGGAGGATCTTTCCGGCCGCCATCTCGACCTTCGCGTGGGCGCTCGCGACCAGGACCTGGCCCACGGCCATCCTGTCCAGGACCCATTTCGCGTTCGCCACCTGGACCGCGTTCGCCTCCTGGACGTGGGCCTCGCTCCCCTCCAGGACCACGTTCGCCACCAGGGCCGCGACCATCCTTAGGTCGTTGTCCCGGAGCACCCATATCGTGTGGCCCGCGACCACCCTTTTCCCGGTGCCCGCGCATACTATTGAAGAAATCATGTGGCGGCATGGCGGTCATATCCCGACGGCGTTGCTCGTCGAAACCCATCTCTTGCCACAGCCCTTCGGCACTCGCTTGCTGCAGGAACTGCCATTTGCGCACCTCGCCAAGCACAGCCATCGCTTCATAAATCGGGGCCGTCTCGAGCCATTTGGCTGCAGTCTCCCCAATCCAACCTTCAGTGACGGCTTGGGCTAACGCCTCGCGCACCTGTGACGCACGACGTTCTTCATAAGCCTTCGAAACGCGCTCATGACGCTCCGTCCAATCCTCTTGTGGTGGCGGTGGACCTACCTCAGGAAACTCTTGCTCAAGACGCTGACCTCGACGGCGGAAACTATCTCTTGCCCGATCATCCAAGAAACGCCGACGCTCCTTGCCTTCAAGGCCGTCGTACTTCTGCCGCTCCTCTTCACTCAAGCCTTCCTTGATCCTCTTGCGCTCACCGCGCAGCAGTTCGTGCCGGCGGCCAAGCTCCTCTTGCATCGTCGGCTGAAGATCACGATAGCGCTTCAGGCGTTCGCGATAATCGTTCTGCTCTTGCTCAGACAGTCCTTGCCACCAAAGTTGAATCTCCTCTGGACTAGGCTGCTGCTTAGTCTCTGGGGTCACCTCTTGGAGTGGCAAGGCCAGCAGCGTCAGGGCAAAGGCAAGAATCATTCGTCTTCTCCTTCGGCTGATTCACTGTCCGCCTCATGCGCGGCCACGGTTTCAGACAGGATCCAGGCTGAGGAAACCTCATCCTGGAACGCTAACTCGAGTTCGGCATCGGAAAGGAAATCTATGTCGGACAACAGCTCGCGGTTGGAGTAGAGCTCGGCGAGCTCTAGGTTGGCCATTTGGCTGCTGCCTGGATCGATCAAGGTTGGTTCAACTGGTTTCGAGCCGCTACCGATC
>CAZJGH010000131.1:0-7944 GCA_964545405.1 uncultured Planctomycetales bacterium
CCTCGAGGGTATCGAAGATGTGGTTGCGCGACTGTGGATCGACTCCGACCGTGGGCTCATCAAGCATCAGGATCTGCGGTTGATGAACATCTCCTACCGCAAGATTGAGACGTCGCTTCATGCCACCGGAGAACGAATCGACTCGTTCGTCAGCGCGGTCGGTAAGCCCCGCCAGCTCCAAGCCGCGTTGTGCGGCGGTACCGGCGTCGGCCCGATCGAGGCCACTGAGTACCGCGAAGAACTCAAGGTTCTCGCGTGCCGTAAGATCGTCGTACAGGGCGAGATCCTGGGGGACCAAGCCGATCTGCTTACGGGAATGGAAGTCTTGTGCAGGGCGCATTCCAGCTCCATCCATCTGCACAGTTCCCTGCCAGGTATCGAGTAGCCCGGCAAGGCAAGACAAGGTACTGCTCTTGCCTGCTCCATTAGGGCCAAGCATGCCGAAGCACTCACCACGCCGCACCTCGAAATCGAGGCTGTCGACTGCACAACGCTCACCGTAGTGCAGCTGCAGCTTGCTCACATGCAGTAGCGGAGAGGCGGCTGGGGGAGGGGCCATGTTCCTCATGCTAGCGGAACCGTCACCAATGAAGAAAAGGGCCGCTTAATCGAGCAGATGTGCGGGGATCTCTTGTCCAGGGCGTTCCCAATCAGTGAGGATCGAGGTGACCCACCACCGACCTTCCGAGCGGACCATCGAAATCGAGTCGACGCCACGCCCCATGGGCTTGTTCACATCCTCTTCCACCCGAACTTCGAACACTACGAACGCGACAGCGGTGTTGCCGAATACGGTTGTCTCGGTGTTGATGATGCGCTCCCAGAAACCGGTTTCGCGCATCTTGTACAAGTCGAGGTCCTCCTTGAACGAAGCGATGAAGGCCTCGGTGCCGATGATCTGGCGTTTGGCAGGACGCCGTGGTGGTTGGGAAAACGTCGCGCCAGCCATCATCGTGCTTTCAAGCAACTCCCAATTCGGCTCGCCGCCCTTGTCGAAGGAGATTGATTTGTAGACCGTATCGATCAGATGCTGGATATCGGCGAATTCATGGACCTCGGCAGCCTCTTCTTGTTTGGCAGTTGGGTCTTGGTTGGCCAACAATGAGTGGGCGCCGAACATGGCGAGAAGCAGGAGTAGGGCGGTCAGGGGTAGTCGCATGCAGCCACTACGTACAATGGACTTGGTGTTGGGCAATTGCTGCGAAATGGCACCATCCAGCAGCGAAATGTCAAAAAAAACTCGAAATCACCTTTTCCGGCCTTAGGAAGAGTATGCCTTTCAAGGGATGGGATTACCTCTGCGGTCGGCACCTACTCAGTAGAAGCCATTCCCTCAAGAACCGTAGTTTGGAACTGGTATGGGCTGCCTTTTAAGGTTGCGCAGTCCGTGCCAGAACCAATAGCGCAAAGGCGGTCCCATACGGCTTGTGGTAGCTGTACAGCGGGTAGTCCCAGAAGCTTCCATCTGGTTGACGGCACAGCATAACTGCCTTTTCCAGCAGTTCGGCATACTTGCCCTGGTCCGCATCCGGCAAGCGCTCGTTCATGAGAGCGGCGTAATAGTGTCCGAAGAGGTAGAAATACCCGGATACACCCCAATGGGATTCGTGCGGTACCGGCCGACGAAGGCTGGCGATCTGGAAGCGTGCGTGGTCGATTAGCAGTGCATCGAGGGAGAGTCGGTAGCGTTCCATCTCCTTAGTGGGGTCGAGGCGGCCAAACAACTTAAGGGCTTCGAGAATGCCTGGAGTTCGACAAGCTGCACTCCTGATGTTGTTGACGCTTCGGTGCGGGCTCATGCGCCAGATCTCGCCATAGGTATAGACCTTGGCTCCGGTCTCACAACGCTCAAGCGAATTGAGCGCCTTGTCCATCATCACCTTGGGCAGTTCGATGCCGTTCTTCTGAGCTCGGTCGAGCCCGATCAGGCAGGTTGAAGTAGTGAAGCTCATCGAGGTGAAGGAAGGCTTGTAGGTCTTCGATTCCTGTAATGACAAGTATCCCCAGCCGCCATCCAGCGCCTGATACAGCTGCAGTTTTTCGACCAGCCGTCGGCAGACGTCGTCGATGGATTCAGCGCGAGGATCCTCTGGATAGCGCGCACGGAAATCAGCAAGTGCTTGGATGCCGAAACCAAAAGCCCAAACACTGTAGTGCTCAAGCATGGTTGGGCGCTTTACATCGTGTTGTTCAATAAGAGCGTCGATACCGCGGCTCACCGCCACGACGGCTTCTTCACTCTGCAATGGGGTTTCCATCAACGCCATCACGCACAATGCGGTGGTCGATACTCGAAATGCGTTGTGGCCTCCGGGCACATCGCACATAACTTCGTACCAACGCGGCGAAAGGTGACTGCCCCAGGTGCCGTCGGGGTTTTGGTTGGCAAGCAACCACTCCACTCCACCCTTAGTGGCTTCGGAATTGCTGACATCCAAGAAGTCGGCACCGGAATGATGCAGGTGAGGTGCGCGTTGCTCGGCTTTCTGGCCTGCGTAAGCACTCAGGGCCGGCGCAGAGAATGCCAGCAGTGCGACGATCGTGAGATAGCGCATCTACTTCTTCACGACCTGGACATCGACACCCATGCCGGGCATCAGGCCTTTGATCTGAGAAGCAAGCTGTACCACGCCGATCAACCTATTGCTCGGCATGTTGTTGTAGGCGGCGTAGTTAGTGGGGGCGACGGAGACTGAACCGCTGACACTTACGTCAGGCTTGGCGACGACGCTAGCCGTGGCTGCTTGTTCCAGGTCGAGCTGACTGAGCTCATCCTCACCGAAGTGGAATACCACACCGAAGCTGCCTGGGTTCGCGATGGTGAACAATGCGCGGCGCACATAGCCATCCGAGTACTGTTCGAATCGTGGTGCATTGGCACCAGGGTGATACTGGCGCGCACCACCATGCAGCAACATGCCGCTACGTGGAGCCTTTACTACGCACCTTCCCAAGTCCGCCTGAAGGTCTTCCAGTTCAGTGGACAACTTCTGTACCGAGTTCTCGCGTTCAAGCGCCTGCATCCTATGCTCGATGCGCTCGATCTCGAGACTGCGCCGGGAACGATCGAGCGCTATCTCAGCGCGATGTACGCCGAGGCGGTAATCGCGAGTGGTCTTGGCCCAGCGGACTCGAGCAGTGAATTCGCGCACAGCCGCAGCCAGTTCAGCGCTTACCTTCTGGCGCGCAAGGTTGCGTTGCGAACGCTTGAGGACGATCTCCTCGGTCGCATCCGTAAGTTCATCTTCCGTGTACATGGCCTCGAGTTGTGCGAGCTCGTCCTCGGCATCATCGATGCCGTGTTGAGTCCGAAGGGCACTCATCTTGGCGCTTGAGCGCTGGTTGTCGAGTTCGAACTCGGTCCAGTTCTTGAACGCATCGCGCGCGTCAACTAGCGCTAGCTCAGCAGCCTCAAGACGTTGGACTGCTCCTTCCTCGGATAGTTCAGCTCGTGCTTGAGCGATGTCATTGCGAGTCCATGTCGACTCCAGGCGAAGTTGGGTCTCGAGGATCCGCTTCTCGAGATCGCGGGTATCAAAACGCGCGATTACTTGCCCTTCCTCGACTACGCTGCCGTGCGCAGCGACCTCATGGAAGCGCAGGCTATTCCAGCTCGCCATCTCAAGGACTACCTGGTCGGCATCGAGTGGGACGACCTTGCCACGGAAGGTGGTGGTCTCCTGTACTGCAACCTCTTCGAGGACGGCTTCAGGTTCCTGCGTGGCAAGCAGAGTTGGGGACGCCCCGAGCAGCAGGGCGCAAGTTAGCGTGGTTATCTTGTTCATGACAGGCAAGTGAATTCGGAGGCACCAGAAATATGGCGTTAAACAAGTATGCCCACGCGGCTGAATATGAGTGGTAAAGGTGAACCGCTTTTTCGATTCTTGTCGATTCGCAGTCGATGCGAAGTCAACGATCATCAAAAAAGCGATTCCGTTGGATATTTCCGCCCCCTTGGCGAAGCCTACTGTGGTGCCTTCACTGGATGCAGCTGCACCACCAGGAACAATGGTTCTGCACCAGTCACACCAAGCACCGCGTATTCACCGCTATGAATGGTGGTTGAGGTGTGGAACAGCTCATGGTTCCCTGAGTTCGGATCGAACAACATCAAGCTGCAGTCGTCCACGTTCAGCGCACCGGTCTCCTGGTCATAAGCACCGACGCGCATCCGAAGGTTGTACTGATCATCGACTGCGGTCATCATCTTCAGCTCCAGGGCAGTGCCCATGATGGTGCTGCCGCGCAACATCCCGTTAGCGACCACCTCATAGTTCTCATGTGGCAGCAGTTGACGTAGTTCCTTCTGCAGGTCATCAGCAGCCGGCTGGTCAGTATCGTGATTTACGCCGCGCAGGATCTGGCAGACGACCATCACTTGCGGAGCTGGCTGGTCGAGGCGCTTGAGTGTCTCCATGATTTCCTTGGCACGATTCGGTACATCGCGAACGATGATCAGGCCACGCTCATGCATGAGGCTGATGTTGAGTGCAGTCGAGCGGTTGTTGCCGCGGGAATCACCGACGTTGGCGATGAAGGGGCGCACTCCATCCAGCAGTCCGCTTGCGGATACATGCCGCGGCTTGTATTCGAAGAGGGTCAACTCGGTCTCACCCTTCGGAGCCTGGCTCGAGTCAAGGTAGGCAAGTTGTT
This sequence comes from uncultured Planctomycetales bacterium, assembly GCA_964545405.1. Lineage (GTDB taxonomy): Bacteria > Planctomycetota > UBA1135 > UBA1135 > UBA1135. Next base: position 4,654 of record CAZJGH010000131.1, read on the forward strand.
CCAGAATCCTCTTGGCTGCTGAAGCTTCTTCATACACGAGAACCGCGGCATTAGTGGCTCGCAAGTTGCGGTACCAGGATCCATCCACATACAACTGTCGGCCGTAAAGGTCAGTGGCGAGGTCGTAAAGTTCCTCCACCTTGAAGTTGTTTGGAAGGTAGCTTTCGAGGATCAACTCGGTGGCTCGATAAGAATCGCTAGATTCGTTCTCCTCCTCCAAGTCCTTATATCCGTCGACATCCAGGTGATCGATAGCTTCCAGGATGCGCTTCAGGCGTTCAGTGGTCTCGTAGATCACAACGCTGTCATCGAGGACAGTCAGGTTCATCACCATGCGATCCTCGAAGATGATCTCGCGACCATACATCGAATCAAGGGTGCTATACAAGGAGACCGCACCGACGTACTGGGGGGAATAACGCTTGAGCGAGAAGTCCGCTTCAAGACTGTAAGGTGAATCGTCCTGCGCGCTGACCGTCGTCGCCAGCGGCGCGAAGAACAGGCACGAGGCCATCAGAAAGTGAATCGTTTTCATTATGTTGTGTGTTGGTTGATTATTGGTTTGTCGAGGTGTCATTACCTCGAAGCATCGTCAGGCGCACCTTGCCGGAGCGCATCTGCACGTGTTGAGTGTTGCTTGCCAGCAACTGGGCAGGAGCTGGTTCAGGGGCAGTGGCAGGGGAGTCGGTGGCGCTGGCGACGAGATCAGTTGGAGCGATGTCATCCGGGCTTGGCTGAGGGGTGTTCATGAAGACACGAAGAGTGATCAGCAATGCAGCAGCGGCGGGCAAGGCCATCCACTTCCATGGGTTCACCTTGCGGTGGCGTGAGGGCAAAGCTGCCGTCGGAACTTCCAGTTGCTGCCAGGCATTGGACATCCATTCCACAGCTTGCTGGGTAGTGGAGTCCTCTTCATCGAGCGCGCGCACTGCTGGCGGCGAACCGGCTTGTTGCCAAGATTCCTGCAAGGCATCGAAAGGGTCACGCTCAGGCATCGGAACCTCCGGCGCAACGACGCTCACCCATCTGTAAGGCAGGTCCAAGTATTCCGCGTAGGCGTCGGCGAGCAAGGGTCAGCAACGATCGGACAGTGGCAGGATTGATCTCCATCGCGCTTGCGATGTCACCCGTCTCCTGGTGCTCCAAGTCGCGCAACACGAATGCTTCGCGTTCACGCGGCGGTAGCTGGCTCAAGGCCTTGGTAATGACTTCACGAAGCTCGTTGCCGGAAGCAGCATCCTGCGGATCAGGCAGGTTCTGCAACGGCGGCACCAACTTGAGCTTGTCTTCAGCTCGCTTCTTGGCACCGCGTTTCCGAGCATCATCACGACATAGGTTCAGGACTACTGTCGTTCGCCAAGCTACGTAGGGGCGAGCAGGGTTCCAGCGGTCGAGAAGGTGAATCATGGCGTCTTGAGTGAGATCTTCTGCCGCGGCGACATCCGCCAAGAAACCTAAGCACAGTCGGAAGACGCACGGGAATTCCGTGCGGAACCAAGTGTGTTGAGCCTCTGGCTTGCCTCGCGCCGCCTCGATGATGAGGTCGGCCGAGATTGCCGAGGGAGGTGTTGGTTTTTCACTCACCTGAATGACCTACGCCGCTGCTTTCGGAAGCGCTGAAACGATTATCAGAGAATTATGTTTATTCTCCAAACTACTATTGGGAAAAACCCTGAATTCGAGGCTGAATAAACGACGTTGCATTCGATTCAGCCGCCATGTTTAGTGGTAAATTTACAGACTGAGCCATGATTACTTTCCTTCCACGATTGCGTCCCCTAATTGCTATTCTCGGCGCCATTTTGCTTGCTACGACCGCTTCCGCCCAGGTCTCAGGAACGGTTGTTGATGCGGGCGGAAACCCGGTAGCTGATGTGATGGTCACTCTGCAGGCCACTTCCCACACTACCACCACAGCTCCTGATGGCAGTTTCAGCCTGCCCGGAGCAGTCGGCACCAACACCTTCGTGGTGGCGGCCAAGAAGGGCTGGTTCAACGGCTTCATTTACGTCGCCAGCACCCCGGTGGTTGGCGCACAAATAACTGTTGAGCAGGTACCACTTTGGGATGACCCTAACTACGACCTGCAGGATCCGGTCAACTGTTCCGGTTGTCACCCTGAACAGTATGAGGAATGGAATGGCTCACCGATGCAACAAGGTGGCATCAACCTGTGGCTGTATGACATCTATGATGGCAGCGGCACGCCTGGGGGCATGGGTGGCTTCGTATACGAACGCGATTCCGTGCATTTGGCACACGCACCTCATTCCGATTGCGCACCTTGTCACCAACCGGTCCCATGGGTCAAGACCAAGGACCCCAATCAGGGTTTGGATGATCTCAACAACCTTTCCGTAGGCGCCACTCACGGTATCTCATGTGACGTTTGCCACAAGATTGCGCATGTCGATGAGGACAAGATGGATTACCCAGGCTTGTTCCCGCAGCAGACGACCTTCACCAAGCCACCGTTGGGTACTGGGGGAATGCACGAGCCGGTGATGTACGGCGTACTCGGCGACACCATGTATGCCGATCCGTTGATGCGTCCTTCCTACCAGCCGCAACTTACTGCTGCGATGTGCACGACTTGTCACCAGGACACCAATGATCACGATGACGACGGCATCTTCGGTGATCCGGGCAGCATCGTGTCTGAGCCTACTTGGGACGAATGGAGCACTTCCGAATACTCCAATCCCGCCAGTCCTCATTACGCGACCTGCGTCGATTGTCATATGCTCCCGACCGGCAAGAACTACGCCAGTACAGTCTCGATCGCGCCATTCCGCGATGCTGAAGCGATGGGCGGCCATGATGTTCGCGGCACCACTCCTCGCTACCTGGAGAACGCCTGCGAGATGGACATGTCGGTCAACCGGATCGGTACCGTCCTGACCGTTGAGGTTGCAGTCGACAACAACAGGACAGGGCATTCCCTGCCGACCGGTGTGACAGTGCGCAACATGATCCTCCTGGTCGAGGCCACTCGTGATTCGGATGGCGCTGCCCTTACCCATACCGGCAGCCAGACCATCCATGACCTCGGCGGCGTCGGTCTGCCTTCGCAGGGTTACTACGCTGGCTTACCCGGCAAACTGTTCGGCAAGCACAACCTCGACATCAACGGTGCCGGCCCGACCTTCTACACAGAGGCGACTGCCGTCCTTTTCGATACCAGGCTTCCGGCCCTGACTACCGACAACACGACCTACACCTTCGATGTCCCGGCAGGTACCGGGCCGGTGTCGGTGCGCGCTCGCCTGATCTATCGCCGTTCCTACACCT
>CAZJGH010000132.1:0-7823 GCA_964545405.1 uncultured Planctomycetales bacterium
ACTGCTACCGCTACTGGCGCCGACAGTGCCCTGTATGCCGAGATGCTTGGTGAGATCAGCAAGCTGCGCCCGGTGCTCGCAGTGGCAGGTTCTCATGGCAAGACGACTTGCACTGCATGGATCGCCTACGGCCTACACGAAGCTGGCATTAACGTCGGCTATCTAGTCGGTGCTGACGTCCCGCAGTTGAAGTCATCCGCCGAGTGGGGTGATCCCGAGCTTCCACTTGTCGTCGAATCGTGTGAATACGCGCGTAGTTTCCATTACCTGCGCCCGGCAGATGTCGCCTTGATCAACGTCGATGCAGAACACCCGGACACCTACCCTGGCGGCCTTGCCGAGGTGACTGAAGCATTCGAGGTCTTCCTCGGCAACATGTCGGATCAAGGCACGGTCTTCGCAGGACCCGAAACACCGGACTTGGCTGAATCTTGCCCTGGCACCTGGTCGGATTGTGATGAGCTTCTTGCCGTCACCGAGTTTGGCCTGCCCGGTTCCCACAACCGGCGCAACGGCGCCTTGGTGGCTGCCGTCCTGCGTTCCTTCGGTCTTGATGATCAGCAAGTCGCACATGCCTTGGCTACCTTCAAGGGAGCCGCTCGGCGCTTAGAAGAGGTCGGCAGCACCAGCTCCGGTGCCATGGTGGTAAGTGATTATGCTCACCATCCGGTCGAAGTCACCGCCACACTCCAAGCGGTGAAGGAACGCTGGCCTGAGCGCCGCTTGATGGTGGTATTCCAGCCGCACCAAGCACAGCGCTTTCATGCCTACCGCGACCTGTTCGCACCCTCACTTGATATGGCCGACGCGTTGCTGCTGCTCGAGATCTATCGCGCCCGCGATCCTGAAGAGCTTCAAGCAAGCGTGGCGGAGTTGGTTCCTGAGCTGATCGAGCGCTCTCAGGCTGGCGTCGGTGTCGATGAGAGTCGTCAGTTAAGTACCGTGCAAGATCACGCCGAAGGCGTCAAACTACTGTCTTCCTGGTTGCGCCCCGACGACATCGTGTTGTGCTTGGGCGCCGGTGACGTCGATGCCTTCGCCCGCAAACTACTCTGATTTCGGCCCTATGCGGCTCAATGAGCCGCTTTCCAACTGGACCACCCTACGCATTGGGGGGCCAGCTGAGATGTTCTTCGAGCCACACAAGCCAGAGTTCCTGGCTGACCTGTTGACCGCCCTCGAGGCTGATGGTGTGCCTTGGACGATCCTTGGTGGTGGTGCCAACACAGTCGCTCCTGACGGTGGTATCCCCGGTGCGGTGATCCATACCGGCAACATGCGGCGCATATTCCGTGATGGATCGGGCTTACGCGCTTGGCCAGGGGTGACTTTGCCTACCTTGGTACGCACCGCCCAAGGGGTGGGATTGTCAGGCGTAGAGAACCTGGTCGGAGTCCCTGGTCACGTCGGTGGCGCATTGGCGATGAACGCTGGAAGCGCCCAATGGGGGATTTGGGATCAGGTCGAGGAAATCGTGTTGTGGAGTCCCGGTCCGCCCAATGATGAGGATGGGCTTAAGTTCCGCAACTGGTCAGCAGCCGAGATCAATCCTGGTTATCGGCATGGCAACCTATGCGGGCGGGTGGTCCTCGAGGTCCTGTTGAAGCTGGATGAAAGTAACCCAGCTGCCGTGAAACAAACTCAAGATGAGCTGTTGAAGCGTAAGAACCGGTCACAGCCGGTCAAACTGACTTCGGCAGGATGCGCCTTCAAGAACCCGCCTGACGAATCGGCCGGGCGCTTGATCGATTCCGCTGGCCTCAAGGGGCATCGAGTTGGCGGCGTCGAGGTATCGGACATCCACGCCAACTTCATCATCAACAATGGCGGTGCCACTGCTGCTGATGTTCGCCGACTTCTAGCCGACATCGAGCAAGCCGTTTCCAGCGCTTCCGGGATTCAGCTGGAACGCGAGTTGGTCGTGCTTGATGAACCGCTCATTGGATGAAGCGGAAGCCGTCGAAGTAGAACTCCTCGCCATTGCTCAGGTGAGCTTCCACGGTGACCAGCACGGTATTGGTGCTGGGGTTGTCGATGGCAACCGATGCCAACGACAACGGCCCTGAACCGCCGAGGCTCACGGTCCTGGAGGCCACGGTCACGCCGGTTACCGGGTTCATCAGGGAGATGGTCATGGCGCCCATGCCGATGCCCTTATAGGTGAGGACATCGATGTGTTGCGCTGTCACCAGGGTGCTGAGCTTGTCGCCATCGAACTTCGCGACCAGTACTTCATCGCCCAGCAGGACATCATTGACCGGCAGTGATGTGCGTTCGATCCGGTCCCACGGCCAAGGATGCGAAGGCAGCGGGTTGAGAGGATCCAGGGGGGAGAAGGTCGAGATCGAATCCCAAGTGTTGTCGCGCAGCCAGGTGGTGGTGAGGTGTTTCCAGTTGGAAGTTGGTTAATCCTCTGCCTCGAACAGGCCGAAGCCAGTCGCGGCGTAGATCAAGTTGTCGTTGGCGAAATCAGCAGACAGGCCGACGTCATCATGCCCGGTCGGGATCACCGAAGAGCCGACTTGAGTCCATTGGTTACTGGGGCTGCTCAGGTCCAGTCGCATGATGCCGCGGTTGTCGGTCGCCATGTAGACCACCGGATGGTTGGCGAAATCCGGGTGCAAGGTGAACCCGTTGGGGGCGACGTCGGTCAGGTTGCGTTGGAAGTTGTCGGTCACCACTCCGTTGGGCCGGTCATACAGGCGAACCAGGTATGGAGCGTCGCGCAGCAGCAAGAACAGGCTTGGGTTGCCTGGACGCGCCCAATCCGACGGGATCTCCATCTTCAACACGACTTGATCGATGTTGGCGACAGTGTGCCACAAGTCGTTCTGGAGCTTGAACAACATGCCATCCCGGTATGCGGCGAATACATCGCTGCGAGTGCCTAAGGCGTCGTAACTCGGAGCGACAGCCATCGACGTCATGTCGGTGACCGGCAACCCGTTGGCGCGATGCCCTAAGGTCTCTGACGTAGCGCCAGCATCTTCGGAGCGGCGGATATCGCGCCCCCAAGTGATCCAGAAGAAGGTGCGGTCGCCGTTGGGATTGCTCGCATCGAAGTTCGGGGAGATGGCGATGTATCGCGGCAAGTCGATGTTGCGCTGACCGACTGGGTTCAGCAGTGGCGGCAGGAACCAGCGCTTCTTGTTTGCTGGGTTGGTGATCGGCGTGGCTGGATCTTGCCAACCCCAGAGGTCGAAGTTGCCGGTGAACAGGGCGATCCCATCAGATGCGTAGGCAGGGGAGAGCACCATGTCACGACCGAAGATCATCGGTGAACGTGGCGGCAGTGGTTCGGCGAGGTCATTGGTCCGGTCGTAACGCACGCCGCCCATGCCGTAATAGGCGGTGAAAACGAACTTCTCGCCGTTGGGGCCGAAGGTCGTGTTGATGGCTCGACAACGGCGGTCATTGATGGGCTCGACCTGAAGCCAGCGGTCGCCTTCATCGTTGGAACGGAAGATCCCTTCCACACGTACATACCAGACCTGCCCATTTGCAGCGTAGTTGGGCATTATGAAAAGTTCCTGCTCATAACCCATTTCGGCATTGCCAGTGACCATGCCAGGCTCATCCTCGAGGCTGAAGTCTTGGGAGTTGCCGCCATCGTCCCAAGTGACGCCGCCGTCGATGCTCCTGAGGATGCCGGTGTCCTGGTAGCTGCGGAAATTCGGGAATGAACGTGCTGCGGCCAGCCAGGTGCGGTTGCCGCTCGGGCCAGGAGGCGAGCACACCAAGCTATGCACACCACTGCTGATGGAATGACGAAGCGTGAACGGGCCACCGCTTTGGTTGGTCCAGATCTCGCCGAACTCAAGACCACTCATGGGGTCAGCTCGAACTCTGCCAACTGCGATGGTGTGGTCGTTGCTGAAGTCTTCCGACATCGCCAACGCTGAAATCGACCAGTCAAGAGGTACGCTCGCGCGCGTCGAGAACTGGGGGGCAAGCGACCAGTTGTTACCGCCATCAGTGGAGTGCCACAGTAAACCTTCGGCCGCCGCGAAAAGGTTTTGATCAGCACTAGAAGAGCTGTCGTAATGCGGCTGTACCGTGACCGCCGCCCGATGCATGTATGTGCCACCGATCGACAAGCTGGCTGACCACGCAAGGGTAGTGGGGTCGAGCAGATAAACGTTACCTGCTTCAGTGACAGCGATCAGACGGGCCGTCTGAGCCTGCGAGCGGGGAGTCAAGATCCAAGACCCAAGTGTCGGTGCTGGGCAGCCCGTGGTTCATCTGTCGGACATCACCTGTGACCGGGTCGAATCCCCACACGCCTTCGTGACCACCTGCGAGGAACAATCCATCACCACCAAGCGAAGCTGCGTCGGGGTGGTAGCTCAAGGTCCATAGATGGGCGACACCGATGCCGTCACCGAACTGGGTCATCCAGGTCAGGCCGTCATCCCAGGAAACGCGTAAGCGCTGGTCACTGGAGATGATCACTACCACTTGGCGTCCATCGCTCAAGCGCGCGGCAGCGCCAGCGTAGGTGGCATCGTGGGGGGGAATGGGGGGCGACTGACGTTAGGGAAAGGCCCGTGAACAGGAGAGAGGCTGCCAGGAATGTCACGGAACCACCATATATCAAGAATTCGTGATTGTAAAATGGTGCTTCGCACGGCCCAGGTACGGCCGTCCCGAGCCTCATGAGCCTTCCCTTCGAACCACAGAACGGTCCCGCATCCCTTCACGCGCTACGTCACTCCGTGAGTCACATCATGGCCGATGCAGTGTTGCGGATTTTTCCGGAAGCCAAAGTCGCCATCGGCCCGCCGATTGACCATGGTTTCTACTACGACTTCGAGCTCCCACGCTCCCTGACTGAAGAAGACCTCCCGGCGATCGAAGCCGAGATGGCCAAGATCCTCAAGGAAGGCGGCGAGTTCGTGCGCAGCACCATGAGCCGCGACGACGCCACAGCGCGTCTGGCCGAGTCTGGACAGAGCTATAAGGTCGAGTTGTTGGATGACATCCCCGAGGGTGAAGACATCACCTTCTACGATCACGGCACATGGGCGGATCTGTGTGAAGGTCCGCATGTCGAGAGTGTCAAGCAAGTACGTACTGACGGCTTCAAGCTCTTGTCGGTTGCCGGCGCCTACTGGCGCGGCGATAGCGAGAAGGCCATGCTGCAACGCATCTATGGCACTGCTTGGTGGTCGAAGAAGGACCTCAAGAAGTACTTGGTCTATCTCGAGGAGATCGCTCAACGCGACCACCGCAAGCTCGGCCGGGAGTTGGACCTGTTCAGTCTCAACGCTGATTTCGGTGCTGGCCTGGTGTTCTGGCATGCCAAGCTCGGCCATGTGCGCCGCAAGCTAGAGGAATGGTGGTGGGAGTTGCATGAAGCACGCGACTACTGGCCGGTCTACACCCCGCACGTCGCCGGTGAGCCCGTGTTCCGTCAATCGGGACACCTGCAGAACTACTCCGACATGATTTGGGCACCGATGGATGTCGATGGACGTCCGCATCGGGTCAAGCCGATGAACTGCCCCGGTCACGTAACCATCTTCAACTCTGTCAGGCACAGCTATCGCGATCTACCGCGACGCTTTGCCGAGTTGGGCACCGTATATCGTTACGAGCCGTCAGGAACCCTGCACGGCATGTTGCGGGTGCGAGGGTTCACCCAAGATGATGCGCACATCTTCTGCACTCAGGCGCAGTTGGCTGATGAGATCGTCGACGTGTTGAAGCTGGTCGACACCATCCTTACCACCTTCGGCTACGAATACACCGCCTACTTGGCGACGCGCCCGGAGAAGTACCTCGGTACCGACGATATCTGGGAGCATGCCATGAGTGCGTTGGTCGAGGCTGCCGGTCGTCAAGAGTTGACTCTTGAGGATGATCCCGGTGGTGGGGTCTTCTATGGCCCGAAGATCGACTTCAAGATCAAGGACGCCCTAGGTCGCGAGTGGCAGGGGCCGACCGTGCAGGTCGACTTCAACTTGCCGGATCGTTTCGACATGCAGTTCAACGATGCCGACAACGAGCTCAAGCGTCCGGTCATGGTGCATCGCGCCATCTTCGGCTCGATGGAGCGTTTCGTCGGCGGCTTGATCGAGCACTTCGCCGCTTGGTTCCCGGTTTGGATCTGCCCGACTCCGGTTGCGGTCCTGCCGATCACCGAAGAGCAGTTGCCGGCAGCCAACGAGTTGCTTGATCAGATCCGTGCCGCTGGTTTCCGCGCGGTGTTGAAGTCCGATGGCCCGTTGCGCAAGCGCGTGAGAGAGTCGGAACTCGACAAGATCCCGTACATGGCAGTCATCGGTGGTCGCGAGGCCGAGAACGGTGAGGTCAACGTGCGCATTCACGGCCAGAAGCAGCAAAGTACCCTGAAGGTCACTGACTTCATCACTGTCTTGAACAACAAGCGCGCGTCCAAGTCATTGGACTACGCGCTTGAGGATTAGGGTCCAGCGAGCATGCGGCGCGTCGGCTACTCGTCGGCGCGCTCGCCGATCACTTCGCGAGCATAGGCGTGAAGCTCCTTGGCGATGATCTCCAGTTCCTTGTCGGTCAATGACAACCTTGAACTGCGGATCATGTCCATGAAGTGAGAGCGCTCGGCCTTGGTCATCGGACAACCGACATTGCCTTCCGGCCCATCCGCCGTGGCCAGGATGGCATCCTTGCGCCTTTGCAACGGAGCATCCTTGGCTGGTGTATTGCCGTCGGCGGCAGGCTTGACCCTTACTACCTCTTTGCTCGGATCCAGGAACAGGAACCACGGTATGCCACCGGTCTTGCCGGCACGCAGCCCGAGGGCGACTCGTTCACCGTTGGTCATGCGGTCGACGTCGATCTTCACCTCGACGTAATCGCGGTCCATCAACTTAGCCACGTTCGGACGCTCGAGAAACTTCTCGAGCTTGCCACACCAACCTCACCACGGGGCGCCGAGATGGACGAACAGTCGCTTGTTGCTGGTCGCTGCCTTGAGTCGTGCCTTCTCCAGGACCTCCAGCGCATCCCAGGGTTCAGCCTCGTGAGCCTTGAGGAACTTGAGCATGACTTCGCCATCGAGCTTGCCTTCATCATTGCGCAGCTCGTCGAGACTCAGGCTGCCGAGCTTGAGTCCTTTGGGCGGGTAGATCTCGAACACTCCTTGAGCACCACCTTCTGGATCGAGGGGTACCTTGACCTTGGCGTATTCGTAAAGCAACTCACGACTGAGTTGACGTGATTTGAGCAACTTGTCGATTTCCTGGTTGGCGTCGGCGTCAGCCAAGGTAGGGATCAGCAACACGCGCCGATTCTCCTTCTTCGCTACTTCGAAAGCGTGCTGGACCTCAGCAGAGGGCGCAGCGACGTGAGGGCTTTGCGCGACAGCGCAGGCACTGATGATGAGTGTTGCGAGCATGATTAGTTGGTTCGGGTCAGGTTGTGAGTTCGCTTATCAAGTGAGGCTATCGATCTCCCAGCCGGTGCGGTATTGCTTGTGCAACATACCAGTCGCGGCCTCGTGGCCGTCGAAACGCATCTGCTGCGGGTTCCACGCCAGTTCGGCCTTCGGAAACTCCAGTGCCACGTTGCCGAGCAGCGCGACTTCAGTCAGTTGTGCCGCGTACTCGAATGGAGCACTGCAGCTACCACGGCCGAAGCAGGCATCTACCCATTCATGCCAGTGATTACGTGCGTCAACCTTGGTCCGCTCGAAGTCGGCCTCACCCTTGCCCTTGACGAAGAAACGGCACGGTTCGTAGGGACTGACCAGCAGGGCGCCCTTAGTGCCGACGAACAATGAGCCGTTGGTGTAGAGGTTCTCGATCTTGTATTCCTTGACCAACCCGGCAGGATTCTTGCCG
>CAZJGH010000133.1:0-1447 GCA_964545405.1 uncultured Planctomycetales bacterium
CCCAAGTCGCCAGGGTGGTGCCAAGTCTTGCCATCTCCTGCATATGATCAAGCCAATGACCGCCGTCGCTAATAATGCCCAGCTGGATAACTCTGGGCAACACCATGGGCTGGCTGGAGCGTTCTTGATCAGTTCGAACAGCAAGTCCTCGCCGCGACCGATCACGATCAAGGCCAGATTCATCAAGCCACCCAAGCCAGGGACCAATGCCAACAGGCTTGCCAGTAGTCGCAATGGCATCAGGCATGCGAGCATCGGGCTTAAAGGGATCGTCCAGGGTTCGATTGTCGCTTGGACCGCATGCAGGATTGGCATCGAGCCGAGGAATGCCACCCACGACGCGCGTAGTGCATTGACGGGAGTAAGGCCATCACGCCGGGGGCAACCGATTATCAAGAAGGCGGTCGCGGTGTAAGACAACACGAAACCCAGGCCAGCTATGCGAGGAGCCAGGAGTGCGACCTCGATACACCATGCTGCAGACCAAAGGTGCAGTCCGCGCACCTGCCATCCGAGCCTCGCACATGAGTCGCGCAACAATACGACGCTGCATGCCCTGACCACAGGTGCAGAGGCATTCGCGAGACCTGCAGCGAGCAACAGCAGGGGCCAACGCATGAAGGCGAGCTTGTGGCCCAGAAGGCGACGCAGGAGCTGGTCCCATAACCAGAAGTGCAAGCCTGATACCGCCAATAGATGGACCAAGCCGAATCGCCGGTAGTGGTCCTGCATGGCGACAGGCAGATCACGACGTTCACCCAACAACAGAGCCGACGCCAATCCTGCCGCCTCACTGGAAAGTGCTCGTTGCAGTCGCAGGCGTACCCAATTACGCAGGATGGTCAACGGTGGAGCTCGGCCTTGATCGCGAGACTCCCACCTGAAACCCTCAAGCCTGAAGTGGTAGCCGTCGTGATTCAGTCGACCTTCCAAGTGGACCTTGGTGCCAGTGGCAGCCGCACTCATGCCTGACGCTGCGATGCCAAGCAGGCGTTGGTTGCTGCGTGCGAGTGCTGTTTCGTTGACGCTAGTCAGACGATCGAAGATAGCCCAATCACCATCGTCTTGGTGGTGCCATTCCAACACTCGAGCTTGCAACCGCACTGGGCGAGCTTCAACCAGGTTCAGTTGCTGGATTTGGGGTGTACGTTGAACCGCCAGACAACAGCTGGCCGCTACCAGCAATATTCTGGCGGGGAAGTGGAAGAAGCGCCCACCTAACGCGAGTGCCGACAAGCACAGGGATGCCCATCCGCAGATCGTGGCCATGTCGCTGACTGGCACTCGACCGATCAGCAGTACGATGGCAATCAAGACATGGCCGGCAGCGCACCAGACGGCAGTTGGCAAGTGGCGGAACATCAGGCCTGATCACCAGTAGGAGCACTGGTTCCTAGGAAGACGTTCACCAAGTCGTGCGGCACCCTACAATCGCGGCCATGACAGA
>CAZJGH010000133.1:1490-7681 GCA_964545405.1 uncultured Planctomycetales bacterium
CCTTCGACCCCATGACCCTCGGTCACCTTGACTTGATCCAGAGGGGCGTCAAGCTGTTCGGGTCGCTCGTGGTGGCGGTTGCGGAGAACCGTTCCAAGGTGCCCTTGTTCACGCCCGAAGAGCGCGTCGAGATGATCAAGCAGGAAGTCGCCGACCTGCCGGTGGAAGTGGTCCGCTTTGACGGTTTGGTCGTCGACGAAGCGCGTGCGCGTGGAATCTCAATCCTGCTGCGTGGTGTCCGAACCTTCACTGATTTCGAATACGAGTATCCGATGGCGATGACCAATCGGCGCCTCAACGAGGACATCGAAAGCGTGTTCGTGATGCCCAACGAGATCTACGCCTACGTATCGAGCCGTTTGATCAAGGAGGTCTATGCCGGCGGCGGTGAGATCCAACAGTTCTTGCCTCCAGCCATTCACCGCGCCCTCAAGGATCGCCTGACCAACAGCAAATAATGCAGATCATCCACACTGAAGATTCATCCCAAGCAATCGGACCGTACAGTCAAGCCATCAGGGTCGACGGTTGGGTCTACACCAGTGGTGTCGTCGGCATGTGTCCCGACAACAGCATCGCCGGACCTGACATCGTCGCTCAGACTCGCCAGGTGTTCGCTAACCTCACTGCCGTACTTGGCGCAGCCGGTTGCACCTTGAAGGATGTTGTGAAGGCCACGGTCTATCTAGCCGACATGGACGAGTTCGCGACCATGAACGAGATCTACTCCGAGTTCATGGACGGACACAAACCTGCGCGTTCCTGCGTAGAGGTACAACGATTGCCGCGCGACCTGCGGGTCGAGATCGACGTCGTCGCTCGCCCTCAATCCTGAACCGGTTCAATCGGTCTTGCTCGCGCTGCGACCGATGCGTTGCAGTGCCAGCAACGTAAGTGCCAGGGCCGCGCTAGGCAGGATCATCAGCCACGGCGAGCCGACCAGTGGGTTCATCGCCGCCAATCCATCGCTGGCAAGCCCGCCCCATGAGACTGCGGGCGGTTCGACTCCGAGCCCGAGGAAGCTCAGGAATGCCTCCATGAGGATGACCCTCGGTAAGGTCAGCAGCAGCATGACCTGCAACGCAGGAAGCATGTTCGGCAGGATGTGAGTGCGCAACAAGGGCCAGCCGCGCATGCCGCTTGCGCGCGCCGCCATCACGAATGGCAGTTGTCGAATCCGCAGTGCTTCAGCTCGAGCGACGCGTGCCGTCGGCAGCCAGAACAATAATCCGATCGCGACCAGGAACAGTTGTAGGCGGCCGAATCCGACCCCGGCAAGTTCAGTGCGATATTCCTGCAGGATCGACATCAGGAACAACACGAAGACCACCATAGGTATGCTCTCGAGAGCATCGGCAAGACGCATCAAGGTGCGGTCCCAGCGACCACCGCGGAAGCCGGCGATGGCGCCGTAGGGCACACCTACCAACATCGCCACCAAGGTTCCGAACAAGCCGACGAACAATGAGATCCTGGCACCCCACAGTAGGCGCGCGAGCATGTCACGACCTTGAGCATCGGTTCCGAGTACCGGAGCGCTGGTCCATTGCGGTGGCGCTAAGCGCAGGTCGACGCTCATGCTGCGGTAGTCCTCAAGCGGTAACCAAGGCGCGAGCAAGGCGGCGATGGTCAACACGGTGAGGAACACGAAGGCGATCCTGTTGATCAGGCGGCTGCTCATGACAAGGCCTCCATCCGCGGATCGATGCGCGCCATCAGTACATCAGCGATCAAGGTGCAGCAGCCGAGCAAGGCGGTGTAGACCACGGTGACACCGAGCGCCAAGGTGTAATCACGCGCCAGCGCCGCCTGCACGAAGAAGGTGCCGAGCCCCGGTAAGGCGAAGACCTGTTCGATGACCAGCGAGCCGGTCAAGAGCGCTGCGGTCGCGGGGCCAAGGAAAGCCAAGACCGGAGTGAGACTGGGGGGGAGAACATAGCGCCGCAACAGCAAGCGCGGCGGCAGTCCCTGGGCGATGGCACTACGTACCGCAGCACCATTCAAGGTCTCGATGGTGCGAGAGCGAACCAACAATGCGATCTGGGCACCAAGCGGGAGTGCCAGGCACAACCATGGCAGCAGCAGGTGGCGTAAGTCGCCAAAACCGGCAGGTGGCAGCCAGCCGAGTTGGAAACTGAAGAGGGCCACCAGCAAGCCGGCGATCACGAAGTTGGGAATGGCCAGCATCAAGGTGCTGAGGCCGGCAGCTATGTTGCTGCCGAAGGGATGGCGTCGGTTCGCTGCAAGCAGGCCAGCAGGGATTCCCAACAGCAGGGCGAGGAGGAGGGCGCCGCCGCCTAATGCAAGTGAGACCGGCAAGGCGTCGGCGATCAGCTCGGAGACTTGAGTGTCGCGGTAACGTAAGGACGGTCCGAAATCGCCGCGCACCAGGCCACCGACGGCCCGCAGGTATTGGACCGGCAAGGGGTCATCCAAGCCATAGCGTTGTTCCAAGGCGATCTTCACCTGGGGTGACAAGGCGCGTTCCTCATCGAACGGTCCACCGCGAGTCGTGCGCACCATCATGAACGCAGCAGCATGAACCAGCAGGATGCTGACCAACAAACTTGCCAGGCGGCGAAGCAACTTGGTGCTCACTGCTTGGCCCCCGTCTGGTCAGCGGTAACGACCTTCAACCGCGACCAATCGATCACGCCAGCGGCATTGCGGTGGAAGCCATGCAACTTCGGGCTGGCAAGTTCTTGGCTGACGTCGACCAGTAACGGCAACACGATCGCTTCCGACAACAGCAATGCTTCTGCCTCGGCGAGCAGTTCGTAACGTTCGTTCGCGACCGGGCGCGCAGTCGCTTCATCGAGCAGGGAATCGTATTCGTGGTCGGCGAAGCCAGTGCGGTTATTGCTGCTGTTGGAGTGGAATAGCTCAAGGAAGGTCAGGGGATCGAGGTAATCGCCGATCCAACTCGAGTGAGACATCTGGTATTCCAGCGCGCGTTGCAGCGGACGGAAGGATTGGCTCTCGAGGTTGACCAACGCGACTTCCAGGCCGAGCACTTCACGCCATTGTTGTTGCAGCACCTCGGCGACTGCGCGGTTCAGTTCTGATGAAGGGTAGATGTACTCCAAGCGTTGAAGCGGTTCCTGCAGTGACGCGTTCGCCTGGTCCAGGAAATCGCGCGCCAGCTCCGGGTCGAACTTGGGTGCTTCGATCTTCTCGTAACCATCCACCAGCTCGGGAACCAGGGTGCCTGCAGCAGGCCTGCCACCGCCGACTTGAGCGGCGAGTCGTTGGCGATCGATTGCATGGGTAAGGGCCAAGCGCAGGTTGCGGTCGTCGAACGGTGGCTCGCTGACGTTGAAGCGCAGGAAGTAGGTCGAGAACTGTGCTTGTGGGGAGAAGATCGTCTGGTGCTCGGCCAGCAGTTTCGGCACCGCCAATGATGGTACGTTCGGCGTGTAGAGCACGTCGCCGTTGAGGAACAGGTTGAGCGCGGTGAACTGTGAATCGATGGTGCGGAAATCGATGCTCTCCAACTCGACTTCATCCGCGCGCCAGTAATGAGGATTCTTGGTCACGCGCACTCGATCGCGAATCTTGCGCTCCTCGATCCGGAACGGACCGCTGCACGGTAGGGGTCGTGGCGAGCTGCCAGGAGGCGCACTGCGTAATGCCAGGGGGATAGGTGCGAGTGCGTGGTAAGCGCACATGCGATCGAACAATGGCATCGGGCGTGAGAAGAAGATCACCAACCAGCGACCATCGCGGTCGACTTCGATCCGTGAATCACGGGTCCAATCGGCGTAACTCGCACCAGTCGTCTCTGCGGCCAGGCGTTGCCATGAGTCACGCACATCATCGACCGTCAGTGCTGAGCCGTCTGACCATTTCAGGCCCTCACGCAGGCGAAACCTCCACACCATCGCTGACTCGTTCGGTTCCCAGAACTCGGCCAAGCCAGGTTCGACTTCCAAATTCAGCGGATTGAGGCGGGTGAGGCCGGCGAAGGTGGCCTGGAAGAGCCGTGCTGCTGCGGTAGTGTTGGCCAGCTGGGGGTCGAGCACCTCGACATCAGGTCCGTTGGCGATGGATAACTCCGCACTGCTGGGTGTGCAGGTGACACACAGCAGGAGCAACGTCAGCCAACGAAGATGAGCAATCACTCGCAGAGGATAACGATTCTGGGGGGGCAGTTTCAGCGCCTTGTAAGCCGTACAATCGCGACGTGCCTGAAACCAAGCTACTCGCCGTGTCGCAACTCCGTCTCGAAGTCGAAGCGGCTACTGGCGAGCGGGCATTGGTCGACGACGTGAGTTTCGACATCGCCCCCGGTGAGGCGGTCGGCTTGGTCGGCGAATCCGGCAGTGGCAAGAGCCTGACCGCGTTGTCGTTGCTCGATCTGCTGCCCGCCCAGATCCGTCGCACCAGCGGCAAGGTGGTCTTCGATGGCACCGACCTGGCTGGCCTCAGCGAGAGGCAGCTGCGTAAGTATCGAGGCGCGCGGGTCGCGTACATCTTTCAGGATCCATCCTCCGCCTTGAATCCGGTGATGCGGGTCGGCGCTCAGGTCGAGGAAGTGTTGCGTGTCCACCAGCCTCAACTCGATCGCAACCGACGTCAGCAACGATTGCTCGAGCTGCTTACCGAAGTCGAACTGCCGGAGGTCGCGGAGATGGCGCGTCGCTATCCACATGAGCTCAGCGGTGGTCAGCGTCAGCGGGTGTTGATCGCCGCAGCACTTGCTGGCGAGCCCGAGTTGTTGATCGCCGATGAGCCGACGACTGCCTTGGATGTCACCGTCCAGGAGCAGATCCTGAAGCTGCTCGAGCGCCTGCGGACCGAGCGCGGCTTGGCGATGCTGTGGATCAGTCACGACCTGCAGTTGGTGCGATCCTTCTGCCAACAGGCGGTAGTGCTGTACCAGGGCAAGGTGGTCGAACGTGGAACCCCACAGCAGTTGTTCGAGGCACCTCAACATGCACATACCAAGGAGCTGGTTGCCGCAGCAATGCTGGCTTCACAGGCGGCACCCTGCGACTCGCAAGACGATCCGGCCACGCAATTGGTGTGTCGAGTACAGGATCTCCAAGTCAGCTATCACTCTGCTGGTGGGTGGTTTGGTCGCAAGCGCTTGACTACCGCCGCCGTGAAGGGGGTCAGCTTCACGCTTCAACCAGGTGAGACCTTGGCGCTGGTCGGAGAATCCGGCAGTGGCAAGACTTCGGTGGGGCGGGCCTTGTTGCGCTTGCTCCCTGATGTGACTGGCCAGGTTGAGCTCTGGCTACCTGATGGGCAACAGATCGATTGGCTCAACATCGCCGAAAAGCAGGCTCGGCCTTTGCGTCGTTTCGTCTCGATGGTCTTCCAGGATCCGGTGGCCGCACTCGATCCACGCATGAAGATTTGGCGCAGCGTGGTGGAACCTTTGATGATTCATCAGGAGGCTCAGGGAGCCGCTCTGCGCGCCCGCGCGTTGGAACTCCTGGCGGATGTCGGGTTATCCCAGGAGTTCGCTGACCGCCTGCCTGGAGCTCTCAGTGGGGGGCAATGCCAGCGAGTCGCCATCGCCCGAGCGATTGCCCTGCAACCACGCCTGGTAGTCTGCGATGAAGCCATCTCAGCCCTCGACAGCAGCATTCAGGCGCAGGTCCTCGAGCTGCTCACGGACTTGCAGCAGCGTCACGGTTTGGCCTACCTGTTCATCACTCACGACCTCGAGGCAGTGCGTCGCTTCGCGCATCGCGTGGCCGTGATGCGGAATGGAGAGATATGTGAAAGTGGAGCGGTGCCGGAAGTCTTGGATGAGCCGCAGCACGACTACACCAAGCGCCTCCTGGAAGCGTCTGCGGCGGTACACTCAGCGTCGTGACAGACACTCCAGACCTCAAGGTCCTTTTCCTTGATATCGACGACACGCTGTTCGGCACCACTGACTTCGTTCAGAAGGCGCGTGCCGCTGCCGTCGATGCCATGATCGAGCGTGGCCTGCGTGCCGAGAAGGAGCAGGTGCTGAAGTCATTGGCTGCGGTGGTCTCGGAGTTCGGCAGTAACGACGATCACCACTACAACCGCTTGCTGCAACGTATGCCGGCAAGCTGTACTGCCGGAGCCAACCACGACCTTCTACCACGGCGCGGGGCGCGTTCTTAGAAGGCACCGAAAACCTTCTAAATCATTTGTTTCCTTCTTAGAAGCCTAACGCCCTCAGACCAACGCCCTCTGGGCGCCGCCAG
>CAZJGH010000134.1:0-7629 GCA_964545405.1 uncultured Planctomycetales bacterium
CCACCCCAGGTTGATCGAAAGGATCGATGCCCATGATGCCGCCGGCGTAGGCCGTGGCGATCTGCATGAACTGGAAGTACTGACCTAGGTGGAAGGCATCCATGCCACACATCTCGATCAAGCAGACCGGTCGCCCGGCATCAAGCAGCGCCACTTCAGTGCCGCAACGCTCCTGTTCGATCAGTTCACCCAGCTTGCGACCGCGCAGGTGCTCGAACGCAGCGGATTTCACGAACGGCTCTGGGATCTCAACCTCGCGGCCGAACTTGCGCAGCTTGAGCATCGTGTAGACCTTGTCGTTAGGCCCTTCCACATACAGTTGTGCTTGACTGTGCTGATCGGTCGCGCCGACGGCCTTCACTGGAGTCGGTCCGACGTTGACGACATTGCCTTGCAGGTCGACTCGCTTGCCAAGGGATTCGGCCCACAGCTGCTTGTACCAATCAGCCAGATAGCGCAGACGATGCGCGTAGGCGAAGTGCACATGGATAGGCTTGCCCGACTCCATGTAAAGCACATGCGCCAAGGCATAGAGCAGGGCTGGATCCTCTGCAGCCTCGCACTCGCGCAGATTCTTATCCACGCGTTGGGCACCGGCATGGATGGAATCACAATCGAGTCCGGCCATCGCAGCGGTAAACATTCCGACCGGCGACATGACCGAGAAGCGCCCACCTACCCCATCAGGAACCGGCAAGGTGTGGAAGCCCAAATCGTCGCAGAAGCCACGGAAATGGCCGCTTTTAGGATCGGTCGTGATGGTGAAGCGGGCCCTGGCTGCAGCTTCGTCGCCTTCACACGCGGCGGTCATTGCTGCCATCGCGATCAGGAACTGCGAAGAAGTCTCGATAGTGCCACCCGACTTAGAGATGACGTTGATGTGGGTGCGCGCCAGTGGCACCGTGTTGAAGAACTCGCCTAGCCAGTCTGGATCGACATTGTCGAGCACGAACACGCGGGGCTGGCCAGGTTCGGGATTCCACTCCTGGAAGACGGGCGCCAAGGCCGAGACCATGGCAGTGTTGCCGAGGGCCGAACCACCGATGCCCAGCACCACGAAGAGATCGACGTCGCCACTGGCCTTCACTTGTTTGGCACGCGCATCACATGCCTCCTGCAACTCGGTCTGCGCGAACAAGGTGCGCCATTTCGGGACATCAGCATGCATGGCTTCACGTGCAGCCAATGCACGTGGCATCGCGGCAGTCAGCTGCTCGCGAGTGAGACGCCCGGCGGTGCTTGAGGTTGGGTCGAAAAGTCCGCTTAAGTCGAGGTGCAGGGCCATTAGTTGCGTCTTCCTCCGAAGATCATCAGTCCGTAGTAGAGCAGCGTGGCGATTCCAGCCAACGCCGCGGCGACATAGGTTAAGGCGGCGGCGTTCAGAACTGCAGCTGCACCATTAGCTTCTTCCTCGGTCTGCAACAGACGAAGTTCATCCAAGCTCTCGATAGCACGCTTCGAGGCGTCGAGCTCGACCGGCAGGGTGATGAGTTGGAACAGCACCACGCCGAGGTAGAACAGCGCACCGACAATCGCCAATACCGGGTTATGCAATAGCGCACCGACCAGCAGCAAGGGAAGACCGATGGCATTGCCGAGCTGAGCACTAGGCACCGCGAGGTTACGGACCGTGAGCGGGGCGTAACGCATCGCATCCTGCAGTGCGTGCCCAGCCTCATGGGCAGCGACCCCCATCGCGGCGACCGACCGACCATCATGAATATCCTCCGACAGCCGCAATACTCGATTGCGTGGGTCGTAGTGGTCACGCAAGGCACCGCTAGGAATCCGCTCGATGGTCACGTCACGGATGTCTGCCCGGCGTAAGATTGCCTGAGCCACCTCGGCGCCGGACATGCCGGCACGATTAGGGACCTTAAGGAAGCGCTTGTAGTTCCTGAGCACCTGGTTTTGAGCCCAAAAACCGAGCAGAGCTGCCCCAATTACCAGCAAAAATGCGAGAGCCATCATGGTTAGCCCTGATTCTACCTCAAGCGATGAGATTTCCAGTACTTAGGGCGCCCAGAATGCCGATAAAGAAGGCAAGATTCTCGCCATGTGGTGCGTCAGAAGGACGGCACCCTGCGCCCCCCATCCACACCATGTCTAGCCCACAGTCCGGAAATTCCCACATCATTGGCCTTATGGCCGTCGTTCTCCTCGTCTTGTGCGGGGCAGTCTTCGTTTTCTGGTCTGGCGAGCCGGCAGTGCAGCCCGACCCCGATGTGCCCACCGTCGAGGAAGCCTCAACCCCAGATATAGAGGAAATCCCTGACTTGAATCCGGCTGACCTGGTCGGCCCCACTCGGACCGACGTCGATCCGCTGGCCAACGCTGTGACCAACTCCAACGTCGATCAGTTCGGCGACCTGATTGGAGCAGCAGTCAATGGCCGCGTAGTCGACCTTGATGGCAACCCGATTAGCGACGCTCACGTGGTGTTGAGCCAACGCTATTCGAGCACCACGCTGATCAGGGGTTACGAGCGTGAAGGTCGTTTCGAGACGATGAGCGATAAGGATGGGCGCTTCCACTTCAACAAGCTTGCGCTAGGTATCGAGATGAACATGTGGGTCTCGCACCCAGAATTCGCCCCTACTCAAGGTCCTCCATTCGCCTCACTGCAGGGAGACTCACAGGATCTCGGCGACGTCGTGCTGACCTCCGGGCACAGCATTCACGGGACCGTGACCGACAAGGCCGGCAATCCCCTGCAAGCACTTGTCGAAGTTCGGATGCAGCCAAATGATGCCTTCCGCATCGGGGCTAGCGAGCAGCTTCGAGTCGAAGACATCGGCATGGGTCGGTTACTTACCGTCACCGCCGACGCGAACGGCAAGTTCGAAGTGGACAAGCTCGGCGCCAACATCTGGAACGTGACCGCGAGCTACGAAGGCTTCGCGACTTCCGAGCGCCATGCGATTGCCCTGGCTGGCAAGCCGCGCCTACGCACCGAACCGGTGATCATCAAGCTCGGCGAGGAATACCACATCTCTGGAATCGTCCAGGATGAGAATCGTAATCCTATCGCAGGTGCCGAAATCAACGTCGCCCGTTCGAAGCCGCGCCCAGTGATCTCAGCCGAAGCTATCAGTGACGAGAATGGTCACTTCGATGTGCGCGGCCTGCAAGAAGGCACTTACGGCTTGTCGGCTCAAGCACCTGGCTTCTCTAACGGCAGGGCTGGGCGAGTCGATGCCAACACGACCGACCTGATCATGGTCCTGCAGGTCAAGGGTGGCGTCAGTGGTCGCGTGACCAACGCTACCGGCCAGCCGATCACCAAGTTCTCCCTGGAGATCCTGCGCACCCGACCTGCGACCGTCATGTACGGACTGACGGGCTTGGTGCACAACATCGAAAGCTCCGATGGCACCTACAACATCGGCAACCTCGACCCCGGCAGCTACATCCTGCTGGCCCGCGCTGACGGCATGTCGGCGACCTACTCTTCTGGTTTCTCCATCCAACGTGACATGGTCGACGGCATCGACATCCCGATGTTGCGTGGCGCGATAGTCAGCGGCCGAGTGGTAGATGGCGACGGCAACCCGCTTGCTGGCGCGGAAATCTCCTTGCATGGCCAGGAGTACGATCCGAATGAGCTGAACTCCCTGTTCGGAGCCGCCCTCGGCGACCCGAACAACGTGCCGACGATGAAGGTTCGAACGGGTCGCGATGGTTCCTTCGTGATGAAAAATGCCTACCTTGGCTCGGTGCAGGTCATGGCTAAGCACCAGCTTCACCTGCCACAGATGGTCCCGACCACCCTCTCAGAGGGAGCTGAAACAGATCTCGGCGATATCCGCCTTTACCGTGGCGCTTCGATTTTCGGCGTCGCCAAGGATCATGAGGGCAACTTCCTGGTTGGTGGCACCATCAACCTGACGCGCAAGGATGGCACCGCCTTCTTCCACCGTTCGGCCACCGTCGACACCCGTGGACGCTATCGTTTTGATGGCTTAAACGCTGGTTCCTACGACCTGGCGCCATTCCCGAACTCGAATCAGACCACCTTCATGTTCCCGCCGGACGGCGACGTCCGCAGCATTTTCCTCAATGAAGGCCAAGATGCTGAGGTCGATCTGACCTCTACCCTGCTGAAGCAGCCAGAGCGGAAACCAGGCGACAGGAGATAATTATCCTGCATTGGTGGCTTTCGCCCGTATCCTTCTCGTCCCCGCAAGAAGCTGCGGTACCGAACCATCATGATCCTAAGCACACTTCTCCTCTTCTCTTCCGTCGCCTGCCAGGAGCCGCAATCCAGCGAAATCCGGGTAGCTGACCTCAAATCCCATATCGGTTTCTTCACTAGCGAAGAGCTTGAAGGCCGCGAGGCAGGCAAGAAAGGTGGCCATTTGGCCGCCAGCTATATCGAGAACCACTTCCGCCGCCTCGGTTTGAAGCCGCTGGGCGAGGAAGGCAGCTACCGTCTGCCCTTCAAACTGCGTAAAGACACTGCCTACAACGTGGTCGGCATCCTCGAGGGCACTGACCCAGAGCTGAGCAAGTCGTACATCGCCATCGGCGGCCACCACGACCACGCCGGTCTGGGATCGCAGATGTCAGGCGCGATGGGCTTCCCATATGAGATCCACAATGGCGCCGACGACAACGCCTCCGGCGCCTCCGGAGTCCTGGAGTTGGCGGAGTACTACGCCGCCCATCCGCTGAAGCACTCGATGATCTTCATGACCTTCAGTGCCGAGGAGCGCGGACTGCTGGGCAGCAAGCACTTGGTCCAAAGTGGCATCCTGCCTAACGACGACATCCTCTTCATGGTCAACCTCGACATGATCGGTCGCCTTACCGACGACTACCTATTCGTCGGCGGACTCGGCACCGCTGAAGAGTTCCACGACCTGCTGGACCCCATCTTCGAGAAGACTGACCTGAAGCTTGAGCTCGACGACCGCGGCGAAGCACCTAGTGACAACACCAGCTTCTTCCATGGTGGCATCCCCGCGATGTTCTTCTTCACGAACATCCACGAGGATTATCACATGCCCAGCGACGATGCCGACCGCATCAACTACAGCGGCGAAGTGAAGGTCCTGAACCTGGTCCAGACCATCGTGGCCAAGCTCGATGGAGAAGCCAAGCTGACCTTCAACAACCATGGTGGCATGGGTATGCCAGAGGATTTCATGGACAGGATGATGGTTCACTATCAAGGCATCGCCGAGCGTAAGAGCAAGAAAGGCAAACTCGGATTGCGTACCGGAGATGTCATCGGCAAGGGCTTGGAAGTCAGCTCGGTCCGCACTGACAGCGCCGCTTCAGCAGCTGGCCTCAAGGATGGCGACGTGCTCCTGAACGTCAACGGCCGCAAGACCATCGACATCGACAGCCTCCGCCGCGCATTGGCTGGTGGCCTGAAGGGTGAAGAGGTCGCACTGAAGGTGCTCCGTGATGGAGAGACCTTGGACCTGACTGCGATTCTGCGCTAGTCCCGATCGCCTCGAACGGTCGGCCTTTGGCTGGTAGTGATTGGATTCACTACCAGCCTTTTGCTTAGAATGGGCGCCGCTATGCGCAAGAAGCTCATTCTCGCTGCTGGAGGCGTCGCGCTACTTACTTTGGTGGTCGCGATGTTCGACCCGCTCGGTTGGTTTGGCGGGTCCACTCCGGATACGCTGCGCGACCCCGCCCCAGGTGAGGAGATCCTAGGGACCGAGCAGGATGAAGAGAGCGCTGAGGCCCCCGAGATAGTCACGACCAAACGAGTCGTAGCGATGGAGGTCGGTGGCGAGCAGGCCAAGGACGTGGCTTTCTTCGCCGACGGCCCTGATGGCGTCGAACGCATCGATGGCGAACGCGGATGGGCCCGGATACCACTGCACCAGGATGGCCCCACTCCACTTGCGGCCTTGGCCACGTCGATGTGGTCAGAGGTAATCGAGTTGCCGACTATTGGTGTAGTGGCGTCGGAAGACATCGAGGTTCATCTCGACACGGCTGCCGCTGACCTTGAACTCACGATGACCATCGATGGTTCGGATGAAGGAGCACAACCGAGTTGCCTGATTCGCCCGATCGGTGACGGTCCATTAGCCCGCGCGGCCGACATGTTCCTCGGTTATATGAGTGACGGCTCATCGATTTTCGCGACTGACAACGGCCTGCTTCAATTGGTAGACCTACCACCAGGTCTGTACGAACTTGAACTTCGTCAAGAAGGATGCGTTCCGCAGCAGCTCCGCGTGCGCCTACAAGCTGGGCAAAAATTGGAAATGCCGATCGCGCTTGAGCTTGGCGCTGGAATCTCGGGGTCGGTGGTAGACAGTGAAGGACAACCAATCTCTAGTGCCGAAGTTTCCTTGTGGCAAGCTCCCGCCGTCGGGCCGCTGGAAGATCCGCTGATGTCGTTCCGCACCTATGGCTTCATTCCGCCAAAGGGCAGGGAACTGCTCACCATCACTGGCGCCGACGGCAGCTTCCGATTCAAGAGCATCACTCCTGGCACATGGACATTGCTGGTGAACGCCGAGGGGCATCGTCCTTTGGTGGCAAGCCCGAGTATTCAAGCCGTTTCTGGCGAGACCACTAAGGCAGGGCAGCTGACACTCCAAGCAGGTTTCTCGCTCGCGATCGATCTTGTCGCCCCCAACGGCAAGCCGGTAAGCAACGCTGAAGTTCGTTGGATGCAGCGCCCACCATCCGGTCGCGCACTGCCGGAGCTCCATCATTCCTTGCCGACGATCAGTGACGAGGCCGGCAGTTGCGTCCTTCGTGGCTTGCCGGAAGGAAGGGTGTTTCTCCAGGTGGTGCACGATGACTACGCAGTCGCGGAACATTCGCTAGACCTACCACTGGAAGCCGGCTCGCCAAGCACCTTGGAGATCAATCTCTTCAAGGGGCGCAAGTTGACCGGCATGGTCGTCGACATCATCACTTCCGAACCTGTCGCCGGAGCGAACCTGAAGATCCTCCCACGAATCGGTGGTTCACAGCACATCGCGGGCTTCGGGCCTACCTTCGTGACTGAGGTGACCACAGATTCCGAAGGAGGCTTCGGCTTCCAGAGTCTCCCTCCCGACGACTACCTGCTGCTCGCATTTCACCAGTCCTACGCCCAGACCTTATCTGCTCCAATCAGTGTCGGCCCAGGTCACGCGCAGGAGACCTTGTTGCGAATCTCTCCTGGTGCTGAGCTGAGTGTCGAGCTCCTGGACCGGGAAGGCGCACCACTGCCTGACGCCTGGGTCATCGCGCTCGGCCAAGAGAATCAAGACTTCCATCGCCAACAGACCGACGAACTCGGAATCGCGCGATTCGAGCACATGCCGACTGGCACCTACAAGGTCATGCAGGCGGAATCAGTCGCCCAGGCCACGAGCAAAGCAGGAAGACTTCACCGCGATTATGAATACTGCAGCTTGCTCGACCTGGAAAAGCGCACGGTCCTGCTCGGCGGACGCGACATCTTCTCAACGCTCGAAGGATTCGTACTGCTCAGGGGTAAGGCCGTAAGCGGACGACGGGTCGTCCTGTTAGCTGACGATGGCACCAGGATTTCGACCACTGACTCGAGTGGCTTCTACCAATTCGCGGATGTCGCACCAGGCAGCTACCTGTTCCAGGTGACCCCCGGAGCTTCATCGTCTGGTGGTAGTTTGTTGGGTAGCG
>CAZJGH010000135.1:0-7130 GCA_964545405.1 uncultured Planctomycetales bacterium
ACGGGTATCATCCTCCGCCCAAGGAGAGGTGCCAGAGCGGCTGAACGGGCTGGTTTCGAAAACCAGTGTGGTCGTAAGGCCACCGAGGGTTCAAATCCCTCCCTCTCCGCCAATCCCCAACTCGGGGATTCGTTGTTTTACCGAATACGTGGAGAGGTGTCAGAGTGGCCGAATGAGCACGCTTGGAAAGCGTGTGTATCGTAAGGTACCGAGGGTTCAAATCCCTCCCTCTCCGCCATTCGGTCTTTCGTAGGAACTGGGGGTCCGGCGCCACGCGGCGGGACTGCTGTGAACCGAGTCAGGTCGGGAACGAAGCAGCTCTAAGCGGCAGCTCTCGGGCGCCGTGGATGTCCGGGCCTCCAGTTCCTACGAAATTCCCTTCACGGGATCGGAATCTTCTTCCTTGGGCGGCGGCCGAGGCCAAATACTTGGCCAATGCCTGCTAGAGTATGAACGTGAGCGAGCCAGCCCCGACCTACCGCGTATTCGCGCGCAAATATCGTCCGCGCACTTTTTCGGAGGTCATCGGTCAGGAGCATATCGTTCACGCCCTGAGTCGCGCCATCGAGCGCCAGCGCGTGGGCCAGGCCTACCTGCTGATCGGCCCACGCGGGGTCGGTAAGACCACCACTGCTCGCATCATCGCCAAGTCGATGAACTGCGAGAACGGCCCTAGTGTCGAACCATGTCTCGAGTGCGAGATCTGCCTCGATATCGAACGGGGTGGCGACATCGATGTGATCGAGATCGACGGTGCATCCAACAACGGCGTCGACGACGTCCGCAGCATCCGCGATGCGGTGCAGACCAGGCCGATCCGCGACCGCCGCAAGATATACATCATCGACGAGGTCCAGCGCTTGTCAGGGCAGGCCTTCGATGCGCTGCTGAAGACCCTCGAGGAGCCACCGGAACATGCGATGTTCCTGTTCGCGACGACCGATCCGCACAAGATTCCTGACACCATCGTCTCGCGCTGCCAGCTGTTCGAGTTCCGGCGCCTGCGCGAGGTCGATATCCAGGCCAAGTTGGCGCGAGTCTGCAAAGCCGAAGGCATGGATGTCGATGACGAGGTCTTGCAGGCCATCGCCCGCGGCTGTCGTGGGGGAATGCGTGATGCTGAATCGATGCTCGATCAAGTACTTGCTACCGCTGGCGAGAAGGTCACCTTGGACGACCTCGAGAGCGTTGCTGGTTTGGCGCGGCCCGAACGTTGGCTCACGCTGTACGAAGCACTCGCAGCCGACGACCCTGCGACTATCCTGCAGGAGGTCGAAGGTTTCCTCGAGCGTGGCGGCACCGAACGCGATTTCGTCGAACAAGCGGTCGACGCTCTTCGTGACCTCCTGCATGTGGCATTGCTCGGTGAGGATGCGTTAGGCATCGAACCTGCACCAGAGCGGCGCACGCGCATGATTGAACTTGCGCGCACCCTAGGGCGCGACAACCTGGAAGGGGTGTTGGGCATGATGTTCCATCTTGAGAGTCGCATGCAACGCTCTCCTCTCGGCGCTCGGGCATTACTGGAATGGACCTTGTTGCGCGCGGGGAGAATCGGCAAGTTCTTCGACCTTGCTCAGTTGTTGGGGGATAGCCAAGGTTCCGGCATTGCAGATCCAAGTGCTCGCACAGCATCTGCTGCGGCGCCAAGTGCAGCCGCACCACCGCCACCTACGGTTCCGACCAGCTCACCGGCTCCACCGCCTGCAGCGACGACGGCCGCACCAGCGCCGCCCACGCCGCCAACTCCACAAGCTGTGGCGCCAGCACCGGCTGCTCCACCGACCTCACCGGTCGCGGTCGCAACTCCTCCGGCAGTTGCTCCAGTGTCGCCGGCTCAGCCCCAAGCTGAACCTCAACCCGAGCAGTCCGCAGCACCGGCAAGCAAGACGATTCGCGATGTCGAAGCATTGCTCAAGAGACTCGAAAGTGAGCGCCCGACCCTGGCGTCGGTAGTGCGGCGCAATTTCGTCAGCGGTGTTGTCGAAGGCGACACCGTCATCATCACCTTGTTCCCATTGGAACAGCGTGATCGCAACCTGGTTGAAGACCCGGTTGAACTGAAAGCACTCGCGCGTCTCGTCTGGAGCCCGGGTCCTTGGCGTTTTACTTATGACACCGGCGCCGAGGTCGAAAGTGACCCGGTCGTCGATAGCCTGCTGGATTCCTTCGGCGGCCAAGAAGAAACGCCCTAAAACTCAACAACAAGAACGATGGCAGGAAGTCTAGGTGACCTTGGTGGTCTGTTGCGCCAAGCAAAAAAAATGCAGCAACAAGTTTCGGACATGCAGGACGAGCTCAACAAGCAGAGCTTCGAAGGCAGCTCCGGCGGCGGTGCGGTCAAGGTGACCGTCAGCGGCGCGCGTGAGTTCCAGTCGATCACGATCGACCCTGAAGTCGTTGATCCCGGCGATGTGGAGATGCTCGAGGATCTTGTCGGTGCAGCAGTGAAGGAAGCGCTAAGCCAGGCCGAAGCGGCTCACTCCGAGGCGATGAAGGGAGTGACCGGCGGCATGGGCCTGCCCGGCATGATGTAAGCAGTGGCTTTCCCTGAACCACTGGAGCGCCTGATTCGCGCACTGGAGCGTTTCCCCGGGGTGGGGGCGCGCAGTGCCGAGCGGATGGCGTTGCATGTGTTGCGCTCATCACGTGAAGAGGTCGCCGACCTGGCGATGGCCTTACGCGATGCTCGAATCGAGACACAACGCTGTGAGACCTGTGGCAACATCACGCTGCGCTCGCCCTGTGCGATATGTTCCGATGAGGAACGTAATCGCCATGTGGTGTGTGTGGTTGAAGGTCCGCGCGAAGTCGAGAAGCTTGAAAGCGCTGGAGTCCACGATGGTCTTTACCATGTGCTGCTTGAAGGATTCGCACCGCGCGAAGGTGCTGAACCTGATGCCAACGCCTTGGCTGCCTTGCGCCGTCGGGTAGAGACAGAGGGCGTGACTGAAGTCGTGTTGGCTACTGCTCCGGATCGCGAGGGCGAAGGCGCGGCCTTGAGCGTAATGGAGAGCTTGGCTGATACCGGTGCCAACATCACGCGGTTGGCGCGTGGTCTACCCGCAGGCGCACGACTCGAATACCTGCACGGCGATATCCTTGCGGACGCCTATCGTGGGCGTCGTCCGGTAGATGACTGAACCTGAACTGCCGACTCCCGCTGCGCCCCGGCGGATCGCATTGACCGTCAAGTACGACGGCACCGACTTCCGTGGTTTTCAGCGTCAGCCTGGTTTCCGCACCGTGCAAGAGGAACTCGAACTTGCTTGGGCGGCGGTCTCGGGTGAGCAGCAGATCGTTCACGGCAGCGGGCGCACCGATAGTGGCGTGCATGCCTTCGGTCAGGTCGTTCATTTTTCGACCAACAAGGCGATGGCGGCTGAGACCGTTGCACGTGCCATGAACGCCTATCTGCCCGTCGACTTGTCGATTCGTGCTGCAGTCGAGGCTCCAGTCGGTTTCCACTCGTGCCAAAGTGCCGTCGCCAAGCATTACATGTACCTGGCTGCAACCGGCAACGATCGCCCTGTCCTGCAGAGAGGAAAAGTGGCTTGGATTCGTCGTCCCCTCGATCTCGACGCGATGAGGGCTGCGTTGCCGGAGCTGGTAGGCACCCGTGATTTCGAGGCCTTCGCAGCGGCAGGTAGGAGTACCACCACGACGGTACGCACCATCTCGTCAGCACACATAACGCCGATGCGGGGTGGGCTCGCTTTTCACTTCCGCGGCACCGGATTTCTCTACCGTCAGGTCCGCAACATGGTCGGAACCTTGTTTGAAGTTGGATATGGCAAACGTGCACCAGTCTGGGTCGGCCATGTCCGTGACAGTGGTGACCGCCAACGTGCTGGTGCCACAGCGCCGCCAGAAGGGCTATATCTTTGGCGAGTATTTTACCGGCCAGACCCCTTTTCAGCCCTTTCCCACCAATAGGGGAGCCGGTATCCTAGAGGGTGGTGGCAACCTACCACCACCCCAAAATAGCATGAGAATCGAAACCACTTGTCGTCATGACTCCTTCCCGCCACCGCTCTTGGACTACGTCCAGAAGCAGTTGACGCACATCGAACGCTTGGGCGAGGAATTTGAGAAAGGCGAGGTCGTCTTCGACCACGAAGGCGGGGATGTTACCTGCGACGTGATCCTGCACCGCAAACGTGGCGAACCTTTCGTTGCTTCAGATAAAGCAACCGACGGCCGCACGGCAGTCGACGGAGTCGTCGGCAAGCTCGAGCGCCAGTTCCTCAAGTCCAAAGAAAAACAATCCGCGAAGGACCGTCGTCCTCACTAGCGGAAAAATCACTCCATGAACTACGTGGATCTCTTCAATGAGCAGTCCGTACTGCTCAATCTCCAGTCTCCTGACGCCGACAGTGCTCTTGCAGCCATGGTCGATCAGATGGCTGTCATCAATCCTGAACTTGCCGACCGCAAGGAGGAGTTGCTTGCAGCACTCATCACCCGTGAAAGCCAAGGTTCAACCGGCGACGCAGGTGTGGGTATGCCTCACGTCAAGATGGCGGGCATCTCCAATGTCACGGTGGTCGTAGGCGTTCATCCCGAAGGCCTCGATTTCTCCGCCCTTGATGGTGGCATGGTGAAGGTCTTCTTCTGCCTTGTCCGTCCAGAGGAAGGGGCCGAGGAGCATCTCGGCCTGTTGCGTTGGCTAGCCGGCATCGCACAGCACCAGGATTTCGTGTCCTTCTCGGTTCAAGCTAACGAGGCTCAGCAGGTGATCGATCTCCTGTCCGAGCTGGCCGTGGCCTAACCAAGCTCATCATGGTTGAAACCATCGTCCTCAAGGCGAAGGTTGTGAACGTACATGGCATTCATGCTCGACCGAGTCATGCCATAGTGTCTGCCGCCATCGACTTTCAAGCCTCCATCGAACTGCATTGCGATGGCCGGGTGGCTGATGCTCGCAGCATCCTATCGGTGATGACCCTCGGTGCCGCACATGGCGCCGAAATAGAGGTTCATGCATCGGGTCCACAAGCTGAACAGGCAGCCGCGCGCATGGTCGAGATCCTGTGCGCTGACCAAGGCTGAGCATCATGGCACGGGTAGGTAATACTCTGGTGGTCAACGCGCGTGACCCTGAGGAGGTTCGCGTGGCTTTGCTCGAGAAGGGTGAAATGCGTGACTTGCGTTGCGGTCGCCCAGACTCCGGCTCGATGGTCGGCAACATATACCTTGGCGTCGTCAAGCAGGTCGAAGACAGTCTTGACGCAGCCTTCGTGGACTTCGGTGATAAACGAGCCGGCTTCCTGCATGTAGGTAATGTCCATCCGGCTTACCAGGATGCGGATGCCGATGCGTTCTCTGCCGCTACCACTGTGATCGTCAAGGAGACGAACGAAGCTGAGCCAATTGAGGATGAGGAGGTGGCAGCTGACGAAGCCAAGTCTGCTCCTGAACCTGCTCCTGCTCCTGAAGAGGAGTCGCTTGCTGAGGCAGCACCACCAACGCGAATCTCGGAGATGTTGCGCGTCGGCCAGAAGGTCATCGTCCAAGTCGTCCGCGATCCGGTCCGCGGCAAGGGTTCTACCCTTACCACTATCATTTCCCTTGCTGGCTTCGGCCTGGTGTGGATGCCTTCATTAGGTCGCATCGGCATCAGCCGCAGGATCGAGGACTCTGAGGAACGGGACCGCTTGCGAGATGTCCTGACTGAACTTGGAGCTGGTGAAGAGCTTCCGGTCATAGCTCGTACTGCAGCTGCGGAAGAACCCAAGCGAGTCCTGCAAGCCGACATGACGCGCATCAAGAAACGCATCGAAAGGTTGCGGACTGGTGCTGCGACTGAAGCCGCGCCTGCCTTGTTGGTAGAAGAGGAGAGCATCGTGATGCGCTCGATCCGCGAACTCTTTCACGCTGGTGTAGAGGTGATCTATTGCGATGATCCAGAGACCAACGTCGCGATCACGGGATTCCTGGATGGCAAGTCGGCACTCGAGAGGGTGGAACAACGCCTGCACGAAGCCGACACCCCGCTGTTCGAGTTACTTGGCCTTGAGATAGCTTTCCAACGCTTGTTCCGGAGTCGAGTCCCGATCGGGCGCGGCGCCTCGATAGTCATTCACCCGACTGAAGCCTTGACCGCTATCGACGTCAACAGCGGGCGAATCGAAGGCAATACTCTCGAGGAGACTGCCCTCGAGGCCAATCTTCTCGCTGCCACCGAAGTCGCGCAGCAGGTTCGCTTGCGCGATTTGGGCGGCATTATCGTGGTCGACTTCATCGATATGCGCGAGGCCGATAACCGCCGTGCCGTCGAGGATGCCATCCGTGAAGGCCTCCGTGGCGATCGCGCCCGCATGAAGACCGGTCGCATCGGCAACTTCGGCTTGTTCTCCTTCACCCGGAGAAGGCTTGGGACTGGCCCGGCTCGGGCCACCGAGGCCCTGTGCCGGAGCTGTGGGGGAAGCGGTAGCTATGCCCATCACGCAGCAGGGGCTTTACGGGTGATTCGACGCCTCAGGGCCCTCTCCGGGGCTTGGCAAGTCCGCGTTCGGGCTCAGGCTGGGGTTATCCAGCATCTCCGGCGCCACCAAGCGGCAGTACAGGAATTGCCCCATCAAGTCGAGTTTGTCGAGGATTTACAGGTTCCATCCGGAGAATCCGTGATTGAAGCCATTACGGCTCTTGCCGAGGGCTCAGACGCCCGCTAAAATGTCCGACCCTTTTGCATAGGAAAACTACCTTGTACGCAATCGTCCGCGACCGCTCACGCTGCCTTACCCTCACTCCTGGTGATGACCTGTGGATTGACCGCATGTCCGCCGCTGAGGCTGGCAGTGAACTCGTCTTTGATCAAGTCCAACTCCTGAAGAAGGAGGATGGGTCGGTCGAAGTCGGCACTCCTACTGTTGATGGCGCCTCCGTGGTTGCCGAAGTCGTCGGTGAGGTTCTTGATAAGAAGATCACCGTAGCGAAGTTCCGCCGCCGCAAGAGCAGCCGCTCTAGCGTTGGCCATCGTCAGAAATACACTCACATCCGCGTTAAGGAAATCCGCAGCTAGCGTTTTCTAACCACAACTACCAGAACAATGGCACATAAGAAAGGTGGCGGCTCGACCAAGAACGGTCGTGATTCCAACGCGCAAATGCGCGGCATCAAGCGTTACG
>CAZJGH010000135.1:7140-7553 GCA_964545405.1 uncultured Planctomycetales bacterium
CGGTGGACAGAAGGTCCGCGCCGGCGAGATCCTGATCCGCCAGTGTGGTACCAAGCATCACCCAGGCCGCGGTGTCGGCATGGGCACCGACTACACCCTGTTCGCTTTGTGGGACGGAACTGTCGAGTTCCAGTCTCGCCGGCGGGTGCGCGTCATCCCTCTCGAGGGTTGAGCATCTCGTGCCGCGATTAGTCCGCGGCCCTAAGCCTGGGAGTCTTCCGACTTCCAGGCTTCTTTTGTAGGTACTTGCGATGGGACAGAGAATCGAGAACATGTTCCGCGATGAAGCGGTGATGATCGCCAGCGCCGGCGAAGGCGGGGCAGGTTGCCGCTCGTTCCACCGCGAGAAGTACGTCAACATGGGCGGCCCGGATGGCGGTGATGGTGGCCGTGGCGGCGATGTCTTGATGGTC
>CAZJGH010000136.1:0-7495 GCA_964545405.1 uncultured Planctomycetales bacterium
AGGCGAAAAGACCGAGCGCGATACCGAGGCATGGCTGCAGTGGTACATGAATGTCTGGTTGCCTTCGCGTCCCTGACATCTACACATAAACATGCTCTCCACCTTCATTATCGCTTTGCTATGCCAACACCCGATTGCCGTATTGGAATCTGGTACCCGTATCGAAACAACTACCACCCCGAAGGTCGGTGCACGCCTAGTCCATACCGCCTTCGGCAGGTATGACGCCAGCCTCGATCCAGTCGCCTCGATCGCTGATGCGACCGCCGATCTCGAACTGCTTGCACCGTTGCGAGAGTTGGATTATCCCGCATGGTTGGAACGAGTCTCCGAGCGCGGTCTGGTCAGCATCATCTATGCCGACAAGGCGCCTGAGGGATATTCAACCAACCGACTAGATGCCTTGGAAGAGTTGGGCATCAAGCTCGATCGTCTACCTGATGACACTGAGCGCGATGAGCGGGTCGCGCAGCTTTGGGAAAGCATGCAGAATGCCAACGATGCCGATCAGGCATTGTTGACTGGAGCCCTTCTGCGTGAAGTCTCACTCTCGAACATCCGTCAGAAGAGACGGGTCTCATTGGCTGACCTTGGGCGTGCCTTCGAATCGAAAGACACCGAACTTCGTCGCGCAGCGTGCCGCTTGAGTGCTCATCAACAGGAGCTCGCCATGCAACATCGCCTGTCGAAGATCAGCCTTACCGACGACTCAGGATTGGTCCGACCAGCAGCCGCGAAAGCGATGATGGAACTCGACGAAGAGCGTGCCTTAGGGCGCTGGGCAGTGGAACTCTGGACTTCTCGCAACGACCGAGAGCGTCAACAAGCAGCCGAGCACTTGGGCAACTTCGGCAACGGTCGCGACGAGGTGGTCAAGTCCCTGATCTATGCATTGGGCGCATCTGACCAGAAGGTCCCGGGTCGCTACGTGTTCTTCGGTCGACAGATAACCATCGTCAGTGACTTCGATGTGGAAGTCGCCAACAGCGCGATGATCGCGGATCCACACATTTCCGTGATCACTGAGGGAGCTGTACTGCAGGTGAGAGTGATCTCCACCTCGTTGGGGCGCTCCATCACTGGAGCACTGCATAACCTGACCAAAGCCGACTTTGGCACGGATCGCGATGCCTGGTTACGCTGGTACGAGTCTCAACACTAAGTGTTACCGCCAATGAAGATCCTCCAAGTGCTGATTGCCGCGACGCTAGCCACAACTGTGGCAAGCGCTCAAACCTTAACTGCCATCCTTGATGACGGCACCCATATCGAGGTAGTCAGCGATTCCGCAATCGGTTCATTCCTCATCAAGTCGGAGTTCGGCGTCCTCCGCAGCCAAGGAGAACAGATCCGGTCCCTGCATGACGGCAGCGAGGAAGTACGCTTGCTCGAGCCCTTACGTGAACTTGATTATGAGCAGTGGGCCTTGCGACTTGGCGAGCGTGGTCACCTGCAGCGACTCCTCGCTGAACCATTGACTGCCGAGAACGAAGAGTTGCTTCTCGAACCGTTGAGGATTTGGGGACAGCGCCTTGACAACCTGCCGGTGGACACCAAACGGGAGAAGAGAGCTGGCTTGTTGTGGGAGATGGTCCGCAAGGCCGAAGGTCCTGAACTAGCATTAGCTGTTGGAGCTCTTGAAGTAGAGCTGTCACCAGTCTTGGGGCAAAACGACCGTGGCCTTTCCCTATCGAAATGGCGCAAGGCAGCGAACCACAAGGATCCCGCTCAACGCTGGGCGGCCGCTCGGGTCGCGGCAGTCCAGCAGGATCCTAATGCTGAGATCGACCTGCTCAATATCAGTCTGTATGACGAGAACATCTGGGTCGCCATGGAGGCTGGGCGTGCGCTCTACATGACGGACCCTGACGGCGCTGCATACCGCTGGGCCTATGAGATGATCATGAGTCGCAAGCGCGTCGACCAATGGCGCTGCGCCACTCAATTGGCCGAATGGAGCCGTGCCGACCCTAAGACCGCCCGCCGTGTGGTGAAATTCATGCGTGGCTACTCGTGGCTCCAACAACGGCGCGCCTGCCAGAAGTCCAGCGCCACGCTCCTTAATGGCGGCTCTGAGATCACCAACAACTCGGTACTTGAGGTCGCCTCGCCGTCGAGCCTGGTCATGACCCACCTGGCAGACACCATCGAGCGGGTGGCCCGGTCCGCAGAGCAATCCGCGCCGTCGCCGGTCGAGCTGGCTGAGGACGCCAGCAAGAGCCTGCGAGAGAACGCTCAAGCTGAGGCTTGGCGAAAGCTGTTCACTGGGCGATAATGCCGCGCGATGCGCGCTTCTGACATCCCCGCCACGTTAGTCCTTGAAGATGGTTCCGTTTTTCGGGGTCGCAGTGTCGGTGTTTCCGGCCAACGCACCTTCGAGCTGGTGTTTCACACCGGCATGACCGGGTACCAGGAGATCCTCACCGACCCCTCCTACCACGGTCAAGCCGTAGTGATGACTTACCCGCAGATCGGTAACTACGGTTGCCAACCTGAAGCGGATGAATCGAATCGCTGTTGGGCATCAGCCATGGTCATGCGTCAACTGACGCCATGCACCTCGAGCTGGACTTCCACCCAAGCTCTCGACAAGTATTTTCTTGAGCGCAACGTGATGGCGATGGACGGCGTCGACACTCGTGAGTTGACCTTGATCCTGCGATCGAAAGGTGCGCAGCGCGCGGTGATCAGCACCGAGACCGACGACCCCAAGGTACTGCTGGAGATCGCTCGCAAGCATCCATCCTTGGACAACCGCGACTTGGCATCTGAAGTAAGCTGCACGGAAAGCTACAGCTGGACTGAAGGCTTGCCTGATGTCGAGACTTGGAAGCCAGCCTCGCTTGCTGAATGTGCGCCGAAACTGGTGTGCTATGACTTCGGAATCAAGCGCAACATCTTGCGCAACCTAGTCAGTGCCGGTTTCGCCCCGACCGTGGTTCCAGCTGATACTTCGGCCGCAGATGTACTGGCGATGAAGCCGAACGCTGTGTTCTTGTCGAATGGCCCTGGTGACCCGGCTGCGGTGACGTCGGCAATCTCTGCCGTCGCTGATTTGGTTGCTGCCGACATGCCACTGTTCGGCATCTGTCTAGGTCATCAGATCCTCGCACTCGCTTTGGGTGGCAGGACCTTCAAGATGAAGTTCGGTCACCATGGCGCCAACCATCCTGTGGTGGAATCATCGAGTGGTCGTATCGACATCAGTTCCCAAAACCATGGCTTCGTGGTCGATCCAGATAGCCTTGAGGGAACAGGCCTGGAAGTAACCCACCTGAACGGCAACGACAAGACCGTCGCCGGCCTGAGGCACACTTCTAAGCCGGTATTCTCGGTTCAATACCACCCTGAGGGGGCTCCTGGGCCACATGATCCAGAGCACCTTTTTCAGCGATTTATGGGTTTGCTGGCGAAACCTGCGTCGATTTAGGGGTTATCCTGGGGGTCACGAGTCCCCCGCAATCTCTAAATGATGCTGACCGCACTAATTCTTAGCTTTTCCTGCCTGCCTGCTTCCACCGCTATCGCTCTTCCACAGGACCCACCTGAAGAGAAAGCTGAAACACCTGCAGACGGCACTGATGC
Organism: uncultured Planctomycetales bacterium; assembly: GCA_964545405.1. Taxonomy (GTDB): domain Bacteria; phylum Planctomycetota; class UBA1135; order UBA1135; family UBA1135. Next base: position 3,586 of record CAZJGH010000136.1, read on the forward strand.
CCAGTCTGAAATAGAGGAAATCAAGCCTGAAGAGGCTGCCTTGCAGATCAAGGAAGCCTTGAAGAGCAAGGAAGAGATCGTGATGGTGGCTGCGCTCGAGAACTTGGGCCAGATTCCTTCCAAGCTGGTCACTAAGGAAGGCGCCAAGGGCTTGAAGATCAAGAAGGAAGCGGTGCAGATGGCGGCGATCGAAGCTTTACGCTTCAACACCGACCCCACCTCCTTGGATTACCTACTCAAGCTGCCCAAGGACAAGAGTATTCATGGCAACGTCAAGACTGCCGAAGCCTATGCTTACGCGCTGGGGCAAAAAGGCGATCGCAAGGCGATTCCAGCCCTGCAGGATGATCTTGTAGGTACGTCGAAGACTCCCACTCAGATCATCAAGGCAAAGGTCCTGGCGCTAGGCCACATCCGCCACAAGGATTCAGTCGAAGCCTTGCTTGATTACACCAAGACTACTGTCGCCGGTGGCCGCCGAGGTGGCGTGCGCAAGAAGGTCAGCCGTGAGGTTCATGGTTCCCTAGTAGTTCTTACCGGAACCGACCAAGGCGACATGCTGCAGTCCTGGGAGGACTGGTGGTACGACCACCGCAGCAAGCTGAAGATCGCCAAGGAAGAGTGGCCGCTCGAGAACGCCAGGGATCAACGCGCTTGGGACAAGCTCTGGACAAGCCCCCAGGAGAAGGAAGAAGCCGCCAAGAAAGCCGAAGAGGAAAAGGCCAAGCGCAAGAAACAACGCGACAAGGGCACAGAGTCCTCCTCGAGTTCTGACTCGAGTGAGAGCTCTGATTCCTCTGGCGAAGACTTCTGAGCCGCTTCGCTACTGGTTCTTGAGCGGGGTGGTGATGCCCTTCAGGAGTTCAAGCAGCTTCGGTGGTTGACCTATTCGCAGCACGCCGATGCGGAAGATGCGGCTGGATAGCCACAGCATGAATACCGCTGTAACGACCATCATGATTCCGGAACCGATCATGTCGAACATGGGTGGATCCGCAGCCGCGCGGTTCATCATCACGAACGGCGTGTAGAGCGGCACCCAGGTAAGGAAGGTCGCCAAGGAGCCGTGCGGATCCATGGTCACGAACACCATGGTGAAGAGTGGCACCATCAAGATGACGGTGGCTGTACCCATGAAGTTCTGAGCTTCCTTGACGGTGGAGCACAGGCTACCGATGGCCAGGAAGAGCCCTGAATAGATCAGGTAGCCGCTGAAGAAGTACAGCGCGAACAAGGGCAGCAATCCAGATGATTGGATAACCTCGAAGAGAACCCCAGCCCATTCGACCGTAGGTCCGGCCATGTACTTGAGGACAGCAAGAAGTGAGGCTATCCAGACCACCATCATGGTCAAGCCGACACCGGCGATGCCGATCAGCTTGCCGGACATGATCTCCCATGGGGTTGCGGAAGACAGCATCACCTCGATGATGCGGTTCGACTTCTCCTCCACCATGTTATTGAGCAACATGTTCACCACCGTGAAGATCGCCACCCACATCAAGTAGACGAAACCGATCGGAGCGAACTTGCGAATCTGGTCTGCCGTGCTGACGACTTCCTCGCCCTCGGCCTTCTTGGGGTCGAAGGAGGCGAACTGCATCCGGGTCGCCTGAGCATCGCGGATCTGGTTGCCATCGAGGTTACGGACCACGAATTCGCGCTCCTGCACGTTGGTGTTGATCGACCTCTTCACCAAGTCGGCGAGGTCATTGTCGGTCAGGTTGGTCGACCAGAACTGCACACCACGCTTGGCTGCAGCACCTGGATCGAGCACGGGTGGCTTGTCTGGTCCACGCAACTGCTGCAAGGCATCGGGCGGGATGAAGACGAAAGCGAACAGTGGATCCTCAAGGTCGGCGAACTGCTGCTCATCGAGCAGGAAGGGTTTCATGTGACCGATCACCTCGTCCGAACTTGCCGTGCTCGGATCGATCCCAGCCCAGCCCCCGTCAGGCATATCGATACGCGAGAGCATCCGTCGCGGTGCCTCGAACACCGGGTGATCCTCCCCAAGTTGCGGGTAGACGAAGGTGTCGAGCACGACATCCAATGCGCCTGGAGTAGCGAGCATCGTCAGTATCTGCGAATTCTGCTGCTCCAGCATCGACAGCATGCTGTCAGTAAGGTCGCCGGACAAGCCAGCGCTGAAATCCATCTCGAGGAAATCGGCAGGCAGCTCCTCGAGCATCTGCGCGGTCGACTTGGAACTGTCTTCCTCGTTCTGGCCGATGCCATTGACCTGCATGAACTCGCTGAGTTTCTTGAGCACCGAACGCTGATAATGACGTTCGAGGCCTGCATCGATGACCGTATCGAACTCGCCGCTTTGGTCGACCAGGACGAAATGGCGAGTCGGCTTGGCCTTTTCCTCGAGCAACTGCGGCACCTTGATCGATGCGAACAGGATCAGGGGGAACATCACCAAGTTGATCCAGAAGCCCTTGGTGCGCGCGTTATCCGAGAACTCGCGACCGGCAATGAGAAGAGTGTTATTCATGGCTGGCAGTGGGCTTAGCGGAACGAGGCGACCTTGGCTTCCTCGCCGACGAGGTGCAGGAAGACGTCGTGCAACGTCGGTTCGTGATAATTGAAGGCGGTGAGCTCGATGTCGTTGCGGAAGCAATCACGCAACAGCTGTTGCGGATCGGCATCGTCAGTCATGAACACGTCATAGCTTCCGGGCAGGCCATCGGCAGGTTCAGTGCGTCCTACGCCAGGTAATCCATCCAGTGTGTTGCGGTCGACCACGCCAGACACGTTGACCATCTTCGGGATCAAGGCCTTGGCTTCAGGGGTGGTGCCATCGAACACCTTCTCGGCCTTGGCGATGAGCAGGATGCGGTCACAGATGCGCTCAGCATGCGACATGACGTGGGTACTGAAGACGATCGTGGAACCTGCATTGCTGAGGTCGGAGATGACGTCCTCCATCACCTGCTGGTTAGATGGATCGAGCCCCGAGAACGGCTCGTCAAGGATCACGAACTCGGGTTGGTGCGCGATTGAGGCCAGCACCTGGACCTTCTGCCCCATCCCTTTCGAGAGGGTCTCGACCTTCTTGTCGGCGAAATCCTTCAAGCCATAACGTTCGAGCAGCTCGTAAGCACGACGTTTGGCGACGCTGGCCTTCACGCCTTTCAGGCGCGCGAAGTAGGCCACCACCGCCCAAGTCTTCATCTTCTTGTACAGGCCTTTCTCTTCCGGCAGATAACCGATGCGTTCACGCACCTCCATCGCTGAGGAGGCACCGAGGACGGTCAACGAGCCTTCGGTCGGCTTGACGATGTCCAGGATCATCCGCAGGGTAGTCGTCTTGCCGGCACCATTAGGGCCGAGGAAACCGTAGATCACTCCGCGCGGGACCTCGATGCTGACATCCTTGACAGCCGTGAAATCGCCATAGCGCTTGGTTATGCCGTGGAGTTCAACGGCGTTTTGGTAATCGTTCATCAACTGATCTCAGCGGTTTCTAGTGTTGGGGGCGCGATGCGTTCCGCACGACATGCCTCTTCGACGTCCTTCACGGCTTTCGGAGTGGCTGCGGTAAGGTTTTCCGGTGTTCCACCGGTAACGTGGATGTCATCCTCGATACGGATTCCGATGCCGCGCAACTCAGGTGCCACGGAATCGTCGTCAGCCGGGAAGTAAAGGCCTGGCTCTACGGTAAGGACCATGCCAGGCTCAAGCGCTCTCGACTTGCCGTCAGCCTTGCTGATGCCGCAATCGTGCACATCGAGGCCGATGTAATGCGAGGTGTTGTGGATGGTCCACTTCTTGTAGGCCTCAGTCTCCAGTGCCTCCTCGACACCACACTTCAATGCCCCAAGTTGATGCAAGCCATCACATAGCTTGGCGACCGAGACATCATGCACGTGATGGAACTCATTACCCGCACGTACGGCATCGA
>CAZJGH010000137.1:0-7191 GCA_964545405.1 uncultured Planctomycetales bacterium
GTGCTCGTCGCGCCGCGCGCTTCCGCGGCGGTGGCGCCGTGATGGCCGCGTTGGCGGAATGCCGCGCATGAGGCTGCTGACGCTTTCCCTGCGCAGCCTGCGGCGCGAATGGCACCTGCCCGAGCTGCGCACGCAGATTCGTACTGCCATCGATGCGCGCGGCGAGGTCAAGGACGAGGCCCACCAGGAACTCTCCAAAGCCCGTTCTCAGGTGCGCAAGCTTGAGAAACAGCGTCGCGAGCGTCTCGAGAACATCGCAGAGGGCATGTTCCAGAAGGGTATGCTGCGTCAGCGGCAACCGGTCAAGCGTGGTGACCGCCTGTTGCTGGCGGTTCGTGCGATGCAGTCCAGCCGTCGTGCTGGTGTGGTTCACGACCGCTCGCAATCCGGTGACACCTTGTTCGTCGAGCCTTCCGCCATCTTGGAGCTGTCGAACTTGGTCACTGAGGCGCGCTTCAGGGTGCGCCGCCTGATCGATCAGGTGTTGGGCGAACTGGTGGTGGGGGTGTTGCGTGCCGAACCGTTGCTCGCTGAAGCACAGGCTCGCTTGGCCGAGGTCGATGTGGCACTTGCTGCAGCTCGTTGGGCGCACGATGTCGAGGGCGGCTACGCGGCAGTAGTCAGTCAGGATCGCGGCTTGCGTTTGGTCAACGCGCGTCACCCCTTGTTGCTGCGCACCATGCCGAGCGCCGAGGTCGTGCCACTCACCATGCAGCTCGGCACTGGCTTCGACCTCCTTGTCGTCACGGGTCCTAACACCGGAGGGAAGACCTTGGTGTTGAAGACGGTCGGCTTGTCCGCTTGGCTTGCAAACCGAGGCTTGCCGGTGGCCGCAGATGAAGGCTGTGAGATTCCCGATTTCAGTGCCGTGCTCGCCGACGTCGGCGACGCGCAATCGCTTCAATCCAGCCTTTCGACCTTCTCCGGGCACCTTACGCGAATCCGTAGGATCCTCAAGGCGGCCCGGCCTGGCGCCTTGGTGCTGCTCGATGAGCTAGGCACTGGCACCGACCCCGAGGAAGGTGCAGCACTTGGACAGGCAGTGTTGGAACAGCTTCTCAATTCGGGCGCCTGGACCATAGCCAACACTCACCTCGGGCAGTTGAAGCTGTTCTCCCTCGATGTGCAACGAGCCGAAAACGCGTCGATGGAGTTCGATCCACTTACCTTGGCGCCGCTGTTCAGGTTGCTGGTCGGCGTGCCAGGAGCAAGTCACGCGGTTGAGGTAGCCGAACGCCTTGGCTTGGAAGAAGAGCTGCTTGAACGGGCGCGTGAACTTTCCTCGCGTGGCTCCGGCACCGAACAGTTGCTCGCCGACGTCGGTCGCGTACGCCGTGAAGCAGAGATCCTGCGCGAGGCAGCCAGCAGCGAGGAATTGCGGATTCAACAGCGTTCGCGTGACTTGGCTGGTGAAGAGGCAGCTTCGAATGCCCGTCGGCGTCTGCGTGAGGGCGAGGCCGAGCAGCAGTTCCGCGAGCACTACCGCGACATCCTCAACTTGCTTGAAGGTGGCGGCGAATCCCTGTTGGGGCGTTTGCCGACGACCGAACGTGGGGTGGTGGATGGCTTTATCCAACAACTGCGAGCGCTGCTCCACGACGATGTCCTCAATCAACGATGGCTCGCTTTCACCAAGAGCCTGAAGAAGGGCGACCGCGTGTATGTGCCACGTCTACGTGAACGCTTGTTGGTGTTGAAGGTGGAACGCAAGCGCGAGCGGGTTAAAGTGCGGCATGGCTCAATGGAAGTCATCCTGCCGTTCCGCGAACTGACCTGGGTCGAGCCACCCACCGGAGAACAAAGTTGAAGCAGATTTACGTCGTCGATAACGATCCTGGCATGTGTAAGTTGCTGGCCATGGCCTTCGCCCAAGCTGGTCACGAGATCGTCGCCTGCGGTGCTCCAGAGGCTGTCCAAGAAGCGCTCCAAAACGGCGAATGCGCGGCGTTATTGATGGATTACCACTTGGGCGCCGGTGAATCAGGCGCTGGTCTGGTGCGTGGATGGGCTACTCGTTTCGAGATGCCGCCGACCTGGATCGTGACCGGTACGCCTGATGCCGCTGACCTGACGGATGTCAGTGAAGTGCAAGGCGTGATGGGGGTGGTCGCCAAGCCGTTGGCCATCATCGACTTGGTCGCGATGGTTACCGACGCTGTCCAACCTGCCGCTCCAGAGATGGAGGCTGAAGCATGAGTGTCATGTCTCCAGGAACGATTGGCTTGAGGTGGAGTACCGCTGGCGAATCACATGGTCCCGCCTTGGTCGCGATGCTGGAGGGCTTGCCGGCCGGCTTGAAGATCGACTTGGATTCGATTCGGGCCGAACTCGAGCGCCGTTGGGAAGGCCATGGCCGAGGACTGCGCGCGGGTTTCGAGAAGGACGAACTGCATGTGTTGGCCGGCTTGAAGTCTGGCGTGACCATCGGTTCACCGCTGTGCTTGACTCTCGGCAACTCCGATACGCGTATCGATTCGCTGCCGAACTTGAAGGCACCCCGCCCTGGCCACGTCGACCTACCAGGCATGTTGCGGCATAAGTCACGCGATATCCGTGCTCAATTGGAGCGCGCATCGGCTCGAGAGACAGCAGCCAGGACGGCGCTAGGAGCCATTTGCAGGCAGTTGTTGGCCAATTTCGGCATTTCCGTCAGCGGTCGGGTTGTGTCGGTCGCGGGCATCCCCGGCGAACGGGTCAAGGACTGGCACGCAGCCATCGACGAGGCCAAGGAGCAGGGTGATTCCTTGGGTGGGGTGTTGGAAGTGGCCGCCCATGGCTGCCCGCCGGGCCTCGGCGGATTCGCGCAGCCGGTTGACCGACTTGACGCGCGACTGATGGCGGCATTGGCGTCTATCCCTGCGGTTAAGGGGGTAGGCATCGGAGCCGGGATGAATTGTGGCGATTTGCCTGGCAGCAGCCATCACGATCCAATTTCTCTCGATTCAGCCGGCTGGGCCGGTCTTGGGCGTGATTCAAACCATGCTGGGGGCATCGAAGGAGGTCTAACCAATGGCCAAGATATCCTTCTGCAGGCTGCCATTAAACCTATACCTACAATGCGTAAGGGCATTGGTTCAGTAGACTTAGGCAAGATGTCCGAGTCGAAAGCCACCTATGAGCGCAGCGATGTCTGCGTGATCGAGGCGGCCGTGGTGGTAGCAGAGGCCATCCTGTGCCTGGAGCTGGCTTCGGCTCTTTGCGCACGCCTCGGAGCAGTCACGATTCGTGAAATGCGAGGTCGATTTCAGGAACTTGGAAAAAACGAGTCTCCAGCGGATTGGCCAGGTGACTCGGAAGGGCTAGACTAGCCGCCCGCATCTGCGTCAGCCCCCTGTTCATGGCAGGAAATGTTGGCCAGGAGCAACGAAAACTGCCTTTGGCACGATTTTCGTAGGTTCTTTTGTTGACGGGGGAAGCGTTGGACTTATCATGTTCTGCCCTTTTCCGCGCTCCGACGACTGCTAGCGTAGCTCAGTTGGTAGAGCTTCCGCCTTGTAAGCGGACGGTCAAGGGTTCGAGTCCCTTCGCTAGCTCCAACCCCTGCATTCGCAGGTTTTCAGGCTATCGGTGAGTCAACGTTCCTTCAGAATTCAATCGGGCAGAAGCCTTCGGCTTCACGGGGAGATACCTAAGTGGCCAACAGGGATGGACTGTAAATCCATTGGCTCAGCCTTCAGAGGTTCGAATCCTCTTCTCCCCACCAGAACCCACCGTGTTGCACACTTGGTGTGCCTCACAACGTCTCATGTTTGGGCGGGTGTAGCTCAATGGTAGAGCCCCAGCCTTCCAAGCTGGTCACGTGGGTTCGATTCCCATCACCCGCTCCATTCCTTGCGTCCACCTAAGCGCTCTCGCATTGCGAGATCGCTGCTGTAGCTCAGGGGTAGAGCACTTCCTTGGTAAGGAAGAGGTCTCGGGTTCAAATCCCGAAAGCAGCTCCATAAACAACTCATCTCACGTTCAAGACGAGCGCGAGAGTCACACTAAAACAGAAACAGAACCTCCGCCGAGCGGAAACATCCAGGACAATGGCAAAGGAAGTCTTTGAAAGAACCAAGCCGCACGTCAACGTCGGCACCATTGGTCACGTCGACCACGGTAAAACCACGCTGACCGCTGCGATCACCGGTTACCTCTCGCACGCGAGCGGCGGTAAGGCAATGGCCTTCGATGAAATCGATAAGGCCCCGGAAGAGAAGGCTCGTGGTATCACGATCTCTACCGCGCACGTTGAATACGAAACCGAAACTCGTCACTACGCTCACGTTGACTGCCCAGGACACGCTGACTATGTGAAGAACATGATCACTGGCGCTGCTCAAATGGGCGGCGCGATCCTGGTGGTCTCGGCGAACGACGGCCCTATGCCTCAGACTCGTGAGCACATCCTGCTTGCTAAGCAGGTAAACGTGCCAGCACTTGTGGTATTCATGAACAAGTGTGACATGGTCGATGACGAGGAGCTCCTCGAGCTCGTCGAGATGGAAATCCGCGAGCTGCTCTCCGAGTACGATTTCCCTGGCGACGACATCAGCATCGTGCGTGGCTCTGCTCTGAAGGGCCTCGAGGCTGTTCAGGCTGGCAAGCCAGCTGACGACGCGGACATGGCATGCTTGAAAGAGCTCATGGACGCCGTCGATGCCGACATCCCTGAGCCAGAGCGCGAGCTCGACAAGGATTTCCTCATGCCTGTAGAGGATGTGTTCTCGATTGAAGGCCGCGGCACTGTCGTGACCGGCAAGATCGAGCAGGGCATCATCAAGATGGGCGAGGAGATCGAGATCGTAGGTATCAAGGAAACTGCCAAGACCACCTGCACCGGTGTCGAGATGTTCCAGAAGACCATGAACGAAGGTCAGGCCGGCGATAACGTTGGTTGCCTTCTGCGTGGTGTCAAGAAGGAAGAGGTCGAGCGCGGTCAAGTACTGGCCAAGCCTGGTTCCATCACTCCTCATACCAAGTTCGAGGCCGAGGTCTACATCCTGACCAAGGAAGAGGGTGGCCGTCACAAGCCCTTCTTCACCGGCTACCGTCCTCAGTTCTACTTCCGTACCACCGACGTGACTGGCACCTGCGAGCTCGCTGATGGCGTGGAAATGGTCATGCCTGGCGACAACATCAAGATGGTTGTCGACCTACTAACCCCGATCGCTATGGATGAGCAGCTTCGCTTTGCTATCCGTGAAGGCGGTCGTACCGTTGGCGCTGGCGTCGTAGCCAAGGTCGTCGAGTAAATCAAAAATCTTGGCCCCGCTGCACATTCGGTGTGGCGGGGCTGAGGCAATCACTGTCTGGTCATGAAGAACAAAGAACGCCACGTCTTCCTCGAGTGCACCGAGTGTCGTAATCGCAATTACACGACCAACAAGAAGCCGCGCGCAGACTACAAGCTCGAGAAGAGCAAGTACTGCCGCTTCTGTCGTAAACACACTCCGCACCGCGAGAAAAAGCTCTAAGACTCCAGGTCTTAACAGGTCTCATGCTGTACCGCTACAAGCCCGAAGAAGGACGAAACGCCCGCCAGACTGCATTCTGGCTTGGTGAAGGAATGATTTTCTTCGGCTGCTATGCCTTGAGCGGCACGCTCGAAGGCTGGTCGTCGCTGCGCACTCCGGTATTCGGTGAGTCGCTTTCCGAGATTCCATTGCTCGGTATCGGCTTGTCTGGCGCCTTCATCGGTGCCACCGTGGTCTTCCTGGCTCTGTCCTACTTCTTCCTCCGCTATCTGGCCGGGGAGAAGACAGCTGAGCACCTCATCGAGGTTGAATCCGAGATGAACAAGGTGACTTGGCCTAGCTTCGAGGAAGCTACCAACTCATCGATCGTCGTGATCATCACAGTGTTGATCCTGATGGGTTTCCTCGCGCTGAGCGACTTTGTCCTCAGCCAATTCTTCGACATCATCCTTTGGGGACGTTTCAGTGGCGCTTGAGTGGTACATCATTCGCGTTCTGACCAACCGGGAGGAGCGGGTTCGCGAGAACCTCGAGCGGCGCATCAAGGCAGATGCGTTGGTCGATCGGGTGCCGCAGGTACTGGTACCTTGCGAGAAGGTCACCGAGATCAAGAATGGCAAGAAGCGGGTCGTGAACCGCAAGCTTTACCCTGGCTACGTGCTGATCCAAGCGGATCTGGGCGATTGGGAAGGCAACGAGAAGCCGCATAAGGAAGAGGATCAGAAGGTCTGGTTCGCCCTGCATGAAACCCAAGGTTTCGGCGACTTCGTAGGTGGGCAGAAGCCACCAGCACCAATGACTCCAGATGAAGTCGCTGGCATCCTCGGTCAGATCGAGGAGACCGCCAACACTCCACGGATGGCAGTCAGCATCAAACGCGGCGATGCCGTCCGCATCAATGAGGGGCCTTTCGAGGGCTTCGACGGCACGGTGGAAGAGATCGTGGATGGCAAAGGCCTTCTACGCATTTCCGTCACCATCTTTGGGCGCTCGACCAGCGTCGAAATCGAACACTGGCAGGTAGAACCGGTCTAAAGCCGACCGATCTGCCAGCAACCCCGTCTGCACCACATTCGTGGGAGGGAAAAAATGGCTAAAGAAATAACAGGAAAAATCAAGTTGCAGTGCCCTGCTGGTGCCGCAACACCGGCACCGCCGGTAGGCCCTGCATTGGGCTCGCATGGTGTGCCGATTGGCGAATTCGTCAACCAATTCAACGCGGCTACCGCTGATAAGCGTGGCATGATCATTCCGGTGGTCGTGACCGTCTACAAGGACCGCTCGTTCAGCCTCGAGTACAAGTCACCACCTGCTGCGGTGCTGCTGCGTAAGGCAGCTGGCGTCGAGAAAGGTGCTGGTGAGGTAGGCACCGTGACCGTCGGCACCGTGACCCAAGCCCAGCTTGAGGAGATCGCCGAGATCAAGAAGGAAGACCTCAACGCTGCTTCTATCGATGCTGCAGCTCGGATCATCGCAGGAACCGCCCGCTCGATGGGCATTGAGGTGGAGGGTTAATCATGGCCAGTCGTCGTTTCCTTTTTTTTTTTTATTATATGGAGAGCACCTAGATCTACTCCGTCAAGGATGCAATGAGCACCCTCAAGAGCATGCGCCAAGCCAAGTTCGACGAGACCGTCGAAGTGGTAGCGCGCCTCGGTGTAGATCCCAAGAAGTCCGACCAGATGGTCCGTGGTGCAGTAAGCCTGCCGCACGGCCTCGGTAAGGATGTTCGCGT
>CAZJGH010000138.1:0-7156 GCA_964545405.1 uncultured Planctomycetales bacterium
CGATGCGGATGGTACCGACAGCGGGATATCCTGATCGATACGCAGGGTGTTCTCGAAAGTCTCGACGAACTCATCCGCAGCCAGGTCAGTCTCGTTCCAGGAAGGATCGTTGTAGACCGCAGTCAGTGTCGGAGTCGTGTGCGAACCGATCACGATTGTCGCAGTGTTGGCCTGCCCTACCAAGTCGGTGAAGGCTGGTCCCAAGCGCAAAGATAGGTTGCGGTTGACCGGCAAGATTCCGGTGATGTGGAACTCGACAAGAGCACCTGCGTCAGTGCAGTTCTGCACCAGTACCAATGAGCCAGGAACCAGGTTGCTGGCACTGAAGGTATTGGCGCCTGCAGTTCCGACTTCGTCATCGGAGTACAACAGCTGAACGTTAGTGGTGTTGAGGTTCGAGTCGCGACCATCGATCGACTGGTTGAACTGTATCGACACGACCGGGTTAGGGTCGGTGAAGAAGTTCAAGCCGGTTGGGAACGACACCGAAGTAGCTACCGGTGGGCCTGCCACGCGGTCTAGGAACTGCGGTTGTGACAACGGTGGAGTCACGAAGGTACGAGTCAGTCCGAGCTCGAGGCCACGGCCTGCGGTATCACGCAGCACAGTCACGCTGCCGGTTTCAGTAGGAAGGAACAACTCGTAAGAGACTCCGCCAGGCAGGAATGCGCCGTTGGAGTTCATGTTGTCGGTCGGGCAAGACGGACGGAACACGATTACGCGACCGCCGGTGCCGGCTTCCAATTCGAAGGTACCTGTCACTGGGGTAGTCACCCCTTGAAGGTCAATCGCATGGATTTGGATAGAGCCGAAGTTGATCGACAGTGGATCGACAGCATGGTTGAACTCGAGCCTGATCGGGCGATTCAACTCCCATGTCATTCCTTCGAGGATATTGGTGCCTTCGGATAAGAAGGAGCCACCGCTGTTATAAGCCTCTCCATCAGGGCCGATTTCGACCGAAGAGCCGGGGCCACAGCTAACCGTGAGGCTGGCAGCAGCAAGAGTGAGGAGTAAGAGTGATTTCCGCATGAGACACATGACTGACCAAGCAGCTTAACTGATTCTATGGTCATAGGGTATTGGACACGCTTTTCTTGCAATATTCGTGCCAACTACTCCCTTTATCATAGCGAAACCACCCTTCAGCTGCGGTTTCAGGGGCATGCAACGAGAAAAGCCTCCGCAGGTGAAACCGTGGAGGCTTTAAGAACACTTTGGTGCCTTTTTACCAGACGAACGGAATCTTCACGTACTCCATCAGTGGCAACGGGCTGGCCAGGTTCATGCTGCCGCCACCAGCATTGGCGTCGAAGGTAACTCGGTAGCGGATGAAGCGCCTACCAGCCACTGATACCGGTGTGAGGTCTGAAATCCAGCCTCCGATTGGCGCACCAGCCTGGTTTGGGTTAGCTGGATCCTCGTCGGCGACCTGGAACTGGATGAACACGTTAGTGCTATCAGGCAGGCTGTCCTTCACCCCTGAGGTGTTGATGCGGAAGAACTTCTTCTTCACTGACCAGGTTGGATTGACTGAGTTCAGGGCGAAAATCAACGGCCCATCCAAGGTTGCCGTAGTCAGCAGCATGACCTTGGTGGCGGCGTTGTAGTTCGCATCGACGACCTGGAAAGTCGCTGCACCACTGGAGTCTGGCAGGACGTCGTAGCCCACAAGCAGGTTAGGAAGGCGCAGATAGTGCGGCATCGCACTGAATACGACATCAGCATCTGGAATCGTGAGGGTGTATGAGGTGAAAGTCACATCACCGGTAGAGCCAGTGGCGATTTCATCCAATGAGGTCACCATCGTGCCCGTTTTGTTGACCCGACCGCTCAAGCTAGATAGCGGGCTGATACCTTCGAATTTGAGGTCATCGTGGCCAAAGTCGGGGTAGAGAGATGGATTCAGGCGCAGCTCAGCGGCCCCTGTGTCGATCCACTTGGAGACGACTCGCGACTGCGAGGAATAAAACGGCACCAAGTTGTAAGCGCGAGGCGCCGAAACAAAGTCGAGGACCTCCTCAGCTTCATCAGTAGCAGGCTCTACAGCAGTGTCCGGAAGGTAATCAGCGATTCCAGGCGCTGCGCTGGAGTGCCACAAGATATCCCTAGTTGGATCTGGAACGTGGATTTGAATGATGCCATTTGCACCAGCCCCTCCTCGCCCAGTAGCGAACGTCTGGTTGCCATCGGTGGTACCCCCCATGATCGGCCCGGCCCAACCACGGCGACCACCAAACGCTTGGATGTTGTTTACAGCAGTGAGGTTAGCGACATCTGCTGCGACGTTGGCTGTACCTAGGCTGATGTCGGTCAAATCCAGTTTGCCCGAGGTGTGCAAGATGATGTGACCACCAGAGCCCCCACCAGAGCCAGAAATTCCTTGGTTCTGGACTGTCAGTGATTCGCCCGAGAAGCCAATACCGCCATTGGCCAGGATTTCGCCTGAGGAACCAATCTTGATATTGCCGATTGCCATGATGATCAGCTGGCCACCGCCACCACCACCGCCTGCACCCTTGCGATAGGTATCCCAACCATCCGAAATCCAGCTCGCTGAACGTTGGAATGGAACAACTGGGAAGAAGCTGACCAAAGGGTCATCGAAACCGTCGCCATCGCGGTCCCAGACCTCAATCAGCATCGAATCACCACCACCACCACCGCCTGAGCCAGCCCACGGCAGCAGCATTGAGCCGGTATTCACGCTGCCGTCATCCATCAGGCGAGAACCGTAGAAATCGCTGAGGAAACGGCGATCTGCAGATGCAGAGGTGAAGATCGATGGGCCGGCCTCACCACGGTCTGGGCCATCAGTAGGCGAGCCGTAGTAGAACGGATTGGGATTACCAGTGGTCCAGGGTGGATCGTAGGCCTCACCATCAACGTGATGGTCAGGCATCATGTCTTCCATTCCGTGGATGTACTCGTTGCCCGGGATCAGGTTGATGTCGTCGAAAGCGGTGCCACGAATTCCTGGTTCTGAGCCGAAAATCGCATTACCGAAGTCGTTGTAGTCAGCAGGGTTAGTGATTACCATCGCCGTGTGACGGGTGATGATGTGGTCGGGGCCGGCGTTATCGACGTTATATGGGCGCCAATCGCCATTACCGAGAGGCCAGTCCTCCCACAGCACCGACTCGTTTTGAGTGCGTGCGAAGCCTCCGCCGCCGGCACCGCCAACAATCGTTCCGCGCAAGCCGAAGGTTCCAGTGTTGAAGAAGTCGGAGTTGAATCCTCCCTCACCGCCACCGCCACCACCACCCTCGAGGCCGAACGGAGCATCACCCTCTTCACCACGAAGAGTTTCAGCATTGCCGACTTGAGATGCGTCACCACCACGACCGCCACCACATTCACCTGCTGCGCCGCCCTCGACGAACTGTGGCGAGTTCAGGGAGGTGGGCCAAGTACCGTTATTGCCGCTGACGTTTAGTGTTCCGGCAATCTCAACCACTCCAGTGGCGTAAATCACTAGTGGGTTATTGCCTCTACCGCGCAATGTAGCACCTGAGTGGATGGTGAAATCGTTCACCATCAGCACGCCGTTTTGAAGCGTATGCTGGCGGTTATTCGAGTCGGTGAAGATCGTTTGCGAATCGGTAACGATGGTGCCGGAAGCACCAGACAACAAGGTGAAATCGTTGTCCTCAGCAACGAAGTTGCCGGGGAAATCGAAACTGGCAGCAACAAAACCAGAGCCGAGCGTGGCTGCTGGGACCGACAACGGAATGTCTAGGTCGATCAGTAGCGTGTCATCGAAATCCTCGCGGAACTCATCTACGGTGAGGTCGCTCTCAGTCCAAGTGGTATCGTTGTAAACAGCTGTAAGGGTTGGAGTTACGTGAGAGCCAATCTCTACAGTGGCGCTGTTCGCCTGGCCGACCAAGTCGGTGAACGTAGGGCCAAGACGCAACGACAGGTTGCGATTCACCGGCAAGATTCCAGTCACGTGGAACTCGACCAAGGCGCCAGCGTCGGTGCAGTTCTGCACCAGGATCAAGGTGCCGGGCAGTTGGTTGGAAGCGCTGAAGGAGTTGGCCCCTGAAGTGCCAATCTCATCGTCGGAATAAAGCAGTTGAAGGTTGGCCGTGTTCAGGTTGGATGAACGGCCATCGATCGATTGATTGAACTGAATCGCCACCACCGGGTTGGGGTCGGTGAAGAAGTTCAGGCCAGTCGGAAATGAGACTGAGGTCGCGACTGGAGGCCCAGCGACGCGATCGAGGAACTGCGGCTGTGAAGGTTGCGGAGTTACGAAAGTCCGCGATAGCCCCAGTTCGAGGGAGCGGCCATCGATATCGCGCAGCACGGTGGTGCTGGAACTTTGGGTAGGAAGGAACAGCTCATACTCCATTCCACCAGGCAAGAAAGCGCCGTTTGAGTTGAGGTCGTTGGTTGGGCATGAAGGCCGAAATACGATCACACGCCCGCCGGAACCATCTTCCAGCTCGAATGTACCTGTAACTGGAGTAGTGACACTTGCCGGGTTCAACGCCCTGATCTGAATCGAGCCGAAGTTGATCGATAAGGGATCAACCGCGTGATTGAACTCGAGTCGAATCGGTCTATTCAGCTGCCAGGACATCCCTTCGAGGATGTTGGAGCCTTCCGCCATGAAGGATCCGCCAGAGTTGTAGGACGAGCCGCCTGAATCGATCTTTACAGAAGATCCAGGGCCACAGCTGACAATGCCTGCTGAGGCTATAAGAAAAAGGGCGATAGGGTTCCGCATGAGACTTGTGACTGGGTTGCCAGCCTACCTTAATGCCAGGCATCAATGAACTTGGCGAATTTTCGCCGCAATACTCATGCCACCAAAATGAGCTGCCGTTGATGCTGATAATTGAGCGACCTCGCGCCAATTGTCGTTCGGAATCGCACATCTGACAGACTGACTGGTTTGGGGCTTTCCGGGGAAGGAGAGAACCAGCTTCGATTTTCTGATGTACACTCAAATGGCCCCAATCGGGATTTTGTCCCACCGTCCCTAACCAAAAATTCCCTAGCATGCTTACGCCCTTGCTGTTGGCACCTTTGATGGTGTCCATTGTCCCAATTCAGGCCGAACAAGAGTCCGCTGTTCAGTCGGCAGATAAACAAGTCGAAACACTTGTCGGATACGACCACCTGGAAGTACAAGCCAATACCTTCACCTACAACCGCCAGCAAGATCCCGCTGCCGCAGTTGATGAGAACGGCAACCTGCTGATTGCTTGGGGTAGTCGGCGCCAGGAACAAGGCAGCTTTGGAGTGTTCGCGCAGCTCCTCGACCCCCGTGGTCGACCTCTCGGCACTGAGCTTCATGTGAACCAGTTCGTTGCTGGTGAGCAGGCCAAGCCTTCAGTCGCCTTCGGGCCGGACGGGACCGCCACCATCATTTGGCACTCAGTCAATCAGACCGGTCAAGGCACTGACATTTTCGCCCGTCGCTTCGGGATCGCTGCAGGAGAATCCGAGTTCAAGGCTCTTGGTGATGAGTACCTGGTGAACCAGCTTCTGCCTGGTGACCAGATGAACGCCATCATCAGCACCAACACTGCTGGCCAGTCACTTGTCAGCTGGACCGGCCATGATGAACAGCAACGAGTCATTCGTGCCCGCTTGCTCGCGGCCGATGGCACCCCGCAAGGTGATGAGTTCCGCCTCTCCAATGAAGGCGAGCGCTTGGAATCTCTGGTCAGCGTCGCGCCATCAGCGCAAGGCTTCATTGCCGTTTGGGCAGTGCGCAATTCCGAAGGCTACCCCGAAGGTCTGTTCGGATGTCTCCTGAACACCGATGGGCAGCAGGTCGCACGCCACAGCTTCACCGTCTCTGACGGCACCGAGGCTTTTGATGTTGAACCTTCCGTCGATAGCAGTGCCGATGGTTCATTCGTCGTGACCTGGATGAGCAGCCAAGACGGTCAAGGTTATGTCGCCAAGGCCCGCTGTTTCGGTGCCGACGCAGCACCGACTTCTGACCCATTCGTCATCGATGCTGGTGGCGACGGCAGCCGCAACGGTGCGCAGGTCGCTGTCGCTGATGATGGCCGCTTCGTCGTTGCATACAACTCCATCGACCAGAAGTTGTTCTCCTCACCAGGTCACCGTCCGACTCGTCCGACCTCGATTCGCGCCCAACGCTTTGAAGCCGACGGCACCCCGATCGGAACTTCATTCCGCGTCAACCGTATCAATGAAGGTGAGCAGACCTTGCAAGTCGGCGTCAACGCCAAGCACTTGCTGTGGGGCCCCCAAGATCAGCTTGTTGCAGCTTGGCACGGTAATGCCGGTGATGATCATCGCGCTATCGGCCTCAGCATGTTGGTGCCTGAGTCATTCGCTCCTGCCGCGCCACCGGCCATCGAGCCACGCGCTGCTGCTCAAGACATCACTGAGGCGATGGTCCACGGTGAACAGGCCAAGCCGGACTACGACCCCAACTTCGTCGCCCCTGACTACTTCCCACCACCACTCTTCGCTGGAGGTAGCGGTGGCTTTGAAGCGATCCAGAACACCGGCTGGACTCCTCCCGACCCAGACCTTGCCGTCGGGCCGAACCACATCGTGTGTGTCGCCAACGGTGAGATCTCGTTCTTCGACAAGCTCGGTAACCAGTCCTTCTCCGACACCATCGCCGGCAGCAGTGGCTTCTGGGGATCTGTCGGCGCAGGTGGCTTCGTCTTCGACCCGGTCGCCCTCTTCGACCCACACTCCAACCGCTTCGTGGTAGCGGCAGCTCATGCCGCTGGCTACAATGATGCGATCGTGCTGGCGATGTCTGACGACGACGACCCGAACGGCACTTGGCATAAGTACCGCTTCCCGGTCTCCAGTACCTGCGTGTTCCTCGACTTCCCTAACTTGGGAATCAACGACTCGACCATCTTCATGGCAGGCGACTGCTTCAGCGGTGGCGGCAACCGCATCTTCATGTGGGACAAGAGTAAGGTCATGAGTGGCCAGACCGTTTCCATGAAGCAGGTACAGACGGCCGGTTGGACCATCTCGCTCGGCGCCTCGAAGAACTACGACAGTGGCAACTCGGTCGGCTACTTCGCATCGACCTACTCGTCGTCATCCAACAAGCTGATGCTGAAGGCGGTACAGAACGCCAACACCTCGCCAGTGCTGAGTCAATACGAGTTGACCGTTCCCGGTTTCAGCTTCCCAC
>CAZJGH010000139.1:0-7155 GCA_964545405.1 uncultured Planctomycetales bacterium
GGTACAAGGACGGAGATTCTACTTCCAATCACGGCTTAGGGCCACCCTAGTGAAGCTGAAAAAGGAATCCGACCGGGCTGAAGTGGGGTTTCAGCTGGTGGCCGCAGTCGGTATCTCGCGGAGACGCTTGAGGACCCGCTCACGACCGAGCATATGGATGACGCTATCGAGCTCGGGGCCGCCTAGGGTGCCAGTACGCGCAGCCCGCACAGGTTTCATCACTTTACCGAGGCCCACCTCAAGCTCCCCCGCCACGGTCTTCACCACTGCCATGAAATCCTGCGGTGGCCAGTCGCCATGCTCTAGCTCGGTGGCCAACCTGCTCACTGCGGTTACCGCGCCCTCAGCGCCGAGGGCCTTGCGGGCCTTCTTGTCCCACTCTGGCAACTCGCCGAACATTCCGGCAGCCATGCCAAGCAGATCGCCGTACAGGTGGAAGCGCTCCTGGAAAGCGGCGACAACCGCCTGCAACTCCGAGTTGCCGGAAGAATCCTCACTGACCAGGCCCGCGTCAATGAAGTAAGGCAATACTGCGGCAGTCAATTCAGCAACGCTCATGCGTCGGACGTAATCACCACAGATCCATGCGAGCTTGTCGGTGTCGAAGATGGCACCAGCCTTGGAGATGCGCTTCAGCGAGAACGCCTCGATCAATTGCTCGCGGGTGAAGACGTCGGTCTTGTCGTCGATCGAGAACCCGAGCAGGCACAGGAAGTTGAACAGCGCATCAGTCGGGTAACCGGCCGCGATGTAATCACCTAGCGCGGTATCGCCGGTGCGCTTCGACAACTTCTTGCCATCCTTGCCGAGGATCAGTGGCACGTGCGCATACTCCGGTTCCGGCAGCCCTAAGGCGCGATATACCAGGATCTGCTTGGGTGTATTGACCAAGTGCTCCTCGCCGCGAATGACATGGCTGATTTCCATTGCGGAATCATCCAATGCACACACGAAGTTGTAGGTCGGCATGCCATTGCCGCGAACGGCGACCCAATCCTCGACTTCACTTGAAGAGAACTTGACGTCACCGCGAATGTGATCGCGAATGGTGATATCTTCCCCGGCCTCGACGCGGAAGCGCAGCACGAAGCTGTCGCCAGCGGCAGCGCGTGCCTCGGAGTCGGTCGCCGACAACTCACGTGAAGCTGGATCGAAGCGCCAATTGGTCTTCGCTTCACGGGCTGCCTCTCGTTGTTCCTGTAACTGCTCGGTGGTAGCGAAGCAGCGGTACAACCAGCCCTGCTCCAATCCGCGCGCGATCGCGGTTTGATAGGTGTCGACACGCTGCGATTGGAAGTACGGACCGAAATCACCATCGGCCTCAGGCCCTTCATCCCAATCGAGCCCCAACCAACGCAACGAATCAAGGATCGACTGCAAGGATTCGTCTGAGTTCCTGGCGGTGTCGGTGTCTTCGATCCTGAGGATGAACTTGCCACCGCTGCAGCGTGCGAAGGCCCAGTTGAACAGCGCAGTACGGGCGCCACCGATGTGGAGCATGCCGGTGGGTGAAGGTGCGAAACGCACACGAACAGGGCGGTCAGGAGCCATTACGGTGCGGATTTTAGCAGTCGCCTACGGGTGCGAGTCGAACCAGTCGGCGTAGAAATAGAAGGCGCAATGCAGGGCGATGGCGTCGTATCCGCGTTTATTGAGATGGATGCCGTCGAGCATCGCAGCCGGTGGACTGGGCAGCAGCGGGTCGCCGCCCAAGGCGGGAGAATAGTTGTTGGGCTCATTGCCAGGCAAAGGAACCGAACGAGGAGCGATGCCATGGGTTGGATAGCCGAAAACCCACTGCATCAGGCCAGCATGGTTGATGAAGTGGACTGCAGGGTCGTTGCGAAGGCGCCAATAGACCGTCGCCGAGGAATCGAACAACGCCTGATTGATGCGTTGCGCGCTCGGCATGCCCAGTAAGACCCACATCAGCATGGTCCAGGGATCCGTGGCGCGCATCTCGACGAAGTTGACGTAATCGTAGCCATTGAGAACGACCTGGATATTGGGATTAAGGCTATGGATGTACTGCACCACCGCTTCGACGTCGGTGGCGGTCTGTGCGAACAAGGCTTGCTCCTGCGCGGAAGTCATGCTCGCATTCCAAGCGCCGAGGAAATCGTTGCCACCGATGTTCAGGTGCACGACATCGATAGTCGGGAAGGCCGACAGTTCCTGCTGTATGAGGGCTTGATAACTAGGGGTGGCCCACTCCTGAGCGGTGGTGCCGCCGATCGCGGTGACTCCGCCGACTGCGATCTTGTCGCCATGTCCTGCACGTTCGAGGGCGCTATCGATCGAGCCGAAGACCCAAGTCAACTCTGCCCACGAGTCCCCCACGATCAACACTCGTTCGGTGTCTTGGGCGGAAACGAGGGGGTTCAGCGCTACAAGAGCGACGAGAAGGGCAAGGAAACTACGCGGCCTCATGCCCCCACTCTAGACTAATTCTCCCGCAACACTGGCTCGAGATCCTCATCGAAGGACAGCTCATAGCCCCAACGCACACCTTGGGTGGAGCCCGGCGACATGGTCAAGCGCCAACGGTAGACGCCGCGTTCCTCGCGTTCGACCAGGTCTTCAGGTCCTTCGAGTGGCGATGGAGCGAGGTTATCGACTTCGACATCCACGCGGTCATCCCAGCTGAGTGGCAGTGCTTCCTCAACCAACACCGAGATGCGGCTGCGTGCAGCGGCACTCAAGTGCAAGGTCGCGCGATAGCGGCGAGTGATGGTGGCGGTATCCGACAGCGAGAAGCTGCCTGGATTGTCACGCGTGTCCTCGAGCATCTCCCATTCGACCGTGAGGTTAGGGTCTATCCCCAGGTTCAACATGGTGCTATCGCCCTGCCGCAATACCGGGAAGCTCGCCTCACCTAAGTAATCTGGGCCAAGGAAGACCTTGGCGTTGCCGCTCAACAGCGGTGCGTCTCCAGTGTGAGTAACCTTGGCGCGCAAGTAGGCGTTGGTACTCATGGATGGCACAACGTAACGCTCAGGACGCACTTCCAAGGGAAGTTCACGGATACGGAAGCGATGTGCTTCACCGTTGGAGCGCACCGACGTCGCCCCGGGCATCACGAACTGGGTACTCAAGCCGAAGTCCTGGATCGTTACGGTCGGGGCGGCCTCGAAGTCGAGCGACTTCCTGCCCCGCGAATCCATCGCGTCGCTGGCGGCGAACCCGGAATATCCCAAGTCGCTCATTTCGCTGGACACGGCGCGTGGTGATTCAGCACCGCGAATCCTATAGTGGCGCCGCGGTAGGTCAGGTGGGTCGAGACCGATCATCGGAGTGCTGGTACTGAGCACGAGCTCCACGCCGTTCCAATCCTCGCCCGATTGCTGAGTGACCTGCCCGACTAGCCCCACGTTGACGCCAGTCAAATCAGGTGCGACACGAACGTCGTAGGCTGGGATCCACCACGCGCCCTCGACCAGGTAAGTGACCTTCAAACGAATCGCCCCAAGCTGCTCGACGAACAGGCCTATCCTGGCTTCGCGGAAATCCCGCATCGCACCGTCTTCGGCGATAGACAGTTGAGCTTGAATGTCACTGATCCGATCCTCAACCGCTTCGACCTCGCGTTCCTTCTCGACAAGATCACGATTCAACACGGTCATCTGCGCACGCACGAACTTGATCCGATCCGATGCTTCCAACGGCAGGCTGAAGATGCCATCACTCTCACTCCCGGAATTCGAGATGAGTGCCTGCAAGGTAGCGATGCCCGCCTCGATGCCGACATGCTCGGTCATCAACAGCCGCCGCTCCCATTCGGCCTCTTCCAGTTGCCGAAGCAGGGCGTCACTCTCAGCCCACTCCATCATGCCGGCAGTACGGGTGCGCATCTCTAACCCCTGCACCACCCCATAGCCACCGAGGACCTCGGTCTGGAACGAAGTCGGCTGCGCTGCCATCGGCAAGGGCCCAATCCGCATGTTCAACAGGCCAGTCTGGCTGGGGTTCACTTCTACGACGCGTTCGATCAGGGCTTGCCCTGGATAGACCGTCACGCGCTCGATAGTGGATGGGAACGAAGCCACGTCTGGCTCCTGCAAGGCCAACGTTATCGCTGGCGTCAACGAGCAACTCCAGCTCAATAGGAGAGTAGTAATCATGACTTGGGTATTCTATGCGGTTTGATGGAAGCTGTTCCCGTGATTGGTGCCGGATTGGCCGGTTCAGAAGCTGCCTTGCAGATCGCAAGCGCTGGTTTCGACGTCATCCTGCACGAAATGCGGCCGTTAGAGAAGACGGCCGCACATGAGACCGATAACTGTGCCGAATTGGTGTGTTCCAATTCCCTTGGCAGCAGTCTGCCTGATCGTGCTGGCGGCGTTCTCCAAGCAGAGTTACGCGCCCTAGGTTGCAGGCTATTGCCGCTTGCGGAGCGCACATCAGTGCCGGCAGGAGCTGCCTTGGCGGTCGACCGCGTGCTCTTCGGTGAGGCGGTCACGGCTGAGATCGAAGCCCACCCGCGTATTGAACTGCGGCGAGGTGAACTGAAGACTATTCCGGTCGGCAACTGCATCGTGGCATCTGGTCCGCTTACATCTGAAGCTTTGGCCTCAGATATCCAACGCCTCACAGGCAACGACCATTTGTCCTTTTTCGATGCCATCGCACCAGTAGTGGTCGCTGACAGTCTCGACCTTGACGTGATCTTCGCCGCCTCGCGCTGGGGTAAAGGCGAGGCCGACTACCTGAACATCCCGCTCGACCAGGAACAGTACGAAGCCTTCGTCGATGGCCTCCTTGAAGGCGACAAGCACGAACTGAAGGACTTCGAGGCTGATGACCCTCGCGCCAAGCAATTCTTCGAACGCTGCCTGCCTGTCGAAGTGATGGCTGCTCGTGGTCGCGAAGCCTTACGCCACGGACCGTTACGCCCAGTCGGCCTGGATGACCCACGCACCGGACGCTGGCCATGGGCGGTAATCCAGATGCGCAAGGAGAACACCGCCGGCACGGTCTACAACCTGGTCGGCTTCCAGACCAACCTGCGCTATGGCGCACAGCAGGACCTGTTGCGTTCCTTACCTGGAATGAAGGATGCCGAATTCGTGCGACTGGGCAGCATGCATCGCAACACCTTCCTGAATTCACCTCAGGTGCTCGAATCCACGCTGGAGTTCAGGTCACGGCAAGGCTTGTTTTTTGCCGGCCAGATTACCGGCATGGAAGGCTACATGGGCAATATCGGCAGCGGCCTGCTCGCCGGGCTCAACATGGTCCAGAGACTGAAGTCCCTGCAGCCGGTCACGCCACCGCGCGAAACCGTGCTTGGCGCCCTTACTCACCATGTCGCTGAATCCCCTAGCAAGCACTTCCAGCCCATGAAGGCGGAATTCGGCCTGTTGCCGCCATTAGTACCCCCAGTCAAGAAAGCCCTACGTGGCGCAGCTTATGCCGCTCGAAGTGCTGCGGGAATGGCAGCGTTCGGGCATAATCTGGGCCTTGATGTGGCGCACCCCGCCCTCCCTGAAGACCATGCAAACGACCTCTGAGATTACCCCTTTCGTTAACGAGCCATTTGTCGACTTCTCCGTCGAGGAGAACGCCACCGCTTTTCGCACCGCCTTGGAAAAGGTAGAGAAATCATTTCCAGTAGTAGGCCGCCTGTGGATTGATGGTGAAGACTGCGAAGGAGGCGCCGGGACCTTTGAATCGACTGACCCGAGCATGACCTCGCGCGTGGTCGCGAACTGCGCGAAGGCCAACCGCGACGACGCCCTGCGTGCTATCGCCGGTGCACACAAGGCCTTCGGCGATTGGTCGAAGAAGTCCGCGGAGGAGCGCGCCGAGTACCTGTTCAAGGCTGCTCGCACCATGCGCCTGCGTAAGCACGAGTTCAGTGCTCAGATGGTCTACGAAGTCGGCAAGTCCTGGGCCGAAGCTGATGGCGACACCGCCGAAGCAATTGACTTCCTCGAGTTCTATGCCCGCGAAGCTCTCCGTTACGCTCGCAAACAACCCATCACCCCGTTGAAGGGCGAAGATAACGAATTGGTCTATGTACCGCTTGGCGTCGGCGTCGTCATTCCACCATGGAACTTCCCACTCGCGATCCTCGCCGGCATGACCACGGCCGCGCTCGTATCCGGCAACACCGTGGTCTTGAAGTGCGCGTCCGATAGCCCTGGCATCGCCACTATGTTCGTCGAACTGATGAAGGAAGTCGGGCTGCCCGCTGGTGTACTGCAGTTCTGCCCAGGTGCAGGCTCGGAAGTAGGCAACACCTTGGTCGAGCATCCACTCACCAGGTTCATCTCCTTCACTGGCTCTGCCGAAGTCGGCAAGGGCATCTACGAGAAGGCTGGCAAGACAGGCGAAGGCCAGATCTGGTTGAAGCGCGTCGTCGCCGAGATGGGTGGCAAGGATTTCATGTTCATCGACGAGGATGGAGATGTCGACAAGGCCGTCGCTGGAGCTCACGCTGCAGCCTTCGGATTCCAAGGACAGAAGTGCTCGGCTTGTTCGCGACTGATTCTCCACGAGAAGATTCACGATGAGTTCGTCGAGAAGTTCCTGCCGTTGGTGGAAGCTACCGTCATGGGCCACCCTGCTGATCAGACCACCTACCTAGGTGCGATGATCAACGAGAATGCGCGCGGCGAAGCACTCGCCGGCATCGAAGCCGCCAAGAAGGAGGGCAACACCCTCGTGGCTGGCGGTGAGGTAGGCGAAGGCGAAGGCTGGTACCTGCAGCCGACCGTGTTCACTGGCGTCGGGCGTAACGACACCATCTGGAAGGAAGAGCTCTTCGCTCCGGTAGTCGCCATCCATAAGGTCTCCTCCTTCGATGAAGGCATCGAGGCCGCGAATGACACCATCTTCGGCCTGACCGGTGCCTATTACGGCGCTGACGAGGACAAGATCGCCTTGGCAAAGCGCGACCTGTTCTGCGGCAACCTTTACATCAACCGCAAGTGCACTGGCGCCCTGGTCGGCGTGCACCCTTTCGGTGGCTTCAACATGTCAGGCACCGATTCGAAGGCTGGCAGCCGCGATTACCTTTTGCTGTTCATGCAGGGTAAGCTGATTTCGCGTGCCAAGTAAGCAAGACCCTCCTAACCGTCGAGTTGAGCCGGTTCCGGAATCGTACGACCCAGCTGAGGTCTTCGATCCGGAATCGACTTCCAGGCCTGCGCG
>CAZJGH010000140.1:0-7145 GCA_964545405.1 uncultured Planctomycetales bacterium
ATGGTGGTGCTGGTTATGAGCTCACCAAGCAGGACCTTGAGCAGCGACTGGGTGGCCACATCCAGGATCTGTGCAGCCTGCGCGACGCAGCGCGGGTCGGATATGAGATCCAGCTCGATACCCGTCTCAAGGCTAGCGAGCGGGCTTTGTTCCATCGCACCATGCGCGCCCGTCAACGCTGTATCGCAGTGATGATCGAGGAGCTGCATTTCCAGGTCAACATCCTGCAGGATTTCATCCGCGTGCTGGAAAGCAAAGCGCGTGCTTGGAGTGCGGTCGCCCGGGAGGCGGCTTCCTTCGACGCCGCACGCAAGCGCACCAAGGCCGGCAAGGAAGAGTTCGCCGTACTGCAAGGACAACTGCGCGAGTGGGAAATCAAGGCGATGGAGCCGCTCGAGTCGTTCCAGCGTCGTATGGAGCTGCTGTTCCGTGCACTTGATACTTATGAAGGCGCGAAGAAGGGCCTGTCTTCGGGTAACTTGCGCTTGGTGGTCTCGATCGCCAAGAAGTATCGCAACCGTGGCCTCAGCTTCCTCGACTTGATCCAGGAAGGCAACACCGGCTTGATGAAGGCGGTCGAGAAGTACGAATACCGCCGTGGTTATAAGTTCTCCACCTACGCCACGTGGTGGATCCGTCAGGCTATCACACGTTCGATCGCCGATCAGGCACGCACCATCCGTATCCCGGTGCACATGATCGAGACGATGTCGAAGTTGCGTGCGGTCCAGAAACGCTTGCTGCAGAACCTCGGACGCGAACCATCTATCGAAGAGATGTCCGAAGCTGCTGAGATTCCGGTCGATGAGGCACAGCGGGTGATGAAGATCGCCAAGCATCCGATCAGCCTGGATCGCCCGATCGGCGCTGCCTAAGACGCCTACTTCGGTGACTTCATCGAGGACGAGAGTTCCGAGAACCCGGTGGAGCGCGCTGGTCAGGAAATGCTCAAGGAGCGAATCGACGATGTCCTCGATTCGTTGACCTTCCGCGAACGTGAGATCATCAAGCTGCGTTACGGCATCGGTGATGGTTACACCTATACCCTCGAAGAGGTCGGCCGCATCTTCCGTGTAACCCGTGAGCGCGTGCGCCAGATCGAAGCCAAAGCGATCCGTAAGCTGCAGCACCCGATTCGGGCGCGCAAGCTGGCAGGCTTCTTAGAAGGCACCTCGTAAGCGTTTCGCGTAGGCATTTGCCACGACGTTGAAATGGCGGGCTGAGAACTATCAATCTCAGCCCCGCAACGTTGTAATATGCCACCGTGGAAGACCACCTTTCCCAACTCATCCTCGCGCAACTCCTGGACAAACGTCTGGTCGTGTTGCAGCGACGGCTCGACTCCCTGCCAGTGGAGTTGACGGAGCGCGAAGCGACCTTCGCGGCCCTGCAGGCTGAAGTCGATGAGGCCGATGCTGAACGTAAAGCTAGTCTCGCACGTTCCAACGACCTGGAGAATCAGGTTCGCACCCGCGACGAGAGAATCGTCAAGCTGGAAAAGACCGCATTGGAATCGGTCGACCCATCATCCGCTCAGGTAGCACGCCACGAAGCGGAAAGTCATCGCGACGCCAATTCCGATGATCAGGAAGAGGCCCTTGAGCTGCTCGAGCGCGCTGAGACGCTCGGCGAAAAGCGTACTGAGCTGGCTGAGCGGTTGGTCACTACCGAAGCCGACTTGACTGCCTTCAGGCAAAACGTCGAGCAGGATGTCGTCGACCTACAAGGCGAATGCGAAGCCATCGCTGCCCAGCGCGGGGAGTTGGTCACGGGAGTCCCATCACCGATGACTCAGGTATTCGAGGTCTTGAGCGCGAAGCACCCGGGCAAGGCCGTCGTGCCGCTGAAGGGCGATTCCTGTGGTGGATGTGGAACACGCTTGGTACCTAACGATCGAGTCCGTGTCCAAGCAGCCAAGGGGATGATCCGCTGCCCTGCATGTACACGCATCCTGGTCACTCAGGAGTTGTGGGCGAAGGCCCTGGAAACGGTCGAGCCGTAGCCTGCGTGAAGCTGGAATGGCGTTAAACTGGCCGTTCCATGCTTTTGCTTTCCGCTCTGCTTCTCCACGCCCTGCCACAGCAATCGCTGGCTGGGCAACTGCCTAAGCAAGATTTAGGCGTCGCCGCTTTCCTCGAGGCCAATCCTGACTATGACGGCCGCGGTATTCGCGTTGCTGTCCTGGACACCGGAGTCGACCCAGGCCATCCTTTCCTGCAGCGCACTCCTGACGGGAGGCGCAAGCTGGTCGATTGGTATGACGCCACCACTGATGGCCGGCTCGATACGTCGCATGTCGCGACTCTCGATGCAGACGGAACCGTCATTGGCCTCAGCGGCCGGCGGCTTTCCTTCGGCTCGCACCTGAAGTCAGGCGAAGTTCACCTCGGTCGCATCGGTGCTGAGTTCCTGCCAGGCGGTCTGCAAGGTCGCTTGATGGGTGATCGGCGTGGTGACTGGCAAGACGGTGCTGAGCGCTATGACGAGGCTGTAGCCCGCCTCGAATCCGAAGGTCTGAGTATCGATGAGACTTCTGCTTCGGAAATGGAGACCAAGCACGGTTGGTCTGGCTTCCATGACGATGGTCCGGTCTACGACGTGGCCGTGTTCCCTAATGGTGCGGGTTGGCTGGTCGTAATCGATTCCGACGAGGACGGCGACCTAGGCGACGAGACTTCACTGAGCGATTTCCGCCTCAGTGGTGATTGGACGGTCCTTGGTGATGAGTCCAACCTCAACTATGCGGTGAACGTTGCTGAAGATGGCAACCTGACCACGATCTTCTTCGACACCCACGGTCACGGCACTCACGTCGCTGGCATCATCGGTAGCTACGAAGGTCCGGATAGTCGCCTGAACGGTATCGCACCTGGTGTGGAAATCGTCGCCATCAAGATCGGTGACGGCAAGTTCGGTGGCTCCACTAGCGGGTTCGCTGTCGCCAAGGCTCTCGACTACGCGGTCGAGTCAGGCTGCCAGGTCGCCAACATGTCTTTCGGCGGACCATCCTTCTTCGCTGATGGGCGCGAGCCTGATGCATGGGTAATCGATGAGGCAACCAAACGTGGTCTGATCCTGGTCACTTCCGCTGGCAACGAAGGGCCGACACTCACAACCGTCGGTTCACCTGCGACTGCTGAGAAGGCGTTCTCGATCGCTGCAGCAGTTTGGCCAGACACCCAGAAGGTGAACTACGGTTCGCTCGATACCGCTCCTCCAGTCCTGTTCGATTTCTCCTCGCGCGGGCCACTGCCGAACGGCGACTTGGGCGTTGATTTCACTGCTCCCGGCGCTGCACTCAGCTCGCTGCCATCATGGACCTTGACCAAAGGTGAGAGCTGGAACGGAACTTCGATGGCTGCTCCGCAGATGGCCGGTTG
This sequence comes from uncultured Planctomycetales bacterium, assembly GCA_964545405.1. GTDB lineage: Bacteria > Planctomycetota > UBA1135 > UBA1135 > UBA1135. Next base: position 3,381 of record CAZJGH010000140.1, read on the forward strand.
CGTCGCCTTGCTGCGTGCTGCCGCGACCGCGGAGGGCCTACCACAGACCCCAGCACGTATCCATCGCGCGATGCGCTTGTCGGCTAAGCGTATGCCTCAGCACGCATGGGTAGAGGTCGGTCACGGCTTCATCGACATGTCTCAATCCCTTGAGCATCTCCGTGCACTGGCTGCTCTCGATACTCCTGAAATGGAATACTCGATCGCGGTCACTAACCCATTCGGCGTGGGTGAGGGTATCTACCTGCGTGGCTTACCTACCGACAAGCCATTCGATCGCACCGTCGCGATCACTCCAGAGTTCGGTGACGACGTCGCCAACTCCACCAAGTCTGACTTCCTCGCCACCCTGCGCTTGGTCTCTGAAGCCGATTGGTTGCAGGTTCCAGAAGCCCTGTACACCAGTTCTGCTGGCAACCGTTTCCAGGCACGAATCAATCCTGCCTCGCTTACGCATGGCCTATACAGCACTCGCATCTTGGCGTTCGACGACGCCAAACCTGAAAGCGCCGGACCTGAACTGGTAATCCCGGTCACAGTGGTCGTTCCGCTCGATGCCAATGAATTCGGTGAGATCGACAACAGCTTCACATTGGCTCAAGGCGACCTGCAGCGTACCTTCCTGCAGGTTCCTCTCGGAGCCCACTACGCCAAGTTGACAGTCAGTCAGACTGGAGGCGGGCGCAACGAGTTCCGCAGTGGTGCTGGGTCGGTCAGCGGCTTCCTGTTCTCAGGTGACCGTCAAGCCCGTGGTCGATTCTTCCTCGGCGACAACGAGACTTACGAGACCACGATTCCAGTAGAGCCAGGCATGGTCGTCGAATACACCATCGCCAGTCGTTGGGCAGTGAACACTGAAGCCAAGCTTGACCTCAATGTTCGCTTCGAGGGCGTGCAGCCTAACTACGCAGCCTTCCAGGTACCTGCAGGGCAGAACATGGGTTACTTCGCCTTCTCGTCCTTGTTGCGCGATGAAGCTGGATTGTCAGCCAGCGCAAGTTTGGATGGAATTGCGGTTCCAGTGCTTGCCGATTGGAAGGTCGTAACCGATCCGATCCGCGCCACAATCATGGGCGGTGCCGGAATGTTCCAGGCTCAACTGGATTGGGAAGTGGAGATTCCTGAAGGTGTAAGCAGCGTTTCTCTCTACACGCCACGTTCGATGCAGACCACCGAATGGCGCGAAGACCTGGCGATCGAGATCTTCAATGAGGTCGGCAGCGTGGTCACGCGCATGATCGTCTACGAAGACGAGACCCCGCTGGGCTCAATGGCTCCGGGTAAGTACCAATTCCGACTGCTGGTCCCGAGCCTCGGCAAGGGAGCTTTGGAGGCTCAGTATGCAGCGGCAGAAGTTCGCCTCAAGAGCAGCGTCGGTAGCATCGCGGTCTACCACAGCCTGAAAGGTGCTTTCGATGGCGCTGGTGCCAGCGGGCGCTTGACCATCCCGTTCCAAGGTGCGCGTACCTTGTTCGCCAAGATGCCCGACCTCGATCCGCTTGAGCACGGTAGTTACTACTTCGGCGCAGTTAAGGTCAAGCGTGGCGACGACACCATCGCCAACGTGCCACTGCAGGTGTTCCGTCCGTTGGGCAGCACTCCAGACGTCGCCAGCGACTTGGTGATAGCTGATGACGAGGATGCCGGCGAAGGCCCTGAGGCCGCCGCTGCCGATGCCACCAATGAGAAGGAAACAGCATGGGCCGAGGCCAAGGCCAGTGGTTCAGAAAGCCCAGTGAAGTGGATCTCATCAGCCCGTGAGTGGCAAGACGATATGCCACTTGAATACCGCGCCGAGTTGGCGGTCTACGAGGCTTTGGTTGCCGCTGGGTTGCCAGAAGATGCACGCAAGCAAGCGGTCGGTTTCCTGAAGAGGTTCCCGCACCGTGTCACTGAGTTCCTTAGCGCCGCTCGCAGCTGGAACTAGAATCCGTGACTACAACGCGCTTGGCTCTGTGCGGGAATGTCTTTCCCGCCGATGAGCCGAGCGCCGTTCTTGATGCCATCCGTGGCCCTGCAACAAGCTGGGCCAAGGCTTTGACTGCTGCTGGCCATCAGCCGTCGTTCGGTTTCGGCCTGTATCTTTCCGCCAATGCGGCGAGTGTGTTTGCTGCCGATGCGATTGCCCGTCAAGAATTGAGAAGCGCCTTGGATGAGGCTGGTCTTTGTTGCTGGACCGCTAACGCGTTCCCATTCGGCGGCTTTCATGCGGATTCAGTCAAAGCCAAAGCCTTCTCCCCGGATTGGAGTAGCCCCGAGCGCCTACGCTTCAGCATCGATGTAGCCAAAGTCCTGCTCGACTTGGCTCCTCCTGATGGCAGCCAACTGTCGGTGTCTACATGTCCACTTGGCTATGGCGATGCAGCTCTCTCCGACCCATCAACCAAGCAGCACCTCGAGCAAGTTTGCGCGGCCTTCAGCGAGCTTTCCGAAGCTGCAGGGCGGCCAATCGTGCTGGCAATCGAGCCTGAGCCAGATGGCGCCTTCGAACGCGTCAGTGACCTCGCGATTTGGCTCGAGGAGAATTTCACCACTATGCAGCTCGAGCACCTGGGTATCTGTTGGGACCTGTGCCACAGTGCAGTCGTGGGGGAGGCAACAGGGCTTGTCCTCAGCACGCTCGAATCCACCGGCGTTCGCCTCGGCAAGATCCAGATATCGTCAGCCTTGGAGCTCAGCACCTCGCTGAGTTCTGCGCGTGGTCAGCGCCTACGGCAACTGACCGACGACGCGTACCTTCATCAGGTGAGAGGCGTCAGCTCATCTGGTCAGGCATTCGCCTTCCCGGATGTGCCTGATTTCCTTGCCAGCCAGGAATCCCAACACTGTGACCAGCTGCGGGTTCATTGTCATGTTCCGGTCTGTCGCTCGGATTACGGCGACGGCTTCCGCGGCACCGATTGGGCTGATGCGGTCACTGCCGCTGTGGGGGCTGGCTTGGGCGATTTCGAGCTGGAGACCTATACCCTGCCTGGCCTTCCTGAGGAGGTTCTAGAGCATGGCAGCGTGGTCGATACGATGAAATCCGAGATGATGGCCTGCTTTTCGGCCCTGCGGCTTGACACACCCTCCATGTGACCCTATCTTTTCCGCCCCGATGCCCACTAGGGCACCCGGCCCCATCGTCTAGTCTGGCCTAGGACACCAGGTTTTCATCCTGGCAACAGGGGTTCAAATCCCCTTGGGGTCACCAAGTAATTGCCCGTCGACTTAGGTCGGCGGGCTTTTTTTGTGTCCTAGCCTGGTATCGGTGTTGTTGAGGCATAACCATTGGCCCTGACGGCTCAGGATTCACCCAGCGGATGGGCTTGACGATATAGCTTGCGCAGACCTTCAAGGGAGACATGCGTATATATCTGGGTGCTGCCCAGGCTGGCATGTCCGAGTAGTTCCTGGACAGTTCGGAGGTCAGCACCACGCCGCAGTAGGTGAGTGGCGAAGCTGTGACGCAAGGTGTGCGGTGAACAGTGGCGGTGTATTTCCGCGCGCTGCAGGCAGCGCAGTAGGATCCGGCGCACGGAGCGATCGGTCAGGCGCGTATTCAGTCGATTCAAGAACATCGGGCCGCGATTATTGCCGACGTTGCCCTTGTAGACCATGTAGCGTTTGACCGCCGCAGCAGCAGGGGCGCCGAGCATCCCAAGTCGTTCCTTTCGCCCCTTGCCACGCAACAGCACCAGTCCGCGTCGGAGATCGATATCGGCTTCATCGAGGGCAACCAACTCAGCAACCCGGCAGCCAGTCGAATACAGGACTTCCAAGATG
>CAZJGH010000141.1:0-7026 GCA_964545405.1 uncultured Planctomycetales bacterium
GAGATCCTGCGCGGGATCGCCAGGCGTGGCGCGCTGTTCTTCGTGTCAGTTTGCGGATTCGCTGCGGTGGCATATCTGCTTTCTGGCACTTTGCTCCTGCCGAGCAGTTGAGCTAACCAGCTCCTGCAGGCACTTGAGCCAACCGGCCTACTCGCCGCTGTAACCCAAAGCAGCCATACGCGCTGCTGTTTCGGGATCGATCACACCTGGGTCGCCACTGCTTCCTTCCAGGCTAGGTGGCAACTCCAGCCAAGTCCCATCTTCGAGCAGCTCGAGCCCACCAATGGGGGAGCGGTACAGGGGATAGGAGCTTATGACGGTGCGATCGGCATTGGCTGATTCTCCTAATGCAGATGCAGGAAGGCGATTTGGCACCCCAAGTACTTCCAGCATGTAAGTACCCAAATGGTGAGCTGGTACTGGGGTGGAAATGGATTCAGGTTCAATCACGCCCGCGCGCACCATTGCCAGCGGCACCAGGATCACGCTGTCATCGAAGCTATGCCCGTGCTCGAAGGACCCGGCATCCCAAAGCTCTTCGCCATGGTCGGAATGGATGAGGATCATGCAGTCAGGAGATGACTCCTGCAGCTTAGTTATCAGTCGGCGCAACTCATCATCCATCGCCGCGACATCAGCTTGGTACCACGCCTTCACCAGTTCACGATCCTCGTTGCTGAGGTCGAAGTACTGCTGCCGCTCATAGGAGGAGTGATCGCGTTCGAACAACTCTTCGGGTTTCATTGAATCGAGCGGATTGGCCGCCGACGGCACTTCGGCGCCGGTGGCTGGAGCATATGGCAAGTGCGGTGCCATGTAATGCAGAGTCAGGAAGCGCGGGCGATGCTGATTGGCTTGCCACCAACTCAGGGCCGACTCGCGGTTGGCTGCGGCGCGATCGGCAGTGCGCACATACCTCTCGTAGCCACGGTCAAGCCCAGTCCAGCTCTCCAGCAGCGGATTCTGATGCAACAGGCAAGTAGCGAATCCGGCATCGCGCATCGCTTCAGCGATAGTGTGGGCCGAACCCAGAGTTCGGAAGCTGCGGTCTTCCACTTCCTCGGTCGGTTCCTCGGCGAAAGGCCCTCGGCCACAGCCATGATCTTCTGGCTGCAGGCCAGTCATCAAGGAGGCATAGGAAGGCAGAGTCCAATTCGAAGGCGAATATGCCCGCTGCCAGCGCTTGCCCGAATTCATCAGCTGCTCAAGGAATGGTGAGTGCTTGATGGCATCAGCCCGCAATGTATCGATGGTCAGCAGGATTACATCAGGTTGTTGCGGCCTGGCAGTTGGAGCGAGGATGGGTTGGCTCCAAGCGACTGGCTCTCCGGGTTTTTCAGCCAAGCCAGCGGCAGCGAAGCGATGAAAGAACACCAACTCGCCGGCACCACTTGGCACATCGACTTGCAGCTCATGCCAGCTCTCATCTTCACCAGCGATCTCGACTGCGATCAAGGACTGCAGCTGTTCACCTTGGCGCCAAAAGACTTCCGCCCGGATCGCATCGCCTTTTCCGGGCCGGAAACGCCGCACCGCTGTGGTGAGCCGAGTGGCTAGTTCCTGCTCTTGTTGAGCGAACGAGAACCTGGCTGGCAAGTCGCAAACCAAAGATGGGCGTAAATCACCAAGCACATCTGGAGCGTCTGCTCCTGATGCCGAGCGCCCATACCAAGGAGTGAAGCTCGCAGCAGGCAACTCCATCATCGAGCCGACTTCGCGTTTACACAGGTCTGCAGGGATTCGTACTACATCGATCGCACCTGAGCTCGCACCGGAATCACTGCCGCTACAGCACAGCGCCACCGCTGCTATCGCCACCAGGCAAAAACAGCTAGACAACTGAAGACTAAGTAGAGGTCGGTTCATGGACTAGGCCCGCACCGATGATAGTGGCCGCTGGGCCTACGAATAACCCATCCGCGGAGTTCGTAATCGACGAGCTCGAAGCGAATCCTGGCCTCGTCCAGGCCTGATTCACGCGCGAGTTCTACTGGGTTGTAGTCAGAGCTACTGAGTAGCTCAAGCCACTTGGGTTCAGCGCCATCATCTTGGACAAGACCGCTGCCGTTCAGGTCCAGCAGGATTTCCTCGGGACTCAGGGCGATGCCAGCGCCATCGTGAATCATGGTGTTGGTGCCGCTACAGGCGATGTCATCGATCGGCCCTGGCAAGGCGAACACCTCGCGCCCCAAGCTAAGCGCCCAACCGACCGTATTCATGGTGCCGGATTTGCGCGTGGCTTGGATCACCAATAAGGCCCGACTCAATGCGGCGATCAGCCGGTTGCGACGCGGAAAGTTGCCTGGCCTAGGAGTGGTGCCGAAAGCGAACTCGGAAACGATCGCGCCACCGCAGTCGAGCATCCTTTCCATCAGAGGCCAGCAATCAGGTGGGTAGGGGTTATCCAATCCCGAACCGACTACCGCCACCACCTTGCCCTGGCCTTGCAGCGCGGCAGCCATGGCCAGCTGATCGATTCCACGCGCAGCGCCAGACACCACCACTTCGCCCCCGAACGCGAAGCCCGCAGCAAAACGCTGTGCCTGCTCGCGCCCATAATCAGTACAACTCCGCGCCCCAATCACGGCGATTCGCTTGCCCCCGGCGGCCAGTAGACCAACATCGCCGAGCACATGAATCAGCGGGGGAGGAGCTTCGAGTTGCTCGAACTCACTGGGGTAGTGCTTGCTGCCCCGAACAACTGTGGTTGCGCCACAGCGTGCGGTCGCCGCCAGCTGCTCCTTGGCCAAGCGCTCGAAATCGGCCGAAGACGGCATCTGCAGCACCCTCGGAGACACTGCCTGCCCCGCCCGCGCTGGGTTCTTCACCACCCCCACTGCCGAGCCGAGCTTCGACACCATCAAGTTAATCCGCTTCGGCCCCAGGCGCGGGGCCGCATGCAATGCCAACAGCGATATCTCCTCTGTCCAGTCCACCCCCAGAAGACGGTCGTCCCATCCGCGCGACACTCGATAGACTATTGCCAATGAAGCGCTCCCAGCTGCTCAAGCTGTCGGCCCCGCTGGTGGTTTCCTTCTGGCTGCGCTCGGCCTTCGCCTGGATCGACACGATCTTCGCCTCCCTGCTGTACGACCAGCAGGGCGCAAGCTTGGGCGACGCCTCCATCGCCGCGATCGGCCTGACCTTGCCGCTCGAGTTCCTGCTCACGGCATTCTGGGTCGGCACCTCGAACGGCCTGACCGCCCGCCTAGCTCTCGCGATGGGGGCCGGCGAAGGCCAGAAAGTCGATCAGCTCAAACGCGCTGCGGGCCTGATCATCACTGCCCTCGGTGCCATCTTCCTGATCATCGCCGGCTTCGTGTGGTGGTCGGCGGATCGCGTCGGCCTCGATCCACTGGTGGCGCGCCAGTTCCAGATTTACGCCACCGTGCTTATGGCCGGCTCGGCAGTCACGTCATTCTGGTCGATCCTGCCGGATTCAGTAGTTAAGGCCCACCACGACACCCGCTCCACCATGTGGGCCGGCCTCTACTCGAGCATCGCCAACATCATCCTCAACGCGCTGTTCCTGTTCGTCTTCCACTGGGGCATCTTCGGCATCGCACTATCAACGGTGCTCGGACGCTTCGCCGGCCTGGCCTACGCGATGTACCGCGCCAACATTCACGAGCGCGCCCGACGTCAACGTGAGGATCAACAAGTCCCAGGCCTATACCGCCGACCGATCCGACGCATCCTGTTCCTGGCAGTGCCGTCAGCGATCACCTTCGTGTTGATGGGTCTCGAATCGATGGCAGTCAACGGCATCATCAAGGACTTGCCGGATTCGACTTCACTGCTCGCCTCGTGGTCGATCTTCGACCGCTCGGTGCGCTTCCTGTCGATGCCGATGATCGCCGCCAGTGTCGCCATGCTGCCACTCGCTGCGCGCCTTTATGGCAAGGGTGATTGCAGTTCCATCGCATCCGAGTTGCGCACCGGCATGCGTGCGGGTACCGCTTACGTGTTGCTGTTCGTAGCACCGTTGGCCTTGCTGCTCGGCCCCCTGGTCGGCTCGGCGCTTTCCGATTCCGACATCACCAGCGGCCTGGTCTCGCAAGCGATGCTGTGGTTGCCCTTGGCAGTCCTTGGCCTCACCCCGTTCATCCTCAGCCGCTCGGTATTCGATGGCTTGCAGATGCCGCGGCCAGGTTTGATCGCCGCGGCAGTGCGCACCATTCTTTTGGTCGTGCCACTGGTGTGGATCGGATCCCGCTATCACGACGCCGTCGGCCTCAACGTGATTCAGGGAGTGTGTGCCGGTTACATGCTCGGCACCCTGATCAGTGGTATTGGCGTGCTGGTTTGGGCGCGCGGGCACCTGAAGATGTTGGATGGAACATGTCCGGTGCGGGCCGACAGCTAGGGCTGAGATGATACGAAATGTCGGGGGTTGTGCGCAAGTCCCGACGTTTTGCCGACCGTTCCGCAGACAGCCAGAGTCATGGCCAGAGTCACGCCTCTGTACCCTTTCCCCATGGTTCACCTACGCGCCACCAAGAAAGTGCTCGACCTCATGCATGCCGAACCGCAGGAAGGGGAGCCGTCGGCCAATGCTCTTGGCGACTGGTTCGCGACTCACTTTGTTTGCCGACGGAAAGGTTATCTGCTGTTGTTAAGCAGCACGACGCGCTTGGCGATCCTGGAGGAGGCGAGAGATGCTCATTCTTTGGCGCGGCGCTTGCCTGAACTTGTGGAGTTGCGCTTGGCCATGTTGGGCGTTCACCACGCGCGCATTCAGCAGGAGATCGAGGCCATGGGGGAAGTGGTGGTTGCCAAGACCAACGACCGCTCCACGCTTGGGGCGATGAATGTTTTTGTGATGGCGGCCGGGATCTTCATCGAGGAACGCGTTCGGTTTCCAAGTTTATGCAAGGATCAGGTGGAGGTGTTTTTGGAAGAGCATTTGACTCGACATAACAAGAAGTACATATTTCCGAGAGATGCCGTGATGGCGGCGATGGCGTAGCTTGTGCCGAATGTATGGAGTTGGCGGGCCGCGAGCTTGCATGAAACGTATTATTAAGACCTCTTGAGGGAGCTCACCTTCATCATGGTATTCATGAACATCCAGAGTTCATCCTTCCGACCATCCTTGATGTCAGTGTCCAGGAAATCGAGCAATGGGTATTTAGGCTCCTGCGATGATCGCGCGAACGAGAAGTAGGCATAGTCTTTGGCAGCATCGTTTAAGTAATCCAGGACCATCATCTGTCTCGCAAGCCTCCCAGAGCCATAACCTTTTTGAGTGCCTGCTGCCCATTGCGTTATGCCAAATTTACTCTTAATCGACTCCTCGGAAATGATGGAGAGATTGATGAAGATTTCTTCATCGAGAAGGACCTTGTAGTAGGGCTTCTCCATGACCACGAGAAGCCATGGATGGTGGCTTTCATGCATGTAGAATCCGCGAAATTCGATTTCATCCTTGTAGGTGAATGCGAGGTGTTCTTTCGTGAGCGTCATCACTAAATCTCCGGATATCCGCATGTGTTCCCGGGGGGCCGAAGGGGGTAATTTTCGAAATGATCGTTAATCGCCCTCATTTTTCTATACTCCAGCTCCAGCTTCAATTTCGCAGCCCAAAATTTGCATTCTATAACAAAGACGCCAGGATTTTTGTGATGAAAGCATGGACGAACTAACCAGGACCCTCGATATGGCTCCATCATTTGCACTTCGATCCAGTTGGTGCTGGTCGTTGGCCAAATGAATTGCCCCCGAACTTTAACGTCATCAACCGTTAGGCTGATTTCCTTTGGAGTGCTTGACGGCCGCATTACCCTTCCTCCCTGTTTGATTCGTCCGTATGCGATGAATCGTCTTGCTCAATTTCCCCCGAACCAACTTTGATGTCAGTGTCCAGGAAATCGAGGAATGGATATTTGGGCTCTTTCGATGACCGTACGCGCGGGAAGAAAACATACTCTCTGGCAGCATCGTTTAAGTAATCCAGCACCATCATTTGTTTCGCAAGCCTCTCGGGGTAAAACCCTCGCTTACGGTCCGACCACTCCGTCATGTCATATCGTTGGGCAATCGATTGCTTGGAAAGAATGGCGCGATTGGTAAACAGCTCTTTCTCAAGAAAAACCTTGTAGTAAGGTTCCTCCATGACAACGAACAGCCATGGGTGCTTGGGTTCATGCAGGAAGAATCCACGAAATTCGATTTCATCCTTGTAGGTAAAGTTGAGGAGTTCTTTCATTTGATGACCTCCAACAAATTTTCAATATTAACCCGTTCGAACGAGTCGCGGCGAATCTCAATCATCACACTCTTCACGCGAAGATCACGTCTATAGTGCTTTAGAGGTGTCAGAGCACCGCTAAACGGCGAGTTGACCGCACAGCTAATCCCTTGCTCGCGCGCTTCCTCCTGCAGCGATTCAACCACTTCAGGCGGAGTATGGAAGTCGTCGGCACCGATGCAGAGCATGGGGCGACAGGCTTCGGCGTCTTCGAAAGCAAATGGCTCGGCCGGGTAACTATGGCAATCGACGATTAGGCACTTGTCATAGCTCTCAAGGGCGTTATCCACCACATTTGTGAGGCGCTCATGATGCGGTCGGTAATAAGTCTTGAGCAAACGTTCACGCTCTTCACGATTCGGGCGCTTCCGCAGTGGCCGCCCGTGGAAGCACTGTTCGTGTATTGCTTCGCTCTCGAACCTTTCGACATCCACCAAGTAACGCGAATAAGGAAAAACGACTGCCGACGTGATTGCGCCGCTTGCGAGACTCTTCCGCCAGTACTGTGTGAAATCAGTGCCGGCGTCGTGAACATCCTCAATGGCCTGCTTTAACTCAAGCGGCGGCAGAAGGAATTGATCCATTTCACAAGAGGGGATCTCTTGGGACAAATGGGGGATATGAAAAACTAGTGGGTAAGTTTCCATGACACATGTTTGTACCCAATCAAGCGAAGGGTGACCGCATCGACCCCGGCATTAGCACCTTGACATGTGTCAGGTTGCTTTCGCAGTCAACGGGCCGGGACCCTCGTGCGAATCTAGATGAGCCATCAC
>CAZJGH010000142.1:0-6997 GCA_964545405.1 uncultured Planctomycetales bacterium
AATCGGTCGTCACTGCAAGGTCGCGACCCTGGTAAAGCTCAGTCTCCTTCAGGCCGGTCCAATCGCCATGGACTTCGCCGCCCCTGACGCCACCGCCGATCACCAGCATCGAACCGCCATGACCGTGATCAGTGCCGCTGTTACCGTTCTCCCGGACGGTACGACCGAACTCAGTCATCACCAGAATGGTGGTCGAATCGAGTGCCGGACCAAGGTCTTGGCAGAACGCGCCGATGCTGGAAGAGAAGTCGCGCAGGCGGGTGGCCATGCGACCATCGACTGAACCTTCCTGGTTGTGATCATCCCAACCACCGTAATCCACACCTGCTACTTCAAGGCCTTCACCAGCCTTCAAGACCAACGCGATCTTCTTGAGACGATCGGCGAAGCGACTTTCAGGGTAGCTTGAGCCGGAGACCGTCTTGCTGGCGTTCCGCTTCTCACTAGCGGCGAGTATTTCCTGCAGACGACGCAAGGTCTCGATGGTGATGCGACCTGACTCGACTACGCCGGCAGCATCTTCCTCGCGACGACCAGCCATCATCTCGCCCCCTTCCATCTCGGCACTGCCTTCGCCATAGAAGCGCTCGAACGCATCGAGGGTCTTGGAGCTCTTCTTCTTGGTCAGAGAACGAGGTACCGCCAATACCGGGTAGGAACCGCGCAACGAACGCGGCAGCAGCTCCTGCATGCCCAAGGCACGGAACTCACTCGCCTCGGTACCCTTCTTCTCAGTCAGGGCAAGGTAACGGTTGAGCCAGCCATCTCGCACCGAACGGTCACCTGGTGCGGCGAACTCCATCCAGTCTTGTGCATCGAAGTGGCTGCGGGTCGTGTGATTCGAACCAGCACAGACGATCGGAGCAAGCTTGCCTGCATCCCACAATGGCTTCAGCGTGGTCATCGCCGGATGCAGACCGAAGGTCTTATCCAGCTTGAGCAGACCGGACTCGAGTTTCATCGCCAAAGTCGGGCGATGCATCGGATAACTCGAATCACCATAAGGAACGATCATGTTGAGTGGATCGGCTCCACCACGCAGGAAGATCACCACCAATGAGCGTTCGCCTCCATTCTCAGGCCCGTACCCAGGCGCTTCTGTCGCGAGCAACTGCGAAGCGAACTGAGAGCTGTGCAATGCAACGCCACCTGCAGCGGCGAGCTTGAGGAAATCACGACGGGTAGGGTTCATGCTTACGCGCTTCTTGTTGTCTTTGGGGGAACTCATGATCTTATCTCACTGTTGCTGGAACTCTGGGGAACCGAGAAGCAACCCGATCAAGGTCGGGCCGATCTCATATAGATCCGGGACACGCTTGCCTTTCCTCTCCAGGTATTCTGAGGTGACCGTCGCCAGTGCAGAACGAGTTCGTGGCCCGGCGCCGCCAGGCAGGACGAGGGTCGTCAAGTGATGCTGCCACAAGCGGGCCGGAACATCATGCGGGATCTGGTCGTAGAAGGTCTCGGGGATCGTGACGCCTTTGATCTTGCCCAATGCGAGATCGGTAGCGAACTCCCAACGCAAAGCCATGACGCCAGGATCGAGCCAAGCATCAGAGGTATCGTAATAACCGGTCGGGTCGTCGCACTGGAACAGTGGCTGGCCCATCTCCTGCATGTACTTGGTGAGACCAGTCTCCTTCTCGATGGTCACCCCTGCGATACGCAAGGCGCTGATGACGAACTCGTGTGGGGTCTTGAACTTGGTGCGGTAGTTCTCGCGCGACCAGAACTCTTCGCTTTCGACGATAGTCCTGATCATCGATGGGATGTTGCCATCGGTCTTGCGGTAAGTCTTGGCGACCTTGTCGACCAATGATGCCGGTGGCACATCGGCAACGAAGAAACGCACCAGCTTCATGGCGATGAACTGCGAAGTCCCCTTGTGCTCGCCGAGCATATCGATGACCTCGAGGCCCTGGCCAGGACCGTTCTCCTTGTCTTCGGCAAAGCGCTTTCCGAGGACCTTGATAGGTCCGTCGACATGCATCGTTGCCTTGAACGCGAACTCATGTGTGCCCTTGCGGCCACCGCTGTACGTCCATCCGGTCAGGACTTCAGCTAGAGCAATGACGTCCTTCTGCTTGTAGACGTTGTCGACCCCCAAGGTGTGAAGCTCAAGCAGCTCACGTGCATAGTTCTCGTTGAGTCCTCGCTGGGAAGCGATCTGTGCCGCCTCGGCGCCTCGCTCCTCGGAGCCGGTCTGGCGTTTGGTACGGCGTTCGATCTCCTTCAACTCTTGCTTGGATGGAGGGCGGCGCGACAAGTGGTTGTCGAGGTAATAGAGCATGGCCGGATGCTGCGCCGACGCCTTCAACATGGTCGGGAAATCACCCCACACGTTGGCGCGAATCACCTCGCGCTCATAATCCGGAACCTGCGAGAAGATCCGGTTGCCCTTGGTGAAGCTGACGTTGAAGTGGTTGCGCCAGAATTCCGCGAGCACTTCGGTCGCTTGCCGATCGCTATAAACCGCGCGCAATGCCGTCGACCAGACGACTTCCTGAACTGGAATCATGCGTTGAGCGCGTTCGGCCCGACGCTCTTCTGGGGTAGGTTGCTCCCCACTCTTGCGTGGAGGTGGCTCGGTGAAATCGAAACACTCCTTGATCGACATGTCCAAGGTCTCGTACTCCCTCAGTACCGGCAGGAGACGCGGGTCAGTCACCGGCTTCTCCTGGAGCTGGTCATCCAACCAAGCATCGACTCCCTTGGCAATTACCTGATCGACCTCTCCGGGCCTAGGACCATACGCGAATCTAGCCAGAAGATGGGCTGCGCGTTCGCGCTCGTTGAGCGGAGTGACTTCATCTTGAAAAACAGAACCGGAACGGGAGAGGCTTTCCATGTCCTCCATCCTATTGAAGTTTTTCGATGTGTGCATCCACTTCCTAACCCAGGGGAGCCACCGCGGTTCTGGGCGACCTACTGAAGTTGCACCACGCTGTCGCCGGCCAAGACCGCCTGCTCAGACAGGTTCAGGACCTGCAGCTGCTCGTCGTCGCCCCACAGGATTGAAGTCACCCAGACAGCGCCGTTGAGGCCGTCGTGATACGGCACACGCAGGCGTGCGAAACCGGTGTCGTCGCCGACGGCCCTGTTCATCCATTTACCGGTGAACAGGATCTCGCCGTGACGGTTGCGGGTCTCGAAGTGGACCTCGACCCGCAGCGGTTTTCCAACCCCTACATTCGAGACCAACTGCGCACCCGGCACACGCTCCCAGATTCGTCCGGCTGACTGCTGACCACCAAGTTGAGGGGAGACCTGCACCACCAGTGGGGATAGGTAGACAAGGCGCATGTAATCGATGGCCTGCGCCGGCCCTTCGGGTCCATCCATGTCATTGCCAACGTCGAACAGCATCGCCCCGGTCGTGCGGTAGAAGCGCGGCAATAGTTGCATGCCTTTCCTGCCACCTTCGGAAAACCGCCTCTGGTAGTCGGCCATGGACCTGTCATCGCCGAGTGCCTTGACTAAGGTCGGCACCAAGGATGGGAAGCGCGAAGTGGTCACGACGTATCGGACGTCGCGAGCCGCCAATATCTGTTCGGCTGTCCCTGCATCTTCAGACATGAAGAACAAGGCTGGGTCCCTGAAGCTATCGACACCGATGTAGGTACCGAAGTTGGTGGCGATCGTCGGGCGTTGCGCGGCCCACTCGATCAGGTGGCCGAAATCCCAGGCAGCCATGACCGCGCCACGCGTGTCCAATGGATTCTCTCCTCCAGGTGCGACAGGATTGAGATTAGGGTCGGTGCCGCCAGGACGTGCCGCATCGCCTAAAGGTAGATCCTCACGACTACCGAGCCACTCGAACAGGACTCGCTCTGCACTTTTCTGGTCGTCGATGCGGGTCTCGCCAGCGCGCTGAAACGCATAAGTCATGGTAGGCAGCTGCAACACCACCGCAAAAGCGCATGCGGTCGCGAAACGCAACCATATGTTTCCATGCGGCAGGCGAAGACGTGGCCACATCCCTACGATCCACCAAGCGGTGATGATCGCCAAAGGTGCGGCAAGCGGATCGGCGAAGCGACGTTGAGCGAAAGCCTGCAGCGCCAACAGTGGGACTGCTATCAGGAGTGGGATGAACTCGTGATTACCGCGGCGAATCGAGCTCCATGCCTTCCACAACCCAAGTGGCAGCAACAGAACTGCCAGGCCTATCCAGCGGGCGAAGCCACCGGAGTTGAAGCGGTCAGTGCCCCATAATGGTGCCGACTCGGCGATCCCCGACATGAACTCATCGGCTCGCGAAGCCCAGGCGAAACCTTCGCGAATACCTGGACCGGGGCCGACGTCGAGCAGCATGATGATCGCTGCTGCCGCCACACCGACCGCTACCACGATGATTGGGTAACGTCGGCGGGAGCGCTCGAAGGGCATGAACAGCGGAGGCACGAAGACCAGTGCACCAATGCCGAGCCATGCCAAATGGAAGTAAGAGAGGTTCACTACCATCCACGGGTGCTCGAATCGCCATGGACTTGAGATGACCGCAGGGCCGAGGGCGATGGCCGCGAATAGATGGAAGAATAGGCCGAATGTGGCGAGGCCTAGCCAGCGGTCGTCGCGCTTGACGCAGAGCCACCAGCCGAGTGCCAACTGCAACGGCAATACATACAGGACCGCACCCACCCATGAACCGAGCAGGACTCCTGTGAACGTGCCGGCTAAGGCGCCGACGAACGCGGCCAGTCGTGGGTTAGAGAACACCCGCAGGCGTACGACCAAGACGAACATCACCAACAATGCCGTCGCCAAGAGCGAAACCCATGCGTGATGATCGGCCACACCTGGAGTGCTGTAGTGCACCGAGCCGTAACAGAACGCATGGAGCAAGCCAGCGATGATGGCGCCCCTTCTTCCGGCAAGCAGTGCACCGCCGATCGCCGCGACCAATGAAGTGAGCATGGCGAAAGCCAGGGGCAACTCACCGGCGGAATGCTCGAGGTCCAGGCGCGTGCCGGAATGGGTAGCGAGGGCCGACGCCACCATCGTGTAATAAGGTGGCCATGGCACCACCGCACCCTTAGGGAAATTAAGGTAATCGTCGGTAGCTGACGGCAAGCCAGGTTCCTGGCGGTGCCTCTCGATGCGGCGCAAATGGTAGTGACCATCCGAATCGACACTGAACCACTCGCCAGCAAGCTCGGTGTTCTCGGCGAACTCGAAACGTAGATGACTGAGTTCTCGCACCCCCCAACTGGCGAACACCACCATCAGCATGATGACGACGTAACTAAGGGAGCGGGAGGTTGTCTTGTGCATCAGAACCGCCAAGCGTAAACCAGCTTGGCCGTCACATCATGCCCGAGCGGCACTATCAAGCCGCGGTCCTTCTCCAGCCATCCGGTATTCACGACGAAGAACAACTCGCGACCGTCAGCGATCAGCCAACGCATGCGCGATTGTACTCCTAGGCTGTCGCTGTCGTTATCCGACTGCATCAAGGTCTCGAGAGAGAGGGCCGTCGAGAACGAGTAATCGACCCGGAAGCTCTCGACACGAACCGTGAAATCGCCACTCGGCAAGCTGGCTCGCTCCTCGCGATACGAAAGGATGGTGTTCATCCGCTCGTTCGGCCTCCAGATGAGGTCGGCCCTAAAACGGCTCAAGGTGCCGTCGTACCAATCGCCGACAGTCACCGAAGTACGCGCAGCCACTGCTCGCCCAGACGAGGTGTTGAACGTGGCGCTTAGGTCCGTCCAGTCGTATTCGCCGGCGTCGATCGTCACACCTTCGACCACGCCGAAAGAGCTACTCGGCTTATCGGTGTGGAAGTTGGCGTTGAGCAGGAATTCATCACCGCTTTCGAAGGACAGGCCGAACAGGCCCAAGTTCAGGTCGGAGGAGATCACGGTACCGTCCAACTCCGTCCACCAGCTGGGGCGCAAGCTGAATCGATAGTTCCTGATCAGGTCACTTTCTGGGCGTGGAGTCCAAGTGATCGAACCGGAGGTTTCCATCTCGCCCGGGCGGCGCACGAAGCCAAGAGCTGGACGGAATGAATCTTGGCTGCCGAAGACCGACAAGCGATAGTTCCAGTCCGTGGTAGACAGCTCGGACTGCGCACCGAAACCGACGCCACGGCTATCGATGCCCTCATCATCTGAATGGGTGACGAAGGTATTGACGCTGAGGCTACCAGGTAGGGCATCGGCCGTTGTCCAGCGCAGGTCGGCACCAACCACGGTGTTGTCCAGATCTTCGGAAGGATTGCCTGAAGTCAACAGGCCACCGAGGGCAAGCCCTTCGCCCAAGCGATAGGTCGGCCGGAACACGAACAGGTCACTGCTTGGGGTGTTGGCCTCATTGGACTCCCCCATATGCAATCCCAAAAAACCAAGATCCCAGCGTTCCATGCGGCTGGAAACACGGACTCCTGATTCGAGTGGGACTTCACGACCGTTGACGATTCCGATGCGGCGACTGAAGAAGGGCTGTAGGTGACTGCCCGTGCGCCCATAGGAACCGACTTCACCGAACTGGAACAAGGTGGCATCCTGCAGGAAGAAGTCGCGCTTCTCAGGGAAGAACAACGGGTAGCGAGTCAGGTTGACTTGCCTCTCATCCACTTCGGTCTCGGCGAAGTCGGTGTTCCAGGTGATCGACGCCTTGGTCTGAGGCGTGATGCTCCAAGAGATCTCGCCACCGATATCCCCAGTCGACACGGCAGGACCTTTATATGGATTGTCGTGCTTGGCCTTGAGGAATGGGCGGAACTCAAGCCCCCGACCTTGCTGCAAGCCTGTGAATCCGGTCAACACACCGGCCTCGCTGACGATGCCGACCCTCAGTTCACGGCGCGGCGATGCCCAACGATGCGTGGACCGATCTGCGCCACGAAACCGATTGAAATTCGCCCTCCAGGTATCGCCCTCGCCGAAAGAGAGGGTGGCGAAAGGGATCGCGATCTCGGCAACCCAACGGTCGGCATGGATCTTGGTCTTGCCCTCCCAGAACGCGTTCCAGGGTTTGTTGAAGCGACGAC
>CAZJGH010000143.1:0-6993 GCA_964545405.1 uncultured Planctomycetales bacterium
CTTCGAAGACTGGGAGAGGTGGCCATCGCCAGCACAGACAGTGCGGCTCAGGATTCTCTCACCGACCTGGGCGGTGACGCGGGCGCCGATGGCATCGCGATTCACTCCCGGAGTTTGGGTCGACAAGCTCAGCTGCAGCCAGTGGCGATCGCCAGCGCTGTTGTTGCGCAGTAGTCGCAAGCGTGGCGCGTTGCGGTTGCGTAGCAGCATGTCGACTTGTCCGTCGCGGTCCCAGTCCAGCAGACCAAGCGCACGTGCGTCCTCGATGAAGTCGGTGCCGGTGACCGCGGAAGCGTCAAGGAAGTGCTCGCCGCCGATGGAAAGGAACATGCGGTTACGTTCACGACCACTCCATGAGAGTCCTTGCTTGGAGACAAGGTGCGCCATACTGGCCCATGCATCGGCGTATTCTTGGGTTGGAGTCGTGTCGGAGGAAGGTGATTGCGACGTCACGCGTCGCCAGAAAAAGCTTCACAAATCCTTACTGTTCTCGTTGGTGATGAAGCCGTTCGGCGAATAGATATCGTCGAATCCATCATTATTGAAATCGACGAATTTGGCGCTCCACGCCCAACCGCCGACGGCGATGCGCGAGCTGTCAGTGGCATCGATGAAGTTGTCGTCATCGCCACCAAGCAGAAGGCTGTTGCCGCGCGCGTGACGGATGTAATCCTTGTGCACTTCGACCGAGTCTCCATCCATGAAGCGATCGGTCTGCGTAGCGATTCGGCGTCCGGCCGAACTGAACATGTTGGTGACCAGGATGTCCATGCGGCCATCCAGGTTGGCGTCGGCGACACTGACACCCATGGCCGCGCCGATGTCATCGGCAGCACGGGCGACACCCTCGTCGTGGAAGTGGCCATTGCCGTCGTTGACGTATAGGTTGTTACGCCCGAAATCATTCGCGACATAGAGATCAAGGTCGCCGTCGTTGTCGAGATCTTCCCAGATCGCACCGAGGCTGAACTTGCGGTTGTTGTCGTCCAAGCCGACTGCGGCGGTCGCTTCCGTCCAGCTCCGGTCGCCGTCATTGCGCCAGAAGATGTTGGTCGAGCCGTTGTTGGCATCGTGGTAAGGAGTCGGCATACCTCCGATCAAACCACCCGATATGTAGCGGCTGGCGTACAGATCGAGGTCGCCGTCATTATCCGGGTCGGCGGCAGCGAGACTGAAGATGTCGGTGCGGTCGGGGTAACGCAGGACCTCCCGCTCGTTGAAGACACCGATACCGTTGTTGTATGCGAGCAGGATGCTTGAACCCATCGCCATCGCGAGATCCTGGTCACCATCGTTGTCCAAGTCGATGAGCAGGGCGCCACGCGTGTTGTCGAGGAAGTCGACTTGGGCCGCTTCCGAGACCTCCTTGACGGTGTCGTCGGGCTGGTGGATATATAGCCGGTTGGGCAGGCCACCTTGCTGCGCCACATACACGTCATCCAGGCCGTCGTTATTGACATCACCGATAGCGATGCCATGACTGCCGATGTAACTCTTGCCGATCAGGCGGTCATGGCGACCCATGTATTGGTCGACGCCATGCAGCATCTGCGGTTTCCATCTCGGGGTCGAGCCGAATACGGCTGCGGTCACGTCATCGAACGTCGGCCGGACGGTTATCAGTTCCTCGTAATGCTCGACTACCAGGGACTGCAGCAGGGCATGCTCGTCACTCTCACCGACTACCCAATCGATCGCGCCCTCGACATTGATTTGAGTAATGAATGGACTCTCACCAGCATTGAAATGCATGATGAATTGGGTGCGGAAGGTGTTGTCCTCACCGACTTCAACGCTCACGAACTTGAAGAAGTCGTTGAAGATCTTCCCTTCACCTAGTGCGTTGCGTAATCCAGTGGCGGCCTGGTCGAGTTCACCCACACCGAACCGCTGGGCACCGACCTCATGCGAGACCAAGGCGGTCATGTTGCCGTCATTGAATACGGTCTCCAATGACGTCGGACGCAGCACGCTGGTCTGAAAACCAGGTGCAAGGGTTCCTTCTGGCAGATCCTTACCTTTGATCAACCAGCCCAGGAAATCCTTCAAGCCATGCTTGGCCGCACTGTGCAAGACTTCGCTGCGCCAACCGTCGATCGATGGATCGACATGTTGCACACTCTCCGCCACACCCGACGCGACCTCGCGGTCATGCGTCAGGAAAGTTGCGCCTTCTTCAGGTTCCTGAGCGCACGGCATTAGGGAGTTTGCCGTGCAAAGGAAGGCTAGGGTTACCTTCCAGGTTAGGGGGGACATGTCTCCATCCTAGGGGATGAAAGCAGCCACGGGGCCAAAAAAATCAGAGGTCGTGATAACCTCTTACCCTTGCTGCTGCCGCTACTTTCCTTCACCGGCGTGTTCACGCTGTTGCACATCGTGTTCTTGAGCGGAGTGAGTCCTGATTTCAATCGGGCCTTCAAGCTGTCGAGAGCGGTGCCGGCAGGCATCATGTCCATGATCGGTATCGCAGCAGCTGTGGCCGCCATCGGTCACTGGAACGAGGCTTTTCTTTATCGGCATGACCCCAACACGGTCTGGTCGGACTGGCTGATGTGGCACGGGATGCTGGTGGTGATGGGGCATCTACTGTCTGACTTCATATGGATGGGTTACGGCCTGGTCGCGCGACGCATCATCCCGCGCACCGACCTGGTCTTTCACCACCTCGTCTGTTGCGCCGCCTTTTCCTACTCGTTGTGGAAGGAAGTCGGCTTCGCCTTGTGCCTGATCTCCTTGGTCTCGGAGCTCATGCCGGTGACCACCGGGATCAGTGGATGGGGTCAGCACATAGGTCGCAAGGACATCATGGAAGTCGCCAACCGCATTCGCCTTAAGGTCCTGATCTGGTGGCGACGCCCATTGTGGTTCGCACTTGCTGCCTTGACCGCACGCACGATCCTGTCACGGGAGATTCCGGAAGGTTTCGGCTTGGCTTTCGGCATCGCCGCAGTCGGATTCACTACCTTGATCTTCCTGGACAAGTATTGGATCGCGAAGTGCACGGAGGCGTAGCGAACTACGCCCCCGATGAATGACCTAAGGCAATATGTAGCTGGCGCCACGAGTGGATGCCGCACGGCCGCCAGGCGCGTTCGGGTCGAGAACGAACCCTTGCACGTTGATCTCGGTTCCGGACAGGCCAGGCATGTCAGGAATGTCGAGGTGGAAAGTGGCATGGCCTAATCCGGCGCCGGATGCCTGCAGCGGTGCAGGAACGGTCGCATACAGAGGGCGTTGCAGGTTCAACAAGACACTGTTGTGCCAGACCGCCGCTCCGCGATCGAGTGAGATCGCCAAGTACGCGACTTGCGCAGCGCCTGGAGCTTCGATCAAGCCGACCTTGAAGGAGGTACTTCCAGCGACTGCGGGAGTCGCACACAACAAGCGTGGAATGATGCCGTTGCCGCCAGGGTTGCCGGGGCCGAAGACGTCAGCAGCGTTGCCGCCTGGGCTGACGTCGCCGAACAAGGTAGGCCCATCGAACGGTGGCAAGCTTTGGGCGACGCGTGGGTCAGTCAAGCCGTTGCCGACGAAGTCCATGATCTGCAGCATGTTGATTCCAGCAACACCGCCGAGTGGTAGCAGTAATGGATCGCGGTTGTCGGCATTCGGTCCGCCGCCAGCGATGTAGACATCATCGACACCACCTGGTGCAGGTCCGTTGTTGAGCACGCCCGCCTGCCCGGTGTGGAAGAAGCGTTGGCGCAAGCCTGCGTTACGCAGTGAAGGAGTCTTGAACTTGCCACGGTCGGCGAACGATCCGGTTACCGCCTGACGACCTGAATCCTCGGCGATCGGACGTAAGCCCAAGTTGTGGAACTGATTGTCAGTGAAGAACGGCGGCGTGTGGCAGAGGTTGCAACGCGCGATGGTGGTGAACTGCTGCCAGCCAGCCATCTGATCGGGAGTCATGGCGGCCTGGTTGCCGGCAACCATCTCGTCCCACGGGCTTTGGTTCGGGACCAGCGTGCGTTCGTAAGCCGCGATCGCGAAGGCGATACGTTCAGCGGTGATCGCGGTGGTGCCGAAAGTAGTCTGGAACAACTCAGGGTAAGTCGTGTCGGCGAGCAATGCCGTGGCGATATCGGGAGTAAGGTCGGTCGCCAATGCCAGGGGACGTACCTGCGCGAGTTTACTGGTCAGCATTCCCCAGTCACGATTCTCGTGAGCCATCTCAGCGTCGCTCAGCGGTGGTCCAACGGCTTGACTCTCAAGCCCTCCACCCGTGGTGATGCTGACTGAACCAGTCTGAGGATCGATGAAGGTATCGGAGCCACGTCCGTCCCAGAAGGTCTCCGGCGCATAAAGTGCACCGAAGACGTCTGGAGTGCGGCGGCCAGTGAGTTGAGTCTGGAAGCCGAAGATCGAGTCCGGTTGATAGTCACCGACTACGTCGGCGCGGATGACACCAAGAGAGGTGAAGGTGTCGTCTTGGGTCTGCGGAATTCCGTCCGGGCCAGGACCAGCACCAGGGCGCAAGTCAGTGAAGCCTCCGCCGAGCGAGTGGCAAGTCGCACAGGCGACGGTGTCATCGCTTGAGAGCTGCTCCTCGAAGAACAGCATCTTGCCGAGCACTACCTTCTGCGGAGTCGTTGGGTTCTCGACTGGGACCGGTGGCGGTGGCAGTGGTGGTGGAGGAGGAGGCGGGCCGCCCTGCGCGATGGCGGAGCTGGCGAAGACCCAATTGCTATAACTAGGCCGGATAGTGATTTGTAAGAAGGGTTCATGTTAAATCTCGGGTTACCGATGGTGACCCAACCCGACCCGCGACTTGCGGTTCCGTCTTAATAGCGAATTTTGAATGCAGCTCCGCCAGTGGCCAGCATGTTGTGGGTGGCGGCAGGATCGTCGATGAACCACTGAGCGAAGAATCGTGTGCCGATCAAGCCTGGGTCATCAGGAATCGGAAGCTGCACGGTCGCATAACCTTCACCGGCTACTGTTCCCGACGTGATCACGAAGTAGTCACGCGCATGACGCGGGTCAGCGAACAGGGCTACACCGCCGCGGATCGCACCACCAAGCGGTGCTGCCGAGATGAGCAAGCGGGAGTTGGCGCCGACAGGAGCCCCATCAAGTCCGATGCGGAAGCTATCCGTGCCGATGTAGGCAGGTTGCTTGGCCAACAAGCGAGGTTCATCGCCACCATGGTGGGCCGGGGTCGCGAAACCATACTCATTGCTGCCTGCTGGGAAGCGTTCGCTATACAAGGTGGGGCGGTCGAATGGATAGACCTCGTCGCGCAAACGATTATCAGTGAGCGCGTTGCCGACGAAATCCATGATCTTGCCCATCTCGATGCCAGGCACCTGATCGAGTGGCTGCAACAGTACATCGAGGTTGTCGTGAACCGGCCCGCCACCATCCATGTAGAGTTGTCCGACTCCGCCTGGCCACAGGCTGTCATGCTCACCGTTATGCATGAAGCGCGGACGCAAGCCGACACTAAGCAATGAGGGTGACTTGAACTTGCCGCGGTCGGCGTAAAGGCCAGTCACGTTCATGCGGCCAGGATCCTCTTGCCAATCGCGCAATCCCATGTTGAAGAAATCAGGCTGGGTGAAGATGGGGGGTTGATGGCAAGTGGTGCATAACGCGATGGTCATGAACTGGTCATGGCCAATGATCTGATCCGGCGTCATGGCATTCGACTGCCCCATGAACCAACGGAAGTAGGGGGTGTCGCCTGGTACCAGAGTGCGTTCATAAGTCGCGATAGCGAAGATGATCCGCTCAGCAGTGACTACAGGTGTACCGAACGCCTGCTCGAACAACTCGAGGTAGGTCGGATATTGGGCGATCGCTTGGGCGACGTCATTAGGCAAGTCACTTGCAAGGCACAGTGGTGCGGCGGTAGTGATCTTGTTGACGATCATGCTCCAGTCACGACCTTCGTGAGCCATCTCGGCATTGCTTACCGGAGGTCCGGCGATCTGGCTTTCCAAGGATCCGCCGTACACGATGCTGAGCGCGCCGGTGACAGGGTCATGGAATTCGTCGGTGGCGCGACCATCCCAGAATGCTGTCGGCGAATACATCGCGCCGAAGATGTCAGGGGTACGCCGACCGGTACTTTGTTCATTCAAGCCAAACAGTGGGTCGGGGCTGAAGTTGCCGTCGGGTGATGTTCGGATGACGCCGGGCGACGTGACGATGTCATCGACGGTATTGAACAGTCCGTCATAACCAGGGTGTGCTTGTTCTCTTGGATCCGCGAAACCGGCAGATGGTTGATGGCATGTACCGCACGCCATGGTGTCGTCACTTGAAAGCTGTTCATCCCAGAACAGGATCTTGCCGAGCACGGCCTTCTCCGGCGTGATCGGATTCTCGAATGGCGCAGTAGGCGGTCCAAGCGGGCTAGTGAACTGAGCGGACAGTTCGGCCGTTGGCGCGATGGCAGCGGTGACGAGCAAGAGTCGGAAGAATTTCATGACGGCAAGGGAAAAGAGGTAGCCATCAAGTATACCCCTAAAAGCCAGGGTGGCGCGGCAAAAAGCGCGACGCTCCGACTTAATATCCGAGTTCTTCGAGGCGCTTCTGGGTTTCCTCGGAGGCTTCTTCCGACGCCTCCAGAGTCCCCTCATCGGACGGTTCCTCAGCGGCAGCAGGTTCCGGATCGGAGCAGCTGAACAGCATCAGGAAAGCCGTGAGGGCAACGAATATCTTGCGCATGACCTGAAGCTTATCACATGAAATCAGCGCAGTCGTTGCAAACCGAGGAGATAGAATGTGCGCCGCAAAAGCGGGCGTAACTCAGTGGTAGAGTGTCAGCTTCCCAAGCTGAATGTCGCCGGTTCAAATCCGGTCGCCCGCTCCAGCTGTAAGTCTAGTGCCGATAGATGTTTCTAACCTTTGCCACCTTCGTGGTAAAGCGCGGCTCCTGAACCAAATTTGTGTAGAACTACACACTTAAAGGAGAAAACCGATGAGAAACAACACGAATGGCCGTCCCCTCCCCCCTAAACCGTTCCCACACTCTATGTTAGTTCC
>CAZJGH010000144.1:0-6904 GCA_964545405.1 uncultured Planctomycetales bacterium
ACTCGGATTCACCGAGAAGAGTCGGTCAGCGCCCTCTTCGAAGACGAAAAAATCACCTGAGCGTGCTCAGGAACGTAGAACCAATGGACACCTTTTCCCTTAAGACCGAATCCCGTACCGAGTTTGGCGGCCGTGAGGCTGCTGCCCTGCGTGGCACCGGTCGTTACCCAGCAACCCTCGTCGGTGAGGCCAAGCCCACCGTCCAGTTCAGCGTCAGTGCAGAAGAATTCGATACCGCCGTACGACACACGGCGCGTAGCTTCGAGCTCGGCTTGGATTCCGGCACCGAGAAGGCCGCAATTCAGGAAGTGCAGTGGGATCGCATGGGGGACAAGATCCTTCAGATCGATTTCATCCGCGACCCTTCCGGTGACCGAGCTGTCGCTCGTGCGACCAAGTTCGGTGACAAGGGCTTCGGCGACGACAACGACTAGTTGAAGCGGCAGGCTTAACGCCTGCAGATTGCTGGTTTTCGGCCGCACGACTATGATTCCCGCAATCGAAGAGGGTAGTGAAGCCCCATCATCTGGATGGCGCCTTGTTCTTGGCCTTGGGAATCCTGGAGCCGACTACGAAGCTACCCGACATAACGTCGGCTTCGACACCTTGGATCTTTGTGCAACACGTCTGGGACTCACTTGGCAACGCGAACAGAACGCGATGGTCGCCGAGATTCCTGATGCCCGTTGCGCTCTGGTCAAGCCACTCACCTACATGAATCGTAGTGGCGTAGCACTGCGCCAGACCTGGCTCCATTACGAGCTCAGTGAGGCCAACCAGATCTTTGTAATCACCGACGACTTCCACCTGCCGCTCGGCGGCCTGCGCATTCGTGCGGAAGGCTCCACCGGAGGGCATAACGGGTTGGCCTCTATCGAGGACATACTCGGTAGTCAGGAATACCCGCGCCTACGCATAGGTGTCGGTGATCCTGGCCACGACTCCGTGGATTTCGTACTCACCGCATTCTCCGCCGCCGAACAGGATTCGATCGAGGAAACCCTCATGACATCCTCATGGGTGGTGGAGGACTGGGTCAAGGGAGTTCCGATTGCTGAACTTCAGGCCCGCTACAACCGCCGCAAGCCGCAGGCGGGTTCCGCTGAGGAATAACCTTCAGGGACTAACCGGTAGGACCGGAATGGCACAATGACTGAACACAAACACATCTACCAAGCGATGTTCCTGCTCGATAACGAGGAGGTTCGCAAGGGATTCAACGCTTCACGCGATTGGGTCAAAACTACTCTCGAGAAATACGGGATCGAAGTCAAAGCGTTGCGCCTATGGGGCGAGCGTCAGTTGGCTTACCCGATCGGTGGCCGCAAGCGCGCTACCTACCTTCTCGGTTGGCTTGAAGCATCAGGCGATGCCGTCAACGAAGTGAAGCGCGAGCTTTACCTGTTGGGGCCGGTATTCCGTTGCTTGTTCCTGCAGGAGGATGAGATTCCTGCAGAGGAACTTGCCTCAGGCATCCAGGAGATCAAGGATTCCGAGGTCGTCATCCCTGAAGAGATCGAGGAGTTCGACATCGAGGAGCCTTACGAGGAGCCCGAAGAAGAGCAACGCGCCTCTGACGAAGATAAGGCAGAGGGCGAGAAGAAAGCAGAGGGCGAAGAGTCCGCTGAGAAAACCGAAGAGCCTGCCGCTGAGGCAGCAAGCGATAACGCCGAGGAGGTGAAGAACGATGGCAAGTAAGAACAGCCGCACCTTCGATTTCAAGGACATCGAGAGCCTTGAGGTCTTCATGACTTCGCATGGCAAGATTCATCCTGCCAAGCGCACCGGCCTCCGTGCCCGTGAGCAGCGTCGTCTCAAGCGTGCAATCAAGTACGCACGTTTCCTGGCCCTCATCCCATTCGTCTCATGAGCAGCGTCAAAACTAAACTGATCCTGCGGGTCGACCACCCTGTGCTTGGGCACACCGGTGATGTCATCGAGGTCGCCCCTGGTTTCGCGCGTAACCACCTGGTGCCACTAGGTCTGGCCTATGATTTCTCGGAAGATGCAGTGCGTCGTATCGAGAAGAAGAAGGCTGAAGCCGAGCTTCACCGCGCGGCCATGTTGAAGGACATGGAAGCGTTGTCCAAGCAGTTGGCATCGTTGCAGCTGACCTTCGTCGAGAACGTGTCAGAAGCGGGCCATCTTTATGGCGCGGTTACTGCCAAGCGTATCGCCGAGGCGATTGCCGAGCATGGCTTGGAGATCCCTGAGGCTCACGTCCGTCTGGCCGAACCTATCCGTTTGGTCGGTGAGTTCGAGGTTCCTGTCCACGTCCATTCCGAGATCAACGCATCCGTGCAGGTCTGGGTCTTGGCCAAGGAAGAGCCCAAAGCTGAAGGCGACGAAGCCGAAGAAGGCGACGTCGATTCCGACGACGCCACCGAGACCGACGCCGAGGCTTCGGTCGAGGCTTAAAAAGTCTTATTTGCAGGCGATTCGACGCGAAATGTGTCGGGTCGCCTGCGCCTGTATCCTGGCAGGTCCATGTCTGCATCTGGCATCCCCGAGAAGCTCCCTTACGACCTCGACACCGAGATGTGTGTCTTGGGCAGTGTGCTTCGCGACCCGCGCTGCTTTCCGGAAGTCGATGCGCTGGTTAGCGCGGAGGATTTCTACGTGCCGCGCCACCGTGAGCTGTACCTGCTCATGGAAGGGCTGGAGCGCCGTAGCCCGGGGCATTGTGATGCCGTCTCGGTAGCCCACGAGGAGGAGCGCCTCAACCAGGTAGAGGTACTTGGCGGAGCCGAGTATCTGAAGGAACTGATGTCGACGGTGCCGTCGATCGCGTTCCTAGAGAATCACATCCGCATCGTCCGCGACCTGGCCTTGCGCCGCGGCTTGATCTCCGCAGCTGACACCATTCAGCGCAGTGTCTACGACGAGACCATCGACGACGTCAACGCGTTGGTGTCCGCAGCAGAGAAGACCGTGTTCGACGTCGGCGACCGATTAGTCGGCAAGGACATGATCAGCGCTCGCGAGCTTGTCGACCGTAACCTCGAGCTTCTGCTGAACGCCAGCGGTGAGCCGCAGGGCCTGGTCACTGGCTATATGGATCTCGATGAGAAGCAGGGCTTCCGCCCTGGCGACCTGGTGGTCTTGGCTGCTCGACCTGGTATGGGTAAGACTGCATTCGCGCTCAACATCCTCGAGCGGGTCGCGGTCAAGGCCAAGAAGGCGGTGCTGATGTTCTCCTTGGAGATGCCCGGCGACCAGTTGATGACTCGCTTGCTCTCTTCGCACGCGCGCATCTCACACCACAACCTGCGCCAAGGGAAACTGAGTTCGGAAGACCGTCGCCGTTTGACAGTGGCGGGTGGGACATTCCGTAACGCGCGGGTCTTCGTCGACGACAGCTCTCAACCCAGCTTGGCCCAGATTAGAGCCAAGTCGAGACGCCTTAAGCGTGATGGGGCCCTTGATCTCATCATCATCGACTACCTTCAGCTTCTTGGCGCCAAGGCCGAGAGTCGTCAGAACGAGATCTCGTTGATCTCGCGAACACTCAAGTCCATCGCTAGGGACATGAAGGTGCCGGTGCTCGCTTTGGCTCAGCTCAACCGTAAAGCCGAAGAGCGTTCGGATCACAAACCGATGCTCTCCGACTTGCGTGAATCCGGAGCCATCGAACAGGATGCCGACATGGTCATGCTGTTGATGCGCGAGGATTATTACGAAGAGACCGAAGACAACCGCGATAAGGCAAACATCTCCATCGCCAAGAACCGTCATGGTTCGACTGGCGATTTCCCCTTGCGCTTCACCAAGAAGTACATGCGATTCGAGAACTACATCCAGGAGGCGGCAGGTATGCCAATGCCCTCCGCTCCTGCATTTGATTGATGTCACGGCTTCTCCTACCACTTATCACCTTTTTGGTCGCCGTCGTGGCGCCCCTATCGGCTAGCGCCGCATCGACCCCAGTCGCTTGGCAGCAAGACGAGTTGCCGATCGTCGAGGCTATTCGCATCGAAGGCGGGGGAGAACAGGAGCAGGCCATCATGTCGGCTATCCAGCAGACCGTCGGCAGTCAGCTCGATCGTCTTGCGGTGCAACGCAGCCAGGAGTGGTTGTGGAAGTACATGCGAGTGCGAGTGGATCGCGTCACCCACGAGGAAGGCTCCTCAGCTGACAGCATCATCCTGGTCTTCCATGTCCAGACAGTGCGCACCTGGCGACGCGTCGTATTCGAGGGGCACGAGGAATTCGAGCGCCATGAGCTCGAACTGTGGGGCGGACTTTATGGTCAGGCCTTGGATGAGGATTCCGTCGAGGTCGTGCGCAATCGCTTGATGCTGCGCTACCAGGAAGAAGGACATGCTCACATCCAGATCCGGCGCGGCGAAGGCGCTGCCGACGAGGTCGTCTTCGAGATCGATGAAGGCCCTGAGGTGACCGTCGAGGACATCCAGTTCGAGGGCAATGAGGCTATTCGTGGCGGAACTTGGCTGACTCCAGGACTTGACCTTTACGAAGCGTTGAAGAACACCACTGGCGGCCTGCTGTCAGGTAAGTCATACAGTCCGGCACGGATCTCCGAGGACGTCAATGCCTTGGTCCAGCTTTACCGTGACTATGGATACCTTGACGTTTCGATCACGTCCGAAGTCGAGTTCTACGGCAGCGAGAAATCGAAAGCGCGAATCACCTACGCCATCGTCGAGGGACCCCTCTTCAGGGTGGGCAACGTCGATATCCGCGCTTCAGCGAGCAGGAACTGCGCAGCTTGCTGACCCTTCGGGAAGGTTCACCGTACGAGCTGGCTTCAGTGACTCAGGATCGTGCGGCGCTGCAGCGGCACTACGGCGGCTTGGGTTATCCCTCGCTTGCTCGCGTCCACTTGCGCAATCCGCGGTCAGGTGTCGAATTCCTTTCGGTGGGTGGATCCAACGGTTATGAGCCTGATGCCATCATCGATAGTGAACTCCCGGTCGTCGACCTGGTGTTCGTGATCCAGGAAGGGCATCCACGGCGCATCCGCGATGTGGTGGTCAAGGGCAACGTTCGCACCCAGGATCGCGTCATCCGCCGCGAGATCATCAATGAACCTGGTGACCTGGTGAATGAAGAGGATGCGGTCCGCTCGATGCGTCGCCTGATCGGCTTGGGTTATTTCCGCGACGATAATCGTCAGCCATTCGTCAACTGGTACCTGCAGGACTTCGGTGATTCCGACCTGGTCGACTTGGTCTTCGAGGTCAAGGACACCGGCAGTAACAACCGTCTGCGTTTCGGTGGTTCGTGGAACTCAGATAACGGTCCGGCGCTCCTGATCGACCTGACCAAGACCAACTTCGACATAACCGATACGCCGTCCACCTTCGGCAACACCCTGGCTGAGATATGGAATGGCACTGCCTTCACGGGTGCCGGTCAATCGCTCAACTTGGCCCTGCGCCCAGGAACGCTTTACAGCTCCTACGCGATCTCGTTCACCGAACCCGACCTGCTTGCCGAACATAGCAACCGCCTAAGCTTGAACGTGTCCGGGCGCAAGAACTTACGTCTGTTCCCGACTCACGACGAGGAACGCAGTCAGCTCGGCTTCACGCTAGGCCGTCGCTTCGGTCGTTACTTCACCATCTTCGTCGGTCCTGAAGCCCAGAAAGTCAACCTCAGCGAGATCGAGCCTGGCGCGCCGTCTGACCTGACCGACTACTCCGGCGACAACACCATGCATACCTTGACTGCAGGTGCACGCTTCTCGACCATCGCCGACCCGTTCTCGCCAGTCGATGGCGGCAACTATTCATTCACCTTGGCTCAGACCGGTCAGTTCATGGGTGGGGCATGGGACTTCCTCAAGGCCACTGCCCGTGCTTCCCAGTACTTCCCCTTGTATCAGGATTCGCTGGGGCGTAGCTATGTGTTCGCCATCAGCGGTACTGCACGCAAGGCCTGGACCCAAAACGGCATGAGCTCACTGCCTTACCCTGAGAAGTTCTACTTGGGCGGGCAGAACAGCATTCGCGGTTTCAACTTCCGCGGTGTGGGCGAGGATCCCAACGGCTTCGGTGTCGGTGGCGAGGCTGCTTGGAATGGCAGTCTTGAGCTTCGCATGCCGATGATCTCCACCCGTCAACGTGGCATGGTGGATGAGTTCGAGATGGCGCGTTGGGGATTGTTCCTCGACGCCGGTTCATTCGGCTCCAACTTCGGCAATCTTGAATCTACACGTGTCGCGGCTGGTGTCGCTGTGCGCGTACGTTTCCCTGCGCTACCGACCGCACCCCTGTCGCTCGAGTTCGGCTGGCCTGTCCAGAGCGAACCTGGCGACGACACTCGAGTGTTCGCATTCACCATCGGCAACTTCTAAATCATGAAAACCAAGTCACTGATTCTTATTCTCCTCATCGCCCTTGGCGGTACTGTCTTTGCCGATCGTTATGCGGCAGAGCCAAAGGAGGTCGTGCGCTACATCGATGTGCAGACGGTAATCGAAGGCTGGAATGGCCTGCAGGCACAGAGTGCCGAACTTCGTGCGCAGACCACCCTCCAGCAGGAAGCCCTGACCGCCGATTACGCCAACTACCAGGCGGCTAAGGCCGATCTTGACCTACTCGATCCCGACAGCGAAGAGTACTTGGATACGACCTTCTCCCTCAGCATGGTCGAGAAGACCCTCGAGGAGCGCGCGAAGTTCATGCAGGCCAAATACGGCCAGCGCTCGACTGCCCTGCTGGAGATGGGCGTACGCCGCATCCACGAGGCTTGCGCGGAGTTGGGTGCACGCGAAGGTTACAGTGCTATCTTGATGGCACCGTCAGCCTTACCTAGCCCAGAGGCCAACCTGCAGGATGCGGTCATGGACCTCCAAGGCCGCTGGGTAATCTGGAGCAACGATACTTTCGATGTCTCACAGCAGGTCATCGACTTGTTGAACAACAGCGATCTCTAAATC
>CAZJGH010000145.1:0-2925 GCA_964545405.1 uncultured Planctomycetales bacterium
TGCGGGTGGCAGCGAGTAGTGCGCCAGCCAGGTCGCCACGGACGGAATCGGGACGCTCGAGTTCGCGTAATGCCGCTTGGACCTCTGCAGGGTCGCCAGAGGCGATGCGGTCGGTGACCAAACCAGCTCGAATGATGGCAGCGCGGTCGTCAAGGCCGGCGTCGAGCTCCTTGAGGCGATTCGACGCAAAGCCAAGCGCGCGTTCATAGGTCGATTGATCTTGGTTGTGGTAGCCCATCGACATCGACGCATCGATGACGATCACCTCCGCGCGTGCCTCACGACCCAGAGCCATGGGCAAACCTTCACTGCTTGGCCTCGCTAAGGCAAGGATCAGGAACAGTACCGCCAATGTCCGCAACAACAGGAGCAGCATGTCCTCGAGCAAGATCCTGCGTCGAGTGCGTTTCAGGGCCCGTTCAAGGAACTCCATAGCACTGAACTCGACCTTGCGGAAACGTCGACGTTGCAGCAGGTGAATGATTATCGGCATGCTCACCAGCGGCAAGGCGTACAACATGGCCGGTGCGCCGAAGATCACAGTGACCTCCCGGACCTGGCGGCGTTGCGATGGGCAAGGAACTCTACCAAGCCAACCTCAAGCGGCTCTTCGATAGGCATGCGACGGAATGCACAGCCAGCTGAACGCAGGCGACGACGCAGGTCCGCACCATGCTTCTCGAATTCCTCGAGATAAGCCTCGCGGATTGAGTTCGGGTCGAGGCGTAGCTTGAGGTCGACCTCTAACCCCTCGAAGCGGGTGTTATGTTGGAAGGTGAAGTCGACTTCGGCCTGATCGAGGGTGCGCAAGACGATCAGGTCTTGGCCCGCACGGCGCAGCATGCTTGCTGCCTGGGCAGCAACTTCCGGGTCGCCAAGGTTGTCGCCAATCCAGACCACCAATCCGCGGCCTTCCATCTGTGAACCTGCCAAGCGTAAACCAGTCGCCGGATCGCCCGCACCTTCAGGTTCAAGTTCGGCAAGCTGATTGCACAATGCCGCCCAATGAGTCTCGCCGCCGCGTGTCGGGAGTGGTCGTTCAAGACGGTCTCCGTGGGTGAGGAACAACCCGAACATGTCGTTCTGGTCACATGCCACCCGTGCGAGTGCTGCAGCCAACCAAGTGGCGTATTCAAGCTTGCTCCATTCTCCGGTAGTGAAGGCCATCGAAGCTGAGGCATCGACGACTAACCACAAGCGCAAGTCGGTTTCGGCCTCGTACTCGCGGATGATGTTGCGGTCGGAGCGCGCCATCAAACGCCAATCGAGGTGTCGGATGTCGTCGCCGGCGACGTACTCGCGGTGCTGAGCGAAAGTGGTGCTCGCGCCACGTAATGGCGAACGGTGACGTCCGCCGCGGAGACCTTCTACCGCAGTCCGGGCACGCAGCTTAAGCCGCGCTAACCTGGCCCGGAGCTTAGGATCCGATACCTGCCGCACGATCCCCGTGAAGTGCGCTAGTGTGAGCCTTAGTCTCCTGCAGCAGACGTTGGATGACGTCGTCGGGGGTTATGTTCTCCGCCTCAGCCGCAAAGTTGGTCAGGATGCGGTGGCGCAGGACTGCTGGGGCGACGGCGTCGACATCGTCGCTTGAGGCGTTCAGGCGGCCTTGCAACAAGGCGCGGGCTTTGGCGGCCAGAATCATGTTCTGGGAGGCACGCGGGCCTGCACCCCAAGTCACCCACTTGCGGATGAAGTCTGGGGATTCAGGAGTTGGGCGTGAAGCGCGAGCGATCTCGACTGCGTAATCGATCACGCTGTCGGCCACCGGGACCTGGCGCACTAGGCTTTGCATATGGTGCATCTGCTCGCCATTCATCACCTGTTCGACTTCAGCCTCCTGGGCGCCCGTGGTGCGGCGCAGGATCTCGGCCTCTTCGCTTTGGCTCGGGTAATCGACCTTGATCAGGAACAGGAAGCGGTCGAGGGCGGCCTCAGGCAGGGGGTAAGTACCTTCCTGCTCGATTGGGTTCTGGGTGGCGAGTACGAAGAACGGTTCAGGTAGGGGCCGGGTTTCGTTACCCGAAGTCACCTGGCGCTCTTGCATGGCCTCGAGGAGTGCGGCCTGAGTCTTGGGCGGCGTGCGGTTGATCTCGTCGGCGAGCACGATGTTGGCGAAAACCGGACCTTTGACGAATCTGAAGCTGCGCTCGCCGGTCTCTGGGTCGGCATGAAGAACCTCAGCACCGGTGATATCTGCAGGCATGAGGTCTGGTGTGAACTGAATACGACGAAAGTCTAGGTCGAGGGCGCGCGCGAAAGTGCTTACCAGCAAAGTCTTTGCGAGGCCTGGCACTCCAACTAGGACAGCGTGTCCGCGGGCCGCAATGGCGATCGCAAGTTCCTCAACCACTTGCTCTTGGCCCACCACCACCTTGCCAACCTGTTCGCGCAGCTGCTGGAAGGCGCGCGCGAACTCCTGGGCGGCCTCGAGATCATTATTCGGTTCGTTCGTCATTCTGTTTCCTACGCATTTCTAGCTCTCTTTGTTCACGGATTTTTTGGAGAGCTTCAGGGTCTTTAGCGGTGGCGTCGTTGCGGTTCTGCAACTCTTCCAGCTGCTGTTCGAGCTTAGCCGCCTCAGCCTCTTCGCGCCGTTCTTGTTGTGTTGTTTGTACGAGGTCGACAGCCGCAGGCAACAACAAATAGCCGCCGACGATAACCACCGCTACCCACAAACCGGCCTCAATGGCGCGATTCTTGATGGTAGGGCGGTCGGAGGTCACAGTGGCAAGGCGCTCCCGTATCGAGCAGACTGACCAAGCCACTCCTCAATCCGGAGCAGCTGGTTGTATTTGGCTACCCGGTCTGAACGACAAGGCGCGCCAGTCTTGATCTGCCCGGCACCGACTGCTACGGCGAGGTCGGCGATGGTGGTGTCCTCTGTCTCACCTGAGCGGTGGGAGATCACCGAACTGTAGCCGG
>CAZJGH010000145.1:2935-6893 GCA_964545405.1 uncultured Planctomycetales bacterium
GCTTCGCTTGCGATATCGATGGCGCGCAAGGTCTCAGTCAGGGTACCGATTTGATTGACCTTAATCAAAATCGAATTGGCTTGGCTGCCGTCGATACCGCGCAACAGGCGGTTCGGGTTAGTCACGAACAGGTCGTCGCCGACCAACTGCACGACGTCGCCGAGCTCATCAGTGAGTGCCTTCCAGCCAGACCAGTCATCTTCATCGAGGCCATCCTCGATGGACACGATCGGGTAATCGTTACACCACTTGGTGTAGAACTCGACCATCTGCTGCGAGTTGAGCTGCTTGCCTTCGAAAGTGTAGACGCCATCCTGGTAGATCTCGGTGGCAGCGACATCGAGGGCGATAGCCATGTGCTTATCATCGGCCTTGAGTCCAGCCTTCTCGATCGCCTCGAGAAGAAGCTCAACGGCTTCAGCGTTGCTGCCCAAGTTAGGCGCGAAACCGCCTTCGTCACCGATGCCGGTCGACAAGCCCTTGTCGCGCAACAGTGACTTGAGGCTGTGGTAAGTCTCGACGCACCAGCGCAAACCCTCCGAGAAGGTAGGGGCTCCCCAAGGCTGGACCATGAACTCCTGGAAATCAACATTGTTGTCGGCGTGCTCGCCGCCGTTGAGGACATTCATCATCGGCACCGGCAGACGGTTGGCGCCTACGCCACCCAGGTAACGGAACAGCGGCAGCCCGGCATCATCAGCGGCGGCACGTGCTACTGCTAGTGAAACACCTAATAGGGCGTTCGCGCCCAACGCTGACTTGTTCTCTTCGGCATCGAGCTCGATGAGGGCGCGGTCGACTTCCTCTTGTTCGTCGGCATCCATGCCTTCGAGTGGCTTGCTCAAGACCTCGTTGACATTAGCTACTGCCTGCAAGACGCCCTTACCGAGGTAACGCTCGCCGCCATCACGAAGCTCAACGGCTTCATGCTGACCGGTCGAAGCGCCTGAAGGCACCATCGCCCGGCCACTTGCGCCAGTAGATAGGTCTACTTCAACTTCGAGAGTAGGGTTTCCGCGCGAATCGAGAATCTCGCGGCCGTGGATGGAAATGATTTCGCTCATGGCAGTAGGGATGGAACAGGCAATATCTTAGCCGTGCGGGGGTCCAACAATCAGTGCCGCCATGCGAGAATGGCGGATTCCCCAGGCCGTTCCTGCCGCCCAAGATGTTCAGCATCACCGACCTCGACTACCGCTACGGATCCCAAATCATTTTCGATGAAGCCAACTTGAAGGTGGAGTCGGGGTGGAAGGTCGGACTTATCGGGCCGAACGGTTCAGGCAAGACCACACTGTTCCGCCTGCTGACCGGTCAGGAACCGATGGAAACCGGCTCCTTGTCCTATCCCAATAGCGCCCGTATCGGCTACTTCGACCAAAAGGTAGGCGAGATGGTCGATTGCGACGTGGTCGAACAGGCGGTTCGCTGTGCCGGGCGGGTAGGTGAACTGCGCAACCTGTTGGAACAGCTGGAACATGATCTCGCCGATCCTGACAAGCTCGACCGGATGGACAGCATCATGGCCAAGTATTCCGGCCTGCAGGCCGAGTTCCAGGTCCTTGGGGGATACGACATCGAAGCTCGTGCTCGCGAAGTGTTGGCCGGACTTGGTTTCGACCAGCAGAAGATGGAGGGCGATGTCGGCATCCTGTCTGGTGGCTGGAAGATGCGCGTGGCTCTGGCTGGGATCCTGCTTCAGCAACCCGACATCCTGTTGCTCGACGAACCGACCAACCACCTGGACTTGGAGTCCATCATGTGGCTGGAAGGTTTCATCCGTGATTACCGCGGCATCGTGGTGATGACCTGTCACGACCACGAGTTCATGAACCGTGTGGTGTCGCGCATCGTCGAGATCGACGAAGGCAAGCTACGCGTCTTTCCTGGCGACTATGACTTCTATCTCGCCCAGCGCGAGCTTGAGGATAAGCAGCGCATGGCTGCCTTCGAACGGCAAGAAGCGCATGTCGCCCGTGAGATGCGTTGGATCAACTCCTTTCGGGCAAAGGCTCGGATGGCATCCCAAGCGCAAAGTCGGTTGCGCAAGCTGGAGAAGCTCGACAAGCTCGAGCCGCCACGTAGTCGCCGCCAGAAGCTGGTGTTCAAGATTCCTCAGCCGCCGCGCTCGGGCAATGACGTCTTCGTCGCTGAAGGGCTGGACAAGAGCTTCGGTGAGAACATCGTCTATATGGATCTTGATCTGCATCTGCGCCGCACCGAGCGTTGGGCAGTGCTTGGGGTCAACGGTGCGGGTAAGTCGACTCTGCTGAAGATCATCATGGGCGACCTTGATGCCGATACCGGCGTATGTAAGCGCGGTGCTTCGTTGCATACCGGTTACTTCGCTCAGCACACCACCGATCTTCTTCACCCCGAGAGTTCAGTGATCGAGATCATGACCGCGGAATTCCCGACCGCCAGCATCGGACATCTGCGTTCCTGCCTCGCCTGTTTCGGCTTCGACCCGGATGACCTCGAGAAGCGTACAGCGGTACTGTCGGGTGGTGAGAAGGCACGCTTGGTATTGGCACGCATGTTGTTCGACCCACCGAACTTCCTGGTGCTCGACGAGCCGACCAACCACCTGGACGTCGAGTCGAAGCAGGCCTTGCTGGAAGCCCTAGCCAAGTATCAGGGCACTATCATATTCGTGAGTCACGACCGTCACTTCCTCGAAGCCTTGGCTACACATGTGCTTGAGATAGATGCAAGCGAGGCGACCACCTATTACGGTGGCTATAAGGGATATGTATCGGCGACCGGTCACGCAGGCCCTGGTGCTTAAAGCGCCGCAGAGCCCGCGTATTCT
Source organism: uncultured Planctomycetales bacterium (assembly GCA_964545405.1). GTDB lineage: Bacteria > Planctomycetota > UBA1135 > UBA1135 > UBA1135. The sequence goes on from CAZJGH010000145.1 coordinate 5,748, forward strand.
CGGATTCAGCTCTAAGGCTTCGAGCTCTTGGCGGTCTTTTCCTTCCAATTGAAGGTGGCTGACATCACCTCGTCGCCGCGCTTCCACACGACTTCGGCCTTGTCGCCCTTGACCGCGCGCAAGGCAGCGCCGACATCTCGCATGGCTCCCAACTTGGTGCCATTGATGCTGACCAGGATGTCGCCCTTCTTCATGCCGGCCTTGGCAGCCAAGCCACCATCTACGAGGTCATCGAGCTTCAGGCCTTCCCCGAGGAAGACGCCGAGCTTGCGGGCATTGCTGCGGTTGTTGCGGTTGGTGCGCGCACCCATGTCGTCGCGGGGTACGGCTTGGTCCATGTTGGCAAGGCGCCATGCTGCCGAGGCGACGACTCGAGCGGTGCCGCGCTGGAACTCAGGGACTACCTGATCGACCCAGTCATGTTGGGTGTGGTGCACGTAGGTATAGCTGGCACCTCCGAACTGCTCCCAGAAGAATCCAGGAACCTCAGCACTCAGGTACGAGTCATGGTCACTACCGACACCGCGTGGCAAGCGAGCGGCGCTGACCAGACGGAAGCGCAAGTTGTCGTCTTCGGCATCGGCGGTGTGTTCGATGATGGGGCCGAAGGCTTCCTCGAACAAAGGCATCATCAATGGGGTGGTACGGATACCGGAACATGCGTTGGTGCCGCCGTCATGGACGATCACGGCGGAGATGCGCTCGTTCTCTTCAGGGTGTTGCTTGATGTATGCGCGTGAACCAAGCAGGCCTTGCTCCTCACCGCTCCACAACATGAAACGAATCGTGCGGCGTGGCTGGACTCCTTGCTCCTGCATTACCTTCATCAACATGCGGGCAGCTTCCAGGGTAGTGGAAGTGCCGGTGCCGTTGTCTTGGGCACCACCGGCGCCGTCCCATGAATCCAGGTGACCACCGAAGATCAACAGCTCATCGGCGAGGTCGGTGCCAGGAATCTCGGCGATGACGTTGTAGAGGGGGATTGGACCTTCAGTGAAGGATTGGGAGATATCGAACTCGAGCTCGACCTCTTCGCCACTATCCAACATGTTGTAGATCTCGGAGAACTGGTCGCGCACGACCTGTAGCGAGACGTGAGTGTGCAGGGTGGCCCAATCGATCCTGTACTGACCGGAAGTGAGCAGC
>CAZJGH010000146.1:0-6844 GCA_964545405.1 uncultured Planctomycetales bacterium
GGTCACACCGCCTTTGGTCAGGCGCACCCCGCTTGCAAGTCCAGCACGACCATCATTGAGCAAGGCGAAGAAATCGAAGACCATGACCTCGTCGTCGAACAAGCCGAACTCGCCGTCGCCATTGACGCGTAACGACCACATCACTGAATCCTGATCGCGTCGGTCGTAGGCGAACAAGGTCGCCTGGATCGGATTGCCGGCGGCATCGACCACCTTGCCCTTGACGCCACTAGGTTGAGTGCAGACCAGCAGCAAGTCGGTGGTTCCCGCCGGCACGTTCTCGGCCTTGCCATTGAGGATTCGCACCGGCTCCTGAGCATGAATCCGATACTCACCTGGCTTCAACGGCCCGATAGTGAAGGAACCGTCCTCGCCGATGGCAGTCGTCTGCAAGCGAGAGCCATGGAAGTTCGACATCGGATAGACCCGCACCACACCGAATTCGAGCGGCTCGCCAGCTTCATCAACCAGCACCCCTGAAATGTAAGGGCCTGACTCGACCTGCAGGATGACCTCGTTATCTTTCTGCCCAGGTGGAATCTTGATTTCAACCACCGCCGGCAGCCAGCGATAGGTAGCTCCTTCATCGGCGGACGGCCGGATGTTCGCATCCAATGAGCCAGCCAAGCCGACGCGCCACAAGCCAGGGAACATCTCGGCGCTTTCATCGAAATGGAAACGACCTTCGCTGTCGGTAGTGGCCGAAAGCTTGACCACCGCCTTCAACGCTCGTGAGTAGTTCGGGTCGGTACCCAGTTGGATGACCGGGGCTGCCTCGACCACGACTCCTGCAACACCGCGCGCAGCGACATCGAGCACTTGCCCCGACAAGGTAGGTGGAGTCGAGAGTTGAATATCGAATTGCTGTTCACCGGCCACCAACTTGGGGGTCTTCTTGACCGCCAACTCGTCACCAGCTGTGACCTCGATCACCAGGTGCTGTTCGGTCGGCAGCTGTGCCAGGGAATAAAGGCCATCGGCAGATGATCGGGTGTGCCATTCGATCTTGTCGCTCGAATTGTAGACACCACCGAACTGTTGCGGATCAGCGCGTGCGATTACTTCAGCATCGGCCACTGGCACTCCTGAAGCATCGGTAATAGTCCCGGCCAATCGCGCTTCGGCATTCAGGATCACCCTCTGTTCGGGATCCTCGTCATCGATGCGCCCGTAGCCGCGGGCATAACCATCCGCCTCGACGCGAAATGACGCTCCCAGAAGTTGACTGAGGTCGCTGATGATCGCCACGCCATCGGAATCGGTCTCCTGGGTTGCGAAGGAACTGCCTTCTTCTGCCGACACCATGGCACCGGCAATCGGGCTCTCGGCCTGATCGACCACCACGATCCGTCCATGCGCGACCGGATGCGGAAACAGGCGCATCTCAAGCTCCATCCGTTCACCTGGGTCTAGTGGCTTTACCCGTTCACGCGCGACCTGCAAATGCGGCTCGGGACGCACGTTGATCACCAACACTCGATTGGTCGGCACCTCGAAGCTTGCCTTGCCATCGTCGTCACTGCTGCCCTCAAGGATCTGCGGCCACGGCCATGCCCCGGTGGCATCGAAGATCGTGATCGGTTGCTGCTTGGCAGCGTCGCCATCTTCAGCATCGATGACCTGAATATCCAGCCACGCCTTGCCGACAGCTGATGCTGATTCGGGTTCGGCTTGTTGAGAATCAGCTTCAGTATCACTGCGTACTAAGTCGGAATGGTCAGGCCGTGAATCTTCAGCCCGAGTAGTCGACAGTTCAGGCGTCACATTTGCCCCACCACCTTGCGCACCAAGCTCCTCGTCACTGCTCGCAGGCGGTGACTGCATCATCACAACCACTACAGCCACCAGCAATAAAGCCAGGGTACCGAATAGTGCCGCAGTGCGGACAGGGGAGCGCTTCGTCATCAGCCACCAGCCTAGCGGATAAAAATGCTTGTCATAACATCTAAATGCTTTCGCAATCTACGGTTGCCATCTACGATGATGCGATGCACAAGACCCCCTTCGTCGCAGCCCTATTTATTTATGCTGCTACCACGGTCGCAGCTCAACAGGCAGCACCAGAACCCGGCGTTGTTTCCAAGGTCGAATGGAGCGAGGACGGGGCTTCGGTCTCATGGACCAACCTCGGCGAGCGCTACCGGATGGACTTGACCACCCTCGAGCGTGCAGCGCTTGGAGCTGACGATGCGCCCGCCGAACGACGTCGCGGTTTCCGCGGTCAATCCGGCCCGCAAGGTGCCAGCACCGGTGACTACATCGGTCGCCCCTCGCGCGGGCATCAGTACACGCAAGTGAACTCACCCGATGGCAAGTGGCAAGCCCATTACCGGGATTGGAATTTGGTCTTGGTGAATAGTGACACCGATGAGACCGTGGCAGTCACCACCAGTGGCGATGTCGACATCCACTTCGGTACCGCCAGTTGGGTCTATGGCGAGGAGCTCGGTCAACGCCGCGCGATGTGGTGGACGCCAGACTCCAACAAGATCGTCTTCTACCGGTTCGATGATCGCGGCGTGATGCCCTTTCACCTGGTGACGGGTTGGTCGGACATCAACACCAAGCACTACCCTGAGTTCTATCCCAAGGCTGGCGCCAAGAATCCGGTCGCATCGTTGCTGGTCTACGACTTGGCCACCAAGAAGACCACTGCCATCGATTGCGGCGGCAACCCGGATGGCTACCTGTTCAACGTCCATGCCTCGCCTGACGGCAGCAAGATGCTGGTCTATTCCACCGATCGCCTGCAGAAGAAGCTGCGCGTCCTGGAAATGGACCTGGAAACCGGCAAGTGCAAGCAGATCGCTGAAGAGCAGCAAGCGACTTGGCAGAGCAACCATCCGACCGTGCGTTATCTCGAGGATGGTCAGCGATACCTATGGGCTACCGACCGCAGCGGCTACACCCATTACGAGTTGCGCGACCTTGACGGCAAGTCGCACGGCATGGTGACCTCGGGAGATTTCCAGACTTCGCGCCTGCAGTTCGTCGATGAGGATTCACAGCAAGTCGGCTTCACTGCATACAGTTCAAGCGCCAACCCTTATTACATGCAGTATCACGTCGCCGGCTTGGATGGCGGCGAACAGGTTCGTGTAACGTCCCTCGATTTCCACCACTCCAACTTCCAGCTGTCGCCGGACAAGCAATGGTTGGTCGCGCAGTACGAGGAAGTCAACACTCCGCCCAGCACCGCCTTGTATGGGATCAATGGTGAAGTCGCCGCGACCCTCGCTGCTGGTGATCCAGCAAATGCCGCGAACCTCGCGGAGATGTTCAGCTTCCGTTCGAATGACGACAAGTTCGACATCTACGGCATCCTCTACAAGCCGAAGGACTTCGACCCGACCAAGACCTACCCGATCATCAACTCCTTGTACGGTGGCCCTGGCTCCAACGAGATCTCGGCTCGTTACGTGAACTCCCCTCGACGCGAGAATGCGCGCGGGTACCTGGTGGTCAAGGTCAACAATCGCGGCACTGGTGGTCGCGGCAAGGCCTTCCTCGGTGCGGTCTACACCCACCTCGGCAATCTCGATATCCAAGACCACGCCGATGCAGTGCGCCTATTGAGAAAGCGCCCTTACGTCGACGGCAAGCGCGTGGGCATCGTCGGCCACTCATACGGCGGCTTCATGGCCGCGATGGGCATCTTCAAGCACCCCGATGACTACACCGCCGCAGTGGTCGGATCGGGAGTCACCGATTGGCACAACTACGCCACCATCTACACCGAACGCTACATGAGTACCCCGCAGCTCAACCCGGATGGTTACAAGACCGGCGCGGCGATGACTTACGTCGACGATTTCAAGGGCCATGTGCTTATCATGCATGGAATGGTGGATGACAACGTTCACCCCAACAACGCTTTCCAGTTGATCGCCGCCATGGACGCAGCGGGCAAACCTTACGAAAGCCGTTTCTTCCCCAATAACGGTCATGGCCTAGGCCGTGGTTACAGTACCAGCATGTGGGAGTTCTTCGACCGCATCCTTCAACCAGAATAAACCCCATGAAGTTACACCACATCTGCGTTTCGTTGAGCGGCTTGGCGGCCGTCACGTTGCTTTCCAACCCTTGCCTGGCGCAAGCGCCCGTATCCACCGTCGCCCCGCATGCCAGCCCGCCGATCGAACGCGCGCTCGACAGCATCGATGCCGACCTGATCGCCACCGACCTCTACTTCATGGCTGACGACGAGATGCGCGGCCGCAACACCGTGTCGCAAGAGCAGCGGATCGCTGCACGCTACATCAAGGCACGTATGCAACGACTGGGCTTCGAACCCGGCGCAGGCGATAGTTTCCTTTATGAGTATCCACTGGTCGGCAAGACCCTCGAACGTTCGAAGCTCGCCGCCACTCTCACCATCGGCGACACCGCGCGTGAGTTGGCCTACGGCAGTGATTACACCATCGCTGGACGCTGGGCAGTCGCTGATATCGAGAACGTCGGCGACATCGTCTATTGCGGAGGCGGCAGCAAGAGTGAGGTCGAAGCTGCTGGCGTCGAAGGCAAGTGGGCCCTGTGTCATTACGAGAGCGGTAGCGTGTGGCGGGCTTCCAGTCCGGCAAGTCGTGCGGGCGCAGTCGGCACCATCCTGATCAGCACCGACGGCGCCGAGATCGGCAGCGTGGTCCCCCACTTCAATGCCACCAACACCAGCGTGTTCGATTCCCGCGTGAGTTGGCCGGCCAGCGGTGAACAGCGCCGCGCCTGGACCCCGTTCCCGATCCTGGCGTTGAGTGATGATCTGAGTGCCGTGTTGTTGGCCGATGCTCCAGCCATCGGCACCACCTTGAATGCCAAACTCGAAGCCAAGCGCGGCATGAGCGAGGAACCGGTAGCGGCCGAAAACGTCTGTGCACTGTGGCCAGGAAGCGATCCGCAACTGAAGGATGAGATCATCATCATCTCGGCGCACTACGATCACGTCGGCGCATCAGGTGGCGAGATCTATAACGGTGCCGACGACAACGGTTCTGGCACCTGCGGCATGTTGGCTCTGGCTGAAGCCCTGGTCGAATACGGTCCGATGCGCCGCTCGGTGATGCTGATCTGGGTTTCCGGTGAGGAGAAAGGCCTGTGGGGTTCACGCGCTTGGGCGCAGAATCCGAGTCTCAGCGAGGGTCAACGTGCGGTCGCCAACATCAACATCGACATGATCGGACGCAATGCGCCTAACGTGCTTTATGTCACCCCTAGCCAGAAGCATGACAGCTACAACGGCCTGACCCGCCTGATGGAGCAGTTCGGTGCCGAGGAGGGTTTCGGCAACTTCCCTGAAGGCAAGAAGCAGGGTTTTGATGGCTTGGGCAGCGCCGACGATTATTACGGCCGCTCCGACCACGCCGAGTTCGCCAAGCTGGATATCCCCGTGTGCTTCCTGTTCGCCGGCACTCACGAGGATTACCACCGCGCTACTGATACCGTCGAGAAGATCGACTTCGACAAGATCGAGCGCGTGGTGCGCCTGGTCGTGAAGGCCCTCGATGCGATGCAGGGCGACGACCTCGGACTGTAGGTAAGGTCCTCGGAATTGCGGTACGATAGCCCCTTCATGGAGGCCGTCGTACCCGCCAAGATTGAGCTGCTAGCACCTGCCGGGTGCTACCCATCGTTGCGTGCTGCCATCGCCAATGGCGCCGACGCGGTCTATTTCGGGCTCGCCCAATTGAACATGCGGGCCCGCTCCAGGCGCAGCTTCGAGCGCGAGGATCTTGCAGAGATCTGCCGCATCTGCCGCGAAAGTGGGGTGAAGAGCTACCTAGCCCTCAACACAGTCCTCTACGAACACGACCTCAACCTGTGCCGCGAGTTGTTGCATGACGCTGCGACCCACCAAGTGAGTGCGGTGATCCTGTCGGACATGGCAGCAGTGATTATCGCCCAGGACCTCGGCCTGGAAGTTCACCTCTCGACCCAGCTGTCGATCTCCAACTCGGAGTCGGTGCGCTTCTACGCTCCGCATTGCGATCGCATCGTGTTGGCGCGCGAACTCAGCCTGCCGATGATCAAGACGGTGCGACAGAGCATCATCAACGAGAATATCCGTGGCCGCTCCGGCGAGTTGATGGAACTCGAAGCCTTCGCTCATGGAGCCTTGTGCATCGCTGTCTCAGGGCGCTGCAGCATGTCACTCTACAGTGCCAATGCCTCAGCGAACCGTGGTGCATGCGACCAGAACTGCCGTAAGGAGTACATCGTCAAGGATGCCGACTCCGGTGATGAGATGTTGGTGGACAACAACTACATCATGTCCCCCAACGACATCCTGACCCTCGGCTTCGTCGACAAGATGGTCGACAGTGGCGTACAGGTGTTCAAGATCGAAGGCCGTGGTCGCGCCCCGGAATACGTCGGTGCGGTGACTGCCGCTTATCGCGAAGCTCTCGACGCCGTGATCGACGGCAGCTTCAACCAGGAGCTTGTCGAGCGACTGATGCCAAGCCTCGAGAAGGTCTACAACCGCGGCTTCTCCTCAGGTTATTACCTCGGTCAGAAGCAGGGTTGGGCGGCTGCCGGTGGCAGCAAGGCCACGCGCCAGAAGCAGATGATCGGCACCATCACCAACGTATTCAGCAAGGCCGGAGTGATTCAGGTCGAGGCCACCGCCGGCAAGCTCGGTATCGGCGACGAATACGTGATCATCGGCCATACCACTGGCGCGGTGACTGGTTCGGTACTGGAGCTGAGGGTCGATGAAGGCGGCTCCCCTACCCACCCACAGAGTGTCGAGAAGGGCACCGAATTCACCCTGCCCCATGTCGGCGATGCGCGCCGCGGCGATCAGCTCTACCGCTTGGCCCCAGTCGTCGAACAGGCCGAGGTCTGAGCC
>CAZJGH010000147.1:0-6813 GCA_964545405.1 uncultured Planctomycetales bacterium
GATGACCTTGAACCTGCCCAGTGTTGTTGAACTTGCCGACGGCATTCGTGCCGGAGATCGGTCGATGTTGGCACGTGCGATAACACTGGTCGAGTCACAGCGCGACGATCATCGCGAGTTGGCAGGAGAACTGCTGACCACCCTGCTTCCTTTCACCGGTGGCTCGCAGCGCATCGGAGTGACAGGTGTACCAGGTGTAGGCAAGAGCACTTTCCTCGATAGTTTCGGCGAGTTCCTGGTGAAGCAAGGCCATAAGGTCGCGGTCTTGGCTGTAGACCCCTCAAGCTCCCTCACAGGTGGCAGCATCCTCGGTGATAAGGCGCGCATGAACCGACTCGCGCAATCCCCCGAGGCCTTCATCCGTCCCAGTCCTAGTGGTGCGACCCTCGGCGGCGTCGCCCGAAGGACTCGCGAGAGCCTCCTTCTATGCGAGGCCGCAGGCTTCGATGTAGTGTTGATCGAGACAGTAGGCGTAGGCCAGTCTGAAACGGTCGTCGCCGACATGGTCGACTTCTTCTTGGTATTGATGTTGCCCGGCGCTGGCGATGAACTCCAAGGAATCAAGAAGGGCATTCTCGAACTTGCCGATGTCATCGCGGTCAATAAGACCGATGGCGACAACGTCGGTCGCGCCAATTCTGCTCAAGCCGACTACTCAGCGGCATTGCGCTATCTGCAGGCCAAGTCCGATAACTGGCAACCACGTGCAGTAGCGATCTCAGGCATGACTGGTCGCGGTCTCGAGGACCTGTGGAGCATCATCACCGATCATCGTCAGGCGATGGAGGAATCCGACCAGCATCAGGTGGTGCGCAAAGGGCAGATGGCGAACTGGATGTGGGCACAAATAGAGGAACGCCTACTCGGAACATTCCGCTCCCATCCCGACGTCGCCGCTGCCTTGCCGGAAGTCGAGCAAGCCTTGGCCGATGGGTCATTGCCACCCTCTCTTGCGGCCGACAAGTTGTTGGCAGCCTTCGCTGATCACCTAAGGAATGAGTCCTGAGGCGGCCATCGTCGCCACTTTGGTGGCCTATAAGTTGCTCCTTCTCGGGATCGGCTTCTGGGCTTCGCGGCGCACGAAGAGTGATGCCGATTTTTATCTTGGTGGCCGCAGCCTAGGCCCGTGGGTCGCATCCCTGAGTTCCGCAGCATCATCGAGCTCAGCTTGGACCTTACTCGGCGTCAGCGGCGCGGCCTATTCGATGGGCTTAGGCGCGGTTTGGCTGTTCCCGGCATGTCTTGGCGGTTTCCTGCTCAACTGGTGCGTGGTCGCTAAGCCCCTGAAACGCGCGGCTGACGCTAGTGGTGCAGTAACCTTGACGGAATTCCTGGCAGGGGATGCACCACCGAAAGCATCACGTCGTTTCGTACTCAGTGCATCAGTAATCATCTTGCTGTGTCTGCTGGTCTACGTCGCCTCACAGTTCCAGGCTGCCGGCGAGACTTTCGCTACCACCTTGGACATGAATTTCGTCACTGCAGTGATCGTCGGCGGCGTGATCGTGATGTTCTACACCACGCTTGGTGGTTTCTGGGCGGCATCGGTCACCGACATGATCCAGGGCCTGGTCATGGCAGCGGCAGCCATCGCCGTACCTTTGGTCGCATTGATTGAACTAGGTGGCTTCAATGCGATGGCCGATGGACTTGCCGCAGCAGGCCCGGAGTATGTCGATTGGTGGGCTGGCAACAGTGGGTGGTTATTGGTGGCGTTCCTTGCCGGTAAGGCTGGCATCGGTATCGGCTATCCAGGGCAGCCACACGTGGTCAATCGTTTCATGGCGTTGCGCTCCGAGCAGGAGATTAGGCGTGGCACCATCATCACCATCGTTTGGGGGGTGATCATCTATGGCGGCATGCTGATTACCGGTTGGTGTGGCAGGGCGCTGGTGTCGGCGATGGAGAACGATGAGACCATCCTGCTGCGCTTGACCACCGACCTCTTCAGCCCCATCCCCGCCGGGATCATCATCGCTGCAGTCCTCTCGGCCATCATGTCGACCGCCGATAGCCAACTCCTGGTCTGCGGTTCGACAGTCGCTTACGACATCCCGAAGAAACAGGACGGCCGCAAGATGGCCCTCAACCGTTACACGATGTTAGGTCTAGGAAGTGTGGCTGTGGCCGCAGCCATCTTCATCGACGACACCATCTTCAATACCGTGCTGTTCGCATGGTCTGGATTAGGCGCCGCCTTCGGTCCGTTGTTGTTGGTCAGGTTGAGCGGTCGCAAGGTCGAGCCTGCCTACGCCTTGGCTGGCCTGTGGGTCGGCTTCCTCACCAGCATCGTGTGGTTCTACACTCCAGCCTTGAAGGGCATCGTCTACGAACTGGTTCCTGCTTTCTGCGCCGCACTGGCGGTATGCCTGCTCGGCAGCCGTAGACTTGCGTCATGAAAATTCCCCCGGGGGTGGTCGACGTTCATGTGCATATGCAACCGTGGGAGCAGATTCGCTCAGTGCCTCGTGCGACCATCGAGCACGGTCGTGATGACGTCGACTCTATCCTCAGGTTCCAGGCCGAACCCGCTGCACTTGCTGATTACCTGGATGCACAAGGCATAGCCCGAGTCGGCTTGATCAACTATGTCTCGCCGGAGTTGATGGGTTTCGATGCGAGCTGCAACGACTGGATCGCCGAATACCGTGACCAAGATCCATCACGCTTCATCGCCTGGGGTGGAATCCACCCCGGTTTCTGTGACGATGTCCCGGCGGAAATGAAACGCCTGCTGGATGACCTCAAGATCGATGGCATCAAGATCCATCCTCCACATCAAGGCTTCCGCGCCAACGCCTACCTGACCCAAGACATGTCGGAGTTGAAGGATGTCTATTCGGCATGCGAAGAGCGCCAGGTTCCGGTGATGATCCATACCGGTACTTCGGTCTTCCCCGGCGCACGCGCCCGCTACGGCGATCCGATGGACGTCGATGACGTCGCGGTCGATTTCCCTGACCTGCAGATCGTCATGGCCCATTGCGGGCGTCCATTCTGGTACGACCAAGCGTTCTTCATTGCCCGACGTCATCGCAACGTGTGGCTCGAGCTGAGTGGCATCCCACCTCTGCAGTTGCCCGAGCGTCTGCCTCGTCTTGAGATAGTTTCCGGTCAGGTGTTGTGGGGGACCGACTGGCCAAGCCCTGGTGTGGCCGACCTACGCAGCAACCTGGAGACCTTCTGCAATCTGGTTTCCTACAGCGATATCCTCAAGCACAAGGTGCTGGTCGAGAATCCGAACAAGCTGTTTCCGCCGCGTTAACGCAAGGCCTTGATCTTGGGAGCGTAGTAGATGTCGAATTCGGTGGCCGTGTAATCGGCAGGCAACACCGTGAGTGGCGGGGTAGAAGCCAGGTAATAGCGTGGGAAGGCGCCGTGCGGATCGGATTCGAACCAATGCGGTTGGTCACGTTTGAACCGTTCGTCACTGGCGGCTGCCAACCCGAAGGAGCGAGCGACGAACTTGTTGAAGCGACGGCTGGTAGTCGGCTTGTTGCCGCCACTTGTTTTCACTGGTGGAATGGCAGTAACGACGACCAGTACGGCAACCAAGCTTGGTGGCGCTGCGGTTTCGCTGGCGGTGGCGGAGAGATGTCCGTCGGAGACATGAATCTCGGCCGTAGCAGCGAAGTCCTCGAGCTCACCGGGCAGCAATGTCACGCATCGCAGCTGAAGTCCAGCACGGTCCTTCGGCAAGAAACATGTGTCGATGGGCTGGCGCTGCGAGTAACGGCGCAATTGCAGCTGACCACCATCGAGCTCGAAGAGGATCGGGTCATCAGCCAATTCGGCGACATCAAGCACCGCACTGAGGATGGTCTCGCCAGCAGCAGTGGCGACTTCCAACTCCGATCGGAAACTCTCTACGGAGGGAATCAGCGTGCCGCGCCAATCGGCGGGCCCGACTCCCGAGGGCGGGGTGACGCTGGAGCTTTCTACCCACCAATTCTGGCCGCTACGTGCGAGTCCAGCGTCTTCGCCGCATAGCTGCAACATCGTCATCCACAAGTCTGCGCGATCCAACTCACTTCCCATTCCAGCCCACAACGTGCCGACCGGGCCGCGCAACGATCCGACATAACCACTGACCTTGATGTTGTCCTTGATGAACTCGTTGACCCTGCCTGGGTCACGGTCGAGCAGATCAACTTGCTGAGCGACGTCGTCACGACTAATCCGTTCTTGCAGACGAGTCGCCAAGTCCGCCAGGGACATCATCACGCCGATCAAGATGACCAGTAGGATCCCGAGCCTGATCAGGCGGCGCCGCGTAAGGCCGTCGTCGCCGCGATCGCTCGAGGAACTCATGAACACTTCAGCTCAGGCGTGCAGCGCCGTGGATGCCAGCATCGTTGCCGAGGGTGGCCATGTTGAGCAGGAAGTCAGCGCCACTGCGGCCGAAGCAGCGCTTATTCAGCTCCTCAAGCGCATGAGGTGCGAGAAGATCGAGTGCCGGCGCGCCACCACCCCCGAACAGGAAGATCCTCAAGTCGAGCAGCAGGGCGACCTGTGCCAAGGCGATGCCGAGGGCCAAGCCACTGGTGCGGAACACCGACAGTGCATCCTTATCACCATCACGTGCGACTGCGGCCAATTCCTTGAGCGACAGTGGTCGCCCAAGCTCTTGTGCCGCCAGGGTCTCCATCGCTCGTGCCGACGCAATCGCCTCAAGGCAACCGATGGTGCCGCAGCCACATTGTCGATCATGCCCGGTGGTCATGTGCCCGATCTCACCAGCCATGCCACCAGGTCCGTGGAAAGGTTTACCATCGAGGATCACGCCACCACCGACTCCAGTGCCCAAGGTGAGGAACATGAAGTCATTCAGGCCGCGTCCGGCACCGACTTGAGCCTCGCCGAAAGCCGCGGCGTTGGCATCGTTCTCGAGCACCACCGGACAACCAAGCCGATCGTTCAGCAACGTGGTCACCGGCAGGCCTTCGAGGAACTCGAGATTAGGGGCATCCAAGACGCAGGTCCGCTCCAAGTCGATGACTCCAGGAACGCCGATACCGACTTGGTTGATAGGGCTGCCGCCAGCAAGCTTGCGCACACCCTCGGCGATCGCATCGAGGCAATCCGAACCATCATGCGGCGTGTCGAGTTCCAGCCGCTCGACCAGATGATCGCCTTCGACGCGACCGAGCTTGATGGCTGTACCACCAAGGTCCACGCCGAACCGCGGTAAGTTGTCTTCTGCGCTCACGACTTAGCGGCGTTGCAGCGCAGCGCGATACAGCTTGTTCGCTTCTGGCATAAGAGCCTGAAGTTTTTCGATTCGTGTCTCAGAGCTGGGGTGTGTGCTTAACCACTCGGGTGGGGCACCACTCGATGCTGCTCCCATGCGTTGCCATAGGCCGACAGCAGCTTCTGGGTTGTAGCCTGCATTGGCGGCCAACATCAATCCGATCTCGTCGGCCTCTGATTCATGGCTACGCGAGAACGGCAGCATCACTCCCACCGTGGCACCTACTCCCAAGCCACCGAGGATCAGGTTGCGGTCATCCGGATCCATGTCGCGCGTGCTCATCGATGCGCCCAGCATGCCGATCTGCAACACCATGCCATGGCTCATGCGTTCGTTGCCGTGGCGCGCGATAGCATGCGCGACCTCATGCCCCATGACCGCGGCAAGACTGTCTTCATCTTGGGTTATCGGCAGTAGACCGGTGTAGACCGCGGTCTTGCCACCAGGCAGCGCCCAAGCATTGACCATGGCGTCGTCGTCGATCAGCTTGAACTCCCAGCGGAACCGCTTGGCGTCGGAGTCTGGTAACAGCTCGATAGCAGATTGAGCGATCCGCTCCCCGATACGCTGCACCATCGCAGCATCATTGCCGGTCTCGATAATCCTCTCGGCGGCAAGCATGTCAGTGTAAGTCTGGGCACCAAGACGCATTTCCTGACCCGAGCTGAGCAGCAATAGTTGGGAGCGGCCCGTACCTGGAACGCTTGAGCAGGAGCCAGCGGACAGGGCAAGTAGAAGAGAGATGAGCAATGCACGCATGAGGCCTCTATCGTAGTGCTTATCTCCCTCCGAGACACCCCTCTCTACCAGTGGAAACCAAACGTCCGACCCTGCTCATCGTCCTAGATGGCTGGGGGCACGCCTCACCGGGTGCTCACAACGCCATCACCCACGCGCCTGCCGAGAACTTCCTTTCCTGGTGGGAGCAGTGGCCGCACGCATTGTTGTCGGCTTCGGGCAAGGAGGTAGGCCTGCCGCTGGGGCTTATGGGCAACTCAGAGGTTGGGCACACCAACATCGGGGCCGGGCGAATAGTCCATCAGACCATAACTCGCATCGACGAGTCGCTTGCCAGTGGTGAGTTCCAACGACTCGGTGTCCTGCGCTCTGCCATCGATGCTGCCCGAGTCAGTGGCGGCAATCTTCACTTGTTTGGCCTGATCGGAGATGGTGGCGTCCATGCTTCAGACAACCATTACTCGGCCTTATTGGCATTGGCTGGCGAGATGGGCTTACCATCCGAGCGAGTCCTGGTTCACGCACTGCTTGATGGCCGTGATACCCCACCGAAATCGTCGCCACGATATATCGAACAGCTTGAGGCTGAGCTGGGCAGGTCAGGAGGGCGCATCGCCACGGTCTGTGGTCGTTATTTCGGTATGGACCGGGATACCAACTGGCAACGGACCTCCAGTTTCTGGAATGCGATGGTGCTCGGTCACGCGGAGTTCCACGCCACTGATGCGGCCTCGGCTGTTTCTGCTGCCCTAGAACGTGGCGAGACCGACGAGTTCGTGCAAGCGACAAGAATTGGTGACCCATGTCCAATCACCGACAACGAC
>CAZJGH010000148.1:0-6792 GCA_964545405.1 uncultured Planctomycetales bacterium
CCGAAGTCGAGGACGTTCTTGGAATTGATGACCGAACCGAGGAAAGTGAAGGTCAGGAACACGATCTTGTACGAAAGTGAAGCCTTGTCGCCGAACAGGTAGGCCCAGCAACGCTCGCCGTAGTAGCTCCATGAGATCATGGTCGAGAACGCGAACAGCGCAACTGCGGCACTGAGCACATATGGGAACCATGGGATGGTTTCGCGGAAGACCATTGAAGTGAGGCCAGCACCGTTGTCCGCCTCAGCGAATGGTCTGGCAGCTTCAGCCAAAGCTCCGCCGTCATAGGCGCCGGAAATCACGATCACCAGACCAGTCATGGTGCAGACCACGATGGTATCGATGAATGGCTCGAGCAGGGCAACGATGCCTTCGCGGACTGGGTATTCCGTCTTAGCAGCGGAGTGCGCGATGGCTGCAGAGCCAACCCCAGCCTCGTTACTGAAGGCAGCGCGCTTGAAGCCGGTTACAAGGACGCCGATGAAACCACCGAAAGCCGCACTGGGATTGAATGCGTTTTCGATGATAAGGCCGAATGCCGAGCCGATCTGGCCAGCATTACTGAACAGGATGAACAGGCATGCGGCGACGTAGATGGCGCACATGGTCGGCACGATCTTCTCCGCAGTGCTGGCGATTCTCTTGATACCGCCAATAATCACGATGCCGACCAGGATGGTCATGAGCAAGCCGTAAACCCACTCATTGCCATCCAGCCAAGGTGCAGTTTCCTTCATCGCGTTGAGCGACTGGTTGACCTGGAAGGTATTGCCGCCACCGAAGGAGCCACCGATACACAGCACGGCGAACATGCCAGCAAGGATCTTGCCGAGCATCGGCATCCTCATCTCCTTCAGGCCCTTAGATAGGTAGAACATCGCTCCGCCCATCACCTGGCCGTTGGGGCGCACCTCGCGGTATTTCTGGCCGAGGGTGCATTCGGTGAACTTGGCCGACATGCCGAGGAAGCCGGCGAGCACCATCCAGAAGATGGCGCCAGGGCCGCCGGTGGAGACAGCGATTGCAACACCAGCGATGTTGCCGAGGCCAACCGTGGCTGAAAGAGCCGCCGCAAGGGCCTGGAAGTGAGTTACTTCACCATCCCCGTGAGACTTCGGGTCGGTGTATTTGCCGCGCGTGACGTTGATGGCGTGTCCGAAGCCGCGGAGGTTGATGAAGCGCATGCGAATGGTGAAGAAGATCCATCCGAGCACCAGCCACAACACCACCAGAGGGACCGAATCGCCGCCGCCAAGTGGGACAGGGGCGAAGAACACGTAGCTCAGCCATCCGACCAGCTTGCCAGCACCAGCATCGATGAAGTCGAATGTGCCGCCGTCTTCAGCAGCAGCAGCCTCGTCAGCAACGGCGCCTTCAGCCGTAGCCTCAGCCGCCGACGCTCCAGGAACGACGTCACCGGCCTCTTGAGCGGAGGTGGGGCCAGCGAGAATCAGGAGCGGGAAAAGGAGTAAAAGTAAGTGTTTGAAGTTCATGCTGGCGGGGTAGGACACCGGAGCGCGGAAGGTTGATTCTGGCGGACGCGGGGCCTTTCGGCAAATCGGCGATTATTGGGGTGCCCTGAGATAGGGTCGTACGTCATCGTGGAGAGGTAACCAAACCATGAAAATAGACCTTTCTCAGATAGATGACATCGAAGATTTACGCGCGGTTCCTGCCGGCGAATACCACTGCAAGGCTGTTGAAGCGCGCGAAAGTGACAGTCCAGCCGGGCATGTGCGCTGGGGAATCCGCTGGGAGGTCGCAAATGGCGATTTTCAGGGGCGAACGGCCTGCTGGGATTCGCTGCACTGGTCGGAGAGGGGGCTGCCACGGGTGAAATTCGTTCTCCAAATGATGGGGCTCAAGCCGGATAAGGAGCACGAACTGCAGCCAGATGATGTAGTTGGGCGCGAGGCCCTGGTCGAAGTCGTCCATGAGGAACGCGAAGATCCGGTGACCGGTATTAGGCGGCTGACAAACCGTGTTCCCTTCGCCGGTTATGCCCCGGCTCCTGTAGAAGTCGCTTCGAGCTCCTGATTTCGTACAATTCGCCCCATGAGTGGGGCATCTGCTTCCGATGGGCCGGCGGTTTTCTTTGAAGAGCGGCGGCCTTCGCCATTGGTCGTCAAGCGACTATGCGCTGGCGCGATCCTGGTGGTTGCCCTGACCCTCCTGCTGGTACCACTGCCATGGATTGGTCGCGGCTGCCTAGTGGCAGGTTTGCTGCTGTTCATTTGGCTGCTGTGGGCTTCGCGTTTCACCATCCAGCTTGATGAGGAAACCTTGGCTTTAAGGATGGCCCCGTTCGCGGTTAGGCGAATTCCGCTGGTAGAGATTGCGGGGGCCAGCACCCACATGAGTTATCCCTGGGGCATCGGCAAGCGTGGCTGGAGCATCTCTAAATCACCCGGTGTAAGTGTCTATTTCACTGGGCCTGGTGCTGGAGTGGTGCTGGAATTGGCTGACGGCAATGCGGTGTGGCTGAATGCTGATCAACCAGAAAAGTTGGTGTCATTGCTGCCTAAGCGGCGCAAGCGCAAGTGACCGCCGAGTTATCCTGTACCCATGGATGACCGCAATCTCGTAGCCGTGGCCGAGCAGGCAGCAGCCACCGCCAAGGTCCTGCGCAACCCCATCGAGGGCTGCACGATCTTGTACGACGACGGCAGCATCAGCCGTGGTTGCCGCTTGGAGTATGAGAATCCAGATCTCGATCAGGATTCCGTTTCGAATGCCATCGCAACGGGCCGCTCGATGGGAGCCTACCGGCCGTTCCGCATCGGTTTCTATTCGCCAGTGTCAGAGGGCGTGCCCGAGCTCAGCACTGCGGCGTTACTACGTCTGCGCGCTGTGGCAGCTCCAGGACTTGTGGTTATCTTCTCATCTGGAAGTGGCGACCGGAGTGAGGTGAGTTTGGATGACTTGTTGGCCGCAGCCGGGCTTTGACCACTAGTTGGCTATGACAGGGGCGGACAAGCAGCATTATGAACAGTTGGTCGAACAGCTGCGTGAACATGAGTACGCCTACTATGTACTCGCTGCTCCATTGGTTTCGGATGCCGAGTATGATCGCTTGTTCGTTGAACTCGTGGATCTGGAGAAGGCCAACCCCGGCTGGTGACTGCGGATAGTCCTTCCCAGCGAGTAGGGGCACCCCTGCCGGATGGCTCTAAGTTCGAGCGCGTAGCCCACGCGGTGCCGATGATCTCGATCGAGTCGTTGTTCGGCAACGAGGCCATCGAGGATTTCGTCGGCCGCGTCGAGAAGGTGCTGGCGGTCGAGACTGCAGTCAAGGCTGAGTTCATCTGCGAGCCTAAATGGGATGGAGTTTCGGCCAGCTTGATCTACGAGAATGGTTCGCTGGTGCGCGCAGTCTCGCGTGGCGACGGCTCTCAAGGCGAAGACCTGACAGCCAACATACGTGCGGTGGGCGGCGTGCCGCTGCGGCTGCGTGGTGAAGCACCTGATCTTTTGGAGGTGCGCGGCGAAGTGATGTTCCGCATCGCCGACTTCGACGCCATGAACGCGGCGATTATCGAGCGTGGTGAGGCGCCGTTCGCCAATCCACGCAATGCCACAGCCGGCACCTTGAAGCGGTTGGATCCTGCAGTGGTCGCGTCGCGCAAGTTGCGCTTGATGTGTTGGGAAGTAGTGCGGGTCGAGGGTGGGCCGACATTCGCCACTCACACTGAAGCCATGGCTGCGGCTCAAGATTGGGGCTTCGTGACTACCCCACACCGCGCCTTGGTGGCCGATGCCGCGGGAATGATCGAGTTTCATGATCAGCTCGAGGCTGATCGCGACAACATCGAATATGAGATGGATGGCGTGGTCAACAAGGTAGATTCCTTGGAGTTGCGGCGCTTGCTTGGTGCCAGGGCACGCACTCCCCGCTGGGCGTGTGCACACAAGTTCGCACCACGCGAAGAGACCACCCAGTTACTCGACATCGAGATTCAGGTCGGGCGCACCGGTCGCTTGACTCCACGGGCGGTGCTTGAGGCCGTGCAGTTGGGTGGGGTCACGGTCCAATACGCCACCTTGCACAATGCCGGTTACATCACCGGCCTCGACCTGAAGATCGGCGATCGAGTGACCGTGCGCCGAGCCGGCGACGTGATCCCGCAAGTGGTCGGTCCGATCACCGCGGTGCGCAGTGGTGATGAGCGTGAGTTCGTATGGCCAGATAGCTGCCCATCGTGCGATGCTCCGGCGGTCGC
This sequence comes from uncultured Planctomycetales bacterium, assembly GCA_964545405.1. Lineage (GTDB taxonomy): Bacteria > Planctomycetota > UBA1135 > UBA1135 > UBA1135. The sequence goes on from CAZJGH010000148.1 coordinate 4,221, forward strand.
ACGAGGTGAGTATCGCTATTGCATGAACATGGAATGTCCGGCTCAGCTGCGTCGGCGAATCCAGCATCTAGCCTCGCGTCAGGCCTTGAAGATCGAAGGACTTGGCGAGAAGGCGGTGGAACAGTTCACTTCAGCTGGTTTGGTGCAACGTCTGGAAGAAATCTTCCACTTGGATTACGACAAGGTAGCGGCGTTGGAGCGCTGGGGCGAGAAGTCGGCGCAGTCATTGCGGGAGCAGATAGATGCAGCGCGTACTCCAGAGTTGCCACGTTTCCTGTATGGACTAGGAATCGCAGAAGTCGGCTTCGAGACTGCCCGTGCCTTGAGCGACCGCTTCCGCACCTTGGATGCGTTGTTGGCGCTTGGCGTTCCACAAGGCGAGACACTGTGGGATTCCAGCGCTGCCCTCACGCAACTATGTGAAGTGGATGGTGTCGGCGAAGAGGTTGCCGGTTCCTTCCTCGCCTTCATCCAGGAGCCGCGCAACATTGAAGCGATCGCGGCGATCCGCGGTTATGGGGTCGAGCCGCAAGCGATGGCCGAACGTGCCACCGCCGAGGTCGAAGGAGTTAGCGGCAAGACCTTCGTGCTTACCGGCAGCATGAGTCGGCCTCGTCCGGAGTGGAAAGAGGAGATCGAGGCAGCTGGCGGCAAGGTCGTAGGCTCGGTCTCGAAGAAGACCGATTACTTGGTGGCCGGCGAGAAGGCCGGCTCCAAGCTTGCCAAGGCCGAGTCTCTGAATGTGGATGTGCTCGATGAATCGGCGTTGCGCAAATTGCTAGGATAAGGCGATGCAGATAACCATCGTCGGACCTGGCGTCATGGGACGCGCTTTAGCCACTGGCCTACAAGGCGGTGCGCAACAAGTCGACTTGCGCTTCTTGGCTCGTACTGCCGAATCCGCCAGTGAGGTGAGTGTCGCGACCGGCATCGAGGCGAGTGACGATATTGCAGGCATGGTCAACGGTGCCGACGTGATCGTCTTGTGCCTGAAGCCGCATAAGACCCTTGCCGCCCTCGCTGCCCTGGCCCCGAGCCTTGCTCCGGAAACTGTAGTGGTCTCTATCGCTGCCGGGTTGCACCTTAGTCAGCTTGCCAGTGCTCTTGATGATAGTCAGCCATTGGTGCGCGCAATGCCAAACACGCCATGCCGAGTCGGCACTGGCATGACCGTGGTGTGCGGGTCGGAGGCGACCGATAGTGCCGTCGTAACATCAGTGGCAACCATCTTCGATGTGTTCGGCCAAGTGCTTGAACTGGAAGAAGAACACTTCGACGCCGTCACTGGACTGTCCGCCAGCGGCCCGGCGTTCCTGTTCCTGGTGATCGAAGCCCTGTCCGATGGCGGTGTGATGGCTGGTCTGCCGCGCGATGTCGCCGTCAAGCTTGCGACTCAAGCCACCCTCGGTGCAGCGACCATGGTTCAGCAGACCGGTGAACATCCCGCGAGCCTGCGCGATGCGGTGACTACACCTGCAGGGTGTACGATCTCAGCGTTGTTACGCATGGAAGATGGCAAGCTGCGCAGCGTGTTGGCGCGTGGCGTTCAGGAAGCAGCCGAAAGTGCGGCCCGCTTGGGCGATTAGGCTTTGGCCACGTACTCGGCTCGCGTATCCCCATAGTTTCACGGCGTCGCGTATCCCGACCGATTCTCAGGGTCGTAGCCCAATCGATCCTCAGCGACCGATGCGGAACTCTGCTACCAAAGGCAAGTGGTCACTGGCCGCTTTCGCGACCTTAAGTTTGCTGACGTGGATATGTTCGTCATGCAGCGGGCCGCGCCAGAAGAACTTATCCAGTGCGCCGGCGGGGGCGGGGCTAGGGAAGGTGCGTAGCGGTTTGCGTTGACCATGTTCACTCCAAGCATCGAAGCGGTGCTCGGCGATGCCCGAGCCATGGAACAACAGATTGCGCCAATCATTGGTGTCACCACCGAGGATGACTGCTTGACGCTTGGGCAGATGCTGCAAGGTGTTGCTGCCCAAGACGGTCTTGACCTGATGAAGCCTCTCCGCCGCCGACAACCCAAGATGCCAGTTGAACACATGCAAGTTACTGCGTCGTGGCAGGCTCAAGCGCGTATACAGGCAGTTGCGGCTCTTGCGCCAGCCGCGCCGCAGGTCGATAACCCTGCGCTTCACTATCGGGTAACGACTCAAGGTGGCGTTGCCGTAGCTGCCGACCTTGCAGACATGGCCTTGTGCCCAAGTGTGGTATTCATATCCCAGGGCATCGGCGATCAGGTGATCCAGGTAGAGCTTCTTGGAGCGAGGCACACCGCGATCGACCTCCTGCAGGAGCACGACATCGGGATCGTGGTGGCGTAATGTCTCAACTACACGTTCCGGGTCGAACTTGCGGTCGACGCCGATGCAGCGGTGGATATTCCAGGTCATCAGGTTGAGCCGCATGCGTTACCCCTAGAAGGCATTGTCGAAGATGCCGAAGAATGATTCCTGGAATCGGCTCCACAGTGGCCGGGCCTTCCACATCTCCAAGGTAATCTCGCGACACATCCCGAAATCACTCTCGAACGCTGCGCTCAACTCGGACGTCAACGCCTGGTTGTTGC
>CAZJGH010000149.1:0-6680 GCA_964545405.1 uncultured Planctomycetales bacterium
TGCTTGACCAACTGAGCGCCGAGGTTCTCGGACTTGTCGGTCAGGTCAATATCGCGGGCAACGGTCACGCCATCTTTGGTGATGGTGGGGCCGCCCCAGGACTTGTCGAGAACGGCGCACCGGCCTTTGGGGCCGAGAGTCGAAACTACGGCCTTAGCCAGTTTTTCGACGCCGTTGAGGATGGCTTCACGGGCTTCGCCGTGGAAAGTCAGTTCTTTCTGCATGGGATTCCGGGATCCGAGTCGGGGATCAGGATGGGAGCCGCAGGATGCGGGCTGTCTCTACAGCAACTACAGTGCCAACCTTTGGGGGCGAAAACTCAATATTTCCGCCTCACCATCTGCCGTTTTGGCATGAATGCAACAGTTGCTGGCAGCGTATATCCTGTCAGTACGTGTTGTACCTTCTCCCTTTGCTTTTTGGTTGCCAGGAGCCGGCTGTCCCGGTGTCGGTCGAAACCACCGTGGCTTCGCCTTACGTGCGGGTCATTGGTGCCTCATCCGAGCAGGGCGGCAAGCTCGAAGGTTGGCAAGATGTCGGCCCGATGCTCAGCAGTGGGCTCGCCACCAGCGACTGGTTGTTGGTGGATTTCCTCAACGCAGGTACTGTCCCTCAAGGTGGGGCGGTGCAGCTCAATGATGGCGGCTGGCTGCCTGGCACCCCTGCGCCGATAGTGAATGACACACCAGCATGGCTACCTGCTGGTTTGCCAAGCGTGCCTCCAATGCCGCTCGACACCTTGTGGATCAAGTCATTCGGGGTAGATCGTCATCCCCAGGCATTCGAGGACAAGGATCATCTGTGGGTGAGCACCAGTAGCGGAGGCGTGGATCGTCAGCGTGGCTATCTCTTGGAATGGCAAGAGACGGGCTTGTTGTTCGAGACCGCCGCAGGAGAACGCGAGTTCCCGTGGGATCGCGTGCTCGGCCTTGGCTTATTGGCTGAGCAGACACCTGAGTTGTCGGAATCGGTTTGGATCCAACTCACTAACGGCAGCGTGGTATCGGCTCGGATAGTCGGCCTTAAGGATGGCGTGTTCGATTTGCTGCTGCCATGGCAACAGCAGTGGTCGCTACCGGTCACTGCTGTTAAACGCCTAAGACGTCGGTTCGATGTTACTGAGTTGGCTACGCCTAGCGCTTGGGAAATCGTCGAGCATCCCATCTCGGAAGTGCTCGATTGGTCGCCGCGATTCGGCAAGAGTGTCGAGGGCCGACCGTTAAGGTTGGGCGATGGTGTCTATGCCCAAGGAGTCGGAGTGAAGGTTCCAACTCAACTGAAGCATAAGGTCGAGAGTCCTGGCCTATTGATGCTGACCGTAGGCGTAGACCGCGAAGTGGAGTTCTTCCGCGATCCGCAACCGGTGGTGTTCGAGATCAGGCTCGATGGCAAGCCACTACTGGTCAGTGAACCGCGCTCCTTCGACGACGAACCCCTAGTGCTGAGGGTTGCGGTTCCTCGGGCCGGCAACCTGACCCTGGTCGCTAAGCCTGATGGGGTGCTGCCTTTCGGCGGACATGCCGACTTCGCAGACCTGGTCTGGGTGGCTGAGTAGCCCCAAACGCTGATTAAGCGTCAATCAAGACCTTTCAGCGCCTTCTTCGTCACCTACGATGCGTGCCGCCTTGGCGACGTCAGTGCTGTCCGAACCAGTCGACTTGCGAGTATTCGGGTCGAAGAAACACAGGCGATTCTTGCCGCTATTCTTGGCCATCTTCAGGGCTTCATTCGCTTGCAGGAACAGGTGACGTGGATCCCGCGCACTACGTCCGTCGTAGGTCGCGATGCCGATCGAAGCCTCTAGTGTCGTCCGCTCTCCGTTCTCGCCGATGGGGGAAACGGATAGGACGTGCTGGATACGGTTGGCTACCGCGACTGTCTCAGGCAATGTCGTGCTGGGCAGAATGATCGCGAACTCGTCGCCACCGATCCGTGCAGGGATATCGATCGAACGAACGCAATGGCGGATGGTCTCACCGACCGCGCGCAAGCCGACGTCACCGAATTCATAGGAGTGCATGTCATTCAGGACCTTGAAGTCATCAAGATCTAGGAGCACCAATGTCACTGGTGAACCATGCCGCTGTGAGCGCTCGAATTCTTCCTGGAGGCGAGTGCGGAAATGCCGGTCGTTGAACAACTCGGTCTTGTGGTCGGTGACCAACTGTCCTTCCAACTGTTCATTGATGGTGCGGGTCGCGACCAACATCTCATGAAGCCTCATCAAGTTGCCGACGCGGGCCTCGAGTTCCGGCAATGGTGCTGCATGATCGAGCCAGTCGGTAAGGCTATGACGTCCGCGCAACAGGTTGGTCACCGCAGAGGGGGCCGCGTTTTCCCATGGCACCACCAGCCAGGGTGTGTCCTGGGCGGGAGATAAAAGTCGCGAAAGCGTGTGCCATTCAATGCCATCCCGCATGAGGGTCAGGGGATAGACAAGCGCTGCGGTGGCAGGCTTGCGTAGCAGCTGGCGGCTCTCCTGGAGATGGTTAGAGACTTTCACATCCCAGCCGCGCCCCTTGAACCACTCAACCACGCGCGTGAGTGGTTCAGCGCGATGGTTTAAGATGACCAAGGATTGGGCATCCTCGGCAGGAGTTGATTGGGGCTGGAACATTGGCTATCGATCCTTAATAGGATATCCCAGGATAGGAGTTCGCTTTTGAGAATTCCGGCTAGATATCGATGTGGTTGTTGACCCAATACGGTAGGCGGCTACAATACCCGGCCCATTCGAACCACATCTGGAGGATGGGCAAGAGACAACCTGTCTCCGAAAGGGCCATAATTGGCCTTTGCACCACCTAAACTGCGTTTTTCGCACGAAATAAAATGTCCGATCTCAATGTCCAGGCGTTAATTGACGCCGGTGCTCACATTGGTTGCCGAGTAGGCCGCTGGAATCCAAAAATGGAACCATACATTTTGGAGTCCCGCCACCGGATCCACATTATCGATCTCCGCCAGACTATTCGCGGGATCCTACGCGCCAAACACTTCCTGCGTGAAGTAGTAGCTTCTGGTCAAGACGCACTTTTCGTCGGCACTAAGCAACAGTTGCGTGGCGAGATCTCCAAGGTCAAGGCTAACGCCGGCATGCCTTTCGTCGAAGACCGCTGGATCGGCGGCACCCTGACCAACTACGAGGTCATCGGCAGTCGTATCGCGTTCCTCGAGGACATGGAGAAGAAGGAGGCGGAAGGCCACCTCAACAACCTGACCAAGAAGGAAGGTGCTCGGTTCATGCGCGAGAAGCGCAAGGTGTTCCGCAACCTGCACGGTATTCGGGACATGTTCCGTTTGCCTGGTGCCATGGTAGTCATCGACCCGCGTACTGAGCGCAACGCGATTCGCGAAGCTCAGCGCATGGGCATTCCAGTTATCGGCATCGTCGATACCGACTGTGACCCAGACATCTGCGACCTGGTCATCCCTGCCAACGACGACGCGATTCGCTCGGTGGCATTGATTCTCGAGCATCTGATCGAAGCAGTGAACGAAGGCAAAGGCCTGCGCAAGGAGCGTGGCATTGCCGATCCACAGCGTGACCCGGTCGTCGAGAAGAAGAACGCAGGTGCGCCTGTACCACGTCCACGTCGCGGTGGCCCACGCCGTCCTGGTGGTGGTGGCAAAGGTGGTAGCAAGGGTGGCCCTAGCGGCGGTGGTCGCGAGCGTCGTCAACCGATCGAAGGTGGTGTCAACCGCCAGGTCGAGATCCAAGCTCTGCCTGAGGCAGACGCTCCTGCTGCGGATTCGGCTCCGGCCGAAGGCCAGCCAACCGAGTCTCCAGATAAGGCCGAATAGTCTTAACCAACCCGGCTTAGCCGGGTTCTTGAAAACAACGGCCTAGCCGTAACCCTGCCCAAACGAAAAGATGACTACTGCGATTTCAGCTAAAGAAGTGGCCGCGCTGCGCACCGCAACCGGTGCCGGCATGATGGACTGCAAGAAGGCACTGGTGGAAGCTGGTGGCGATGCCCAGAAGGCTCAAGAGCTCTTGCGTCAGAAAGGCTTGAAGACTGCCGACAAGAAGTCGGACCGCAGCACCTCTGAAGGCGCTGTCTACTCCTACATTCACCATAACCAGCGCGTCGGCGTCATGGTTCAGGTCGCCTGTGAGACCGATTTCGTCGCCCGAGGCGATGATTTCGACAGCCTCTGCAGTGACTTGTGCATGCACATCGCAGCGACCGTTCCTTCACCGGTCTCAGTCGAGGCTTCCGAGGTTCCTCAGGAGTTGATCGACGAGGAGCGCCGCATTCTTCTGGGATCGGAAGACATGGCCAACAAGCCAGACGAGATCAAGGAGAAGATCGTCGATGGTCGCATCGACAAGTTCGTCAAGGAGCGTGCCCTGCTCGAGCAGGAGTACGTCAAGGATCCTTCGATGACCGTCGAGGACCGCCTCAAGGCGGCGATCGCCAAGGTGGGTGAGAACATGAAGGTCGAACGCTTCGCACGTTTCGAGCTCGGCTCCTGACCAACCGTGACTGATTCACACTCTCCATTCCAGCGCATTCTGCTGAAGGTCAGCGGAGAGGGTTTTGCCCGTGAGGGTGAGACCGGCTTAGACACCGAATTGGTCAAGGCTCTTGCCGAGCAGCTGCGCAGTCTTACCTCGGAAGGGGTTCAGGTCGCGTGCGTCATCGGTGGTGGCAACATCTTGCGTGGCAAGCAGTCCGAGTCATTGGGCATCGCTCGAGCGACGGCCGATTACATGGGGATGTTGGCTACGGTCATCAACGGCCTCGCTTTGGCTGATGCCCTCGAATCAAACGGGGTGCTTACCAGGGTGATGTCGGCCATCGACGTGCATAAGGTCTGTGAGCCGTTCATCCGGCGCCGCGCCTTGCGCCATCTCGAGAAGGGGCGGGTCTTGGTTCTGGTCGGTGGCCTTGGGTCGCCGTATTTCACTACCGACACCGCCGCAGCTCAGCGCGCCATTGAACTCGATTGCGATGCCTTATTGAAGGCGACCATGGTCGATGGCGTGTACGACAAGGACCCCAATGCCCACGATGATGCTGTCCTGCTGCCTGAGTTGACCTTCAACCAGGTCATCGAGCAGCAGCTGCGGGTAATGGACCAGACCGCCTTCACCTTGTGCCGCGAGCATGACTTGCCACTCCTGGTTTTCGACATGAATGCCAAAGATGGGCTGAGTCAGGCTGGCCGTGGGCATAACGTCGGCACTATCATTCGTAACTAGCATGAGCCTCAGCTACCAAAGTTTCCTCGACGATGCGCGCGAGCGCATGGACAAGACCCTCGAGCATTTCCACGACGAGATCCGCGGATTCCGTACTGGCCGTGCAAGCACCGGCTTGGTGGACAACATCAGGGTCGATTACTACGGCAGCAAGACCCCGCTGTCGCAGATGGCCAACGTTACGGTGCCAGAGGCACGTTGCCTGTTGGTGAAGCCGTTCGATCCGAGCACCATGAAGGAGATCGAGAAGGCCATCATGGCAGCCGACTTGGGCTTGAACCCAGCCATCGAGGGCAATGCCTTGCGAGTCAACGTACCGCACCTATCCGAGGACCAGCGCAACAAGATGGTCGCCCGTCTTAAGACCATGTCTGAGGAAACCAAGGTGTCGATGCGTAATGTGCGGCGTGATGCGATCAAGGACGTCGAACACGCACAAAAAGATAAGACTGGGGATGTTGCAGTGACTGAGGATGATGTAAAATCCGCGAAGTCAGACATCCAAGACATCCTCAAAGATCATGAGTCCAAAGTGGACGAGACTCTCACGAGCAAGTCTGCTGAGATAATGGAAGTCTGAACCTAGCTCAAGCTAGGTCGGGGGCATAACTCAGTTGGTAGAGTAGTTGGCTTTTAACCAATTTGTCCCAGGTTCAAGTCCTGGTGCCCTCACCACCCAGCAACGCGTTTCCTTCGGGAGACGCGTTGTTTTTTTTGTGCCGCCATTTGATGGGTCAGCGCCTTGATTCCTTGGCGCTTGCCGGCTCAGCTGATGATCAGTTTCACCAGGTAGATCAAGAACGAGATCTGCAGGAGAGTGAATAAGGTCAGGATGATGATGCCGCTTCGAGTCGTGTTGGAAGCCTTCGCATTGATAAGGAATCCGATCGAGGACAGGCAACAAATGGCAAGTGAGCCAAGCCAAGCGTAGGCCAGCCACGGAGCTTCCTCGAAATCCGCGAGCAGGCCCCAATGCACTGCAGAAGGCAGGCCGATAGCCAGCAGGCCACCCAAAAGGAACATGGTGATAAGGATCTTGAGGCCGGTTGCTGGCTTGTGCATATCTCGCTGATTCTCGTACAGGTCGTTACTGAGGCGTGCCGACCCATCCTTGATGGACACCGATTCGTGGCAGCAACGGAATCTTCAACGCTGGCGGCCACAGTCCAACGCCAGCAGTCAACCCGAAGAGGTGCACCTCAATCCCTTGTCTTAAGCCCAACCCAAGGCCAAGTAACCCCAGATCGGCCTCCACTCCGTAGCCACTGCTGGTTATTCCCGCGCGAAAGGTCTCGGGGTAATCCTTGCCCACGGCATTGTGATGCAGTTCGGCATGAAGACCTGGGGTTCGGTCGATGATCTGGGCGATCAGCGTATTGCTGTTGGGGCCGGGCCAAACGTCATATAGGCGACCATTCTCTGGGGCGTGGAAGGTGATCGACCAACCATCCTCGGTGCCATGCAGCTCCCG
>CAZJGH010000150.1:0-2694 GCA_964545405.1 uncultured Planctomycetales bacterium
GTGCGGGAGCGCCGGAGTTGTTGTTTGGCTGAAGGCACGCTGCGTCGACGCCGCCGAATCCATTAGGGTCATCGCCGTGGTCAATCGTTACTTGATCACTGTTTACAATTTGCAGCTCTCCCGCGGCCCTAATTGAGTTAGTCACAAAGACCGATAGAACGAATAGGCAAACTAGGTCACAAATCGAACTTAACCCTGAACGAATCATCTCGACCCCTCGCTTTCCTGGTGCAGCAACCGTTTCTGCAGAAGAGCCATTCCATTCCTAGCAACCGTGCTCCAAGGGTTTAGTTTGAGGGCCTCGGTCAAAAGAGCTTCACAGTTCCGAATCCCCTCAGGCGTGACCAAATCCAATCCAGCAAGGTTCGCTAGTGCAAGCGCAACATCCTTACGATCAGTGGACTTATTCAGCAATCGCGTATAAGCCATTCGCGCTTCGTCCGGACTTCCTGAGCGCAAGCTGGAGATTCCGGCAAGACCCTCCAAGTGAGAATCCTTGCCACCCCAGCCACGTGCTACTGCAAGGATTTCACGGGTAGTTGGTGTTGCGATCACTGAGCTTTCGAACGGATGATAATGATGCTGCAGAGACTTGATGATTCCCTGTAACTTATCATCGGACGGAAGGCCACCGAGTCGATCGGCAATTCCATCAAGCTCCTTCAGCAACATATCCGGACGCTTTGGAATAACCCAGCTCGGCAGAAGCAGCTCGAAGGGACCAGCGTCTTCGCGATTGTCCTCTTGCACTGCAGCGGCGCGGAACAACCAGCGCCCAAGAGGTTCAAGTGAGTGCCGCTCACTTTCTCTCGAGAGAATGATGTTGGGGCAAACGAAGTCCTCTTCATCGTCCGCCGGCATGAAGCGATGCCATTCAGGCGGCATTGCCCATGTCGGGACTCCGGAAGAGACAGACTCCCACAACTGAACCCATTCCGAATCAGGCGCCAGGGTCTGTGCGGGAATGATCGGCGTTCTGCTGGTTGCGGGCAATGTCTGCAGAAGACGTTTCCGTTCCGACCGCTCGAGTTGATTGAACCGTCTGCGGAAGCCGTGCCATGGGGCGTTCTGGATTTGAATCGGGACGATCTCCTCAGCGGCTTCGACCTTTAACAATCGCAGTGCTAATGAATCAATCCAGATGCCGAAGACATCCTGGGACTCGGGGAGCTCTTGCATCTCAGCAATAGCGCGCTGGAATCCAGGTAGCATCTGGCCGAGGTCCACCAGCAGGCAGAAGCGCTTCCCGACATTGTCCAACCCACTCTCGATCCAAGGCTGGTTGGCAGCGAGAAGCTCCACCAAGCATTGTGGTCCACCCGCAAGTCCGCCGGCTTGCCAAGCCGCGAAACGCTGCTGCAAGTCCCGCCAAGCAAGCTTATTAAGCGTAGTTGGCTGCAAAGAATTGGGGGTGGGGCTCATGAGGGACACACGAGAGACTTTCAAGACTACGCCGGTCGATTTGCGGCGTCAAGCGAGAGGGAATGCTTCACAGTGCAAATATGGAGCATTACTGAATGTCTCAGGACTGCTTACTTAGACGCACCATCTCATCCATCTCAAGCGTGATCGCATAGCCGCGCTGCTCGAATAACCTGATGAGCTTCACGTTCGAGACCGATGTGTCGGTCACGAAGCGCGTCATCCCTTGCTCTTGCAACCACTCCTCTCCAACTTCTATTAGTCGCATCGCGATGCCGTCGCGTCGCCGTTCAGGGACCACGAAAGTCGTGGAGAACAATCCGAACGGTGGCTGCTCTTGTGTTGCCTCAACCCGCACGATCGTGTGTCCATGTACCTCATCATCTTCGGAGTGTGCGAGCAGGACTAGCGAATCGCTGGACGATGGATCCACGTGCCAACGCAACCTCTCGCGCAGCCAATCCATTTCATACAACTCTGTGCCCCGTGTTTCACCCAATACCTCGATCAGGGTAAGGCGCATCCGCTGAGCCACTAGCTCGACCAGAGCTGCGTCGGTGGGGTCGAGAGGCCGAATGCTGATTGGCGCCATGTTGGTATTCTAGGCCCAGTGGTTTGCAAACAGTCGGGCATGCTCAGGCGTACTGGAAGCGTGCCCCACACTCATCATGCCTAAACACTCAGAGATCGCCGAATGCCCTTTCTGCTTCGCGGAAATCGATGCCCAAGCGCGTAAGTGCTGCCATTGTGGCGAGTGGGTTAATGAAAGGAGCAGCAGCTCGCGAAATGGCGGCTCGCCCAAACCTGCTCATGAGGCCATCACCGAACGTTTCGACGAGGCGGTAGCCAACGAGTCGGTGGCCTTCGCCGTCGTTGCGCTGATCTGTTTCCTGATTTGGTATCCGATCGGTTTCATCCTCAGCCTGGTGGGCGTGTTCACCGGCCCGCGCAAGGGTTGCTTCGGCGCCTTGTTGGCGGTGTTCGTGCTGTTGCCTCTACTGCTCGTCTTCGCAGGAGTCGCAGTCGGAGGATTGATGACCGGTGGCGTGTTCGGCGGCGGCCCATTCTTCTGGCCACACTGATCACGACAGCAGCGCGCTGAAGCTACACGTGGTGCACAGGGCCTTCGTTGCTGGCGGCAGCATGAAGGGTGCGGCGTGCGAATACCGGCACCATCAAGTGTCGGTAGTCATGGTCACCAGGGATGTTGGGCATCGGCCGGCATTGCTTCGCGGCTAAGGTCGCGACACTTTCCACCGCATCGGTGAAGCT
>CAZJGH010000150.1:2704-4298 GCA_964545405.1 uncultured Planctomycetales bacterium
GACGAGTGCCGATCAACATCGCAGCGGCTTTCTTCAATGGCCATGGGCGGGCCTGCAAGGCCACGGCGCAGAGTGAGGCGTCAGCGACGGTTCCGTCTTCCGCGAAATCCAAGCGCGCGGCGAATCCGAACAGCGGGAAGTCGACCGATCCACGATCGCGAAGCTTGCCATAGGCTCCGCGCGAGTCAGCAGCCGGCTTCGGCAGATGGATCGCCACCAGCAGGGCGGTGTGGGGGAGCTTCTTGTTCCAGATCCCATCCGCTTGCCACAGCTCAGCTATCGGCATCCTGATGCGGCCTTCGTCGGTAGCGAATTCAAGCTCAGCATCAAGGGTCATCAATGCGGGGGCAGTGTCGTTGCTTGCCGCAGCGACACACTTCGAGCCGCCTTCGACGACATGGCATTTGGTGCCATCCTTCTTCAGGCAGTAACCGAGGGCGTCACGCCAGAAGTGGGTCTGGTTGTACCACTGGCAACGCGTATCGAGCATCACGTTGCCACCGATGGTGCCCATGTTGCGCAGCTGCGGACTACTGACCAGCTTGGCGGATTGACACAAAGCCGGGTAGGCGGACTGCAGGTCGGTGCTCTTCGCGACCTCGGCAAGCGAGACCATCGCGCCGATTCGCGTGGCGCCTGATTCATCAGCACTCACGCCGCGCAACTCGTCGATCCCATCCAGGGCTATGACGACCTCGGGAGTGAACAGCCGGTGCTTCATGTTGGGGTTCAAGTCCGTACCGCCGGCGATGAATCGAACTTCGCCGCCGCTCTCGGACATCATTGCGACAGCCTCATCGACCGTCACGGGATTCTTAACTTCGAATTTAGGCAGTCGCAACATCAGCTTTGCTCCTCCTTGGCGCGCAAAGCGGCGAGCACTTTGGCGGGTGTGAACGGCAGGTGCCGTAGGCGAATGCCGACCGCGTCGAACACGGCATTCGCGATTGCAGGGATAGTGGAGTGAAGAGGGCCCTCGCCCGCTTCCTTGGCGCCGAACGGGCCTTCGGGGTCGACACTCTCGACGATGATCGCTTCGAGTTCAGGTGTGTCGACCGAAGTCGGGATGCGGTAATCCAACAGCGAAGGGCCGGCGTGAAGACCGAAACGGTTGAGGTGATGGCTTTCGAGCACCACTTCGGCAGCACCCATATAGGTGGAACCTTCGATCTGACCGCGCACGATCATCGGGTTGAGGGCGCGGCCACAATCATGTGCAGCCCACACCTTGTTAACGGTGATGCGGCCCGTCTCGGTATCGACGTCGACATCGGCGACGTGGGCGGTGAATGAATACGCGGGCGATGAGCCGATGGTGCCACCACGATAATCTCCACCCAAGGTGGGTGTGTTGTAGGCACCGGTACTGCCGAGAGTGTCGAACATCTCCTCGGCAAGGTGGAATGCCTCGACATGAGTCATCGAACGGTCGGCGTTGGATAGGTCAATGACAGTGCCATCCATCAGGCGCACATCCTGTTCATCGACTTCCCAGGTCGTAGCGACGGCCTTGACTATCTTGCCGCGTAGTTTGCGTGCTCCGTCGATGGCGGCATTGCCGACCATGAAGGTCACGCGACTCGAGTAGGCACCC
>CAZJGH010000150.1:4308-4590 GCA_964545405.1 uncultured Planctomycetales bacterium
GGGCAGAGGTCAGTGTCGGCAGCGACGACCTTGATGTGTTCCGGCTTGATTCCGAGTTCCTCGGCGACCAGGTAAGCGACCATCGAGTTTGAGCCTTGGCCAATGTCGTTGCCACCAGTGAACACGGTCACCAGGCCGCTGCGGTCGATCTTCAACTGCACGCCGGCTTGCGGCATCTTGTTGGGGTAGACCGGATAGTTAGTACCGCTGATGTACATTGAACCGGCAACCCCAAGGCCACGGCCGTACGGCAACTTGCCGCGGCGGCTCTTCCAATCACTG
>CAZJGH010000150.1:4600-6589 GCA_964545405.1 uncultured Planctomycetales bacterium
GACCTCGTCGAGGCACTGCATGAAACCGTTGGATGTCACGCGCTGCCCGTTGACGGTCTCGGTATGTTCGCCGATGAAGTTGTGGCGGCGAATATCGATCGGATCCATCCGCAACCGTTCGGCCACTTCATCAAGCTGCACCTCGAAGGCAAAGCGTGGCTGCACTGAACCATGCCCACGCTTCGGGCCGTTCGGAGGACGGTTGGTGAAGACCCGCGTGCTATCGAAGCGATAGTTGGGGAATCGATAGGGGCCAGTCAGGAGCTGACCGGAGTAGTAGGTGGTGACCAGGCCGAAACTCGAGTAGGAGCCACCATCGATCAGCAGCTTGGCATCGACACCAGTGATCGAACCGTCAGCGGTAGCGGTGGTGCGATAGTGCATCTTCATCGGATGGCGACCGCGGTGGGTGTAGAACACCTCTTCGCGGGTCCACAGCATCTTGACGGGTCGACCGGTCTTGAGCGCCAACTTCGCGGTGACGAACTCGAGCGAGAACGGATCGGACTTGCCACCGAAGCCACCACCGAGGTTCGGTTGGATGACGCGGATGCGAGTCGGGTCGAGTTCCAGGACCCGAGCAAGTGCGCGATGCACATAGTGGGTTATCTGGGTCGAAGACCACAAGGTCAGGCGGCCGTCCGAATTCGGTTGAGCTACCGCGCAGTGCGGCTCGATCGCCGCGTGAGTGGTGGAATGAAAAGTGTAATCATCCTCGATCACCACATCGGCGCCGGAGACCTGAGCCTCGACGTCGCCGAACTCCAACTCGACATGCTTGGAGATGTTGTCGCGGCGCTTGCGGTCCTCATGAATCGGCGGTTCAGGAGTCACTAAAGCCTGTTCCGGTTCGATGATGGCATCAAGCACCTCGTACTCGACCTCGATCAGGTCGACAGCCTCGTTGGCGGTGTCTTCATCGACGGCAGCGACGGCCGCCACTTCATCACCGATGAAGCGGACCTTGTCCACAGCCAGTGCGGTCTCATCGGGAGTCCATGGGATCACCCCATAACGCACCGGCAGTTCATCGCCGACCAGCACTCCAACCACGCCATCCAAAGCTTCAGCCTTGGAAGTGTCGATCGAGATGATCCGCGCATGTGGATGGGGGCTGCGCAACATCTTCGCGTGCAGCATGCCAGGCAACTGGATGTCGTCGGTATAGATGGCTTCGCCGGTGGCCTTCGCCAGGCCATCGACCTTGCGGTTGTCCTTGCCGACTACCCGGAAGCCGTCGCCCCAAGGTGCCTCGCTGCCATGTTGATCGCGGGCCGCCATCAGCCTTGCCCTTCCTTGGCAGCCATCACCACCGCTTCATAGATCTGGGTGTAACCGGTGCAGCGACACAAGTTGCCAGCGAGTGATTCTTGAATCTCGGTCGTGGTCGGGTTGGGGTTCTCCTTCAACAACGCCTTCGCCGACAGGATCATTCCCGGTTGGCAGAAGCCACATTGCAAGGCACCACTCTTGTCGAAGGCATCCTGTACAGGGTCGACTCCTTCACCACCGCCAGCGCGATGAGCAGGGACAAGCCCCTCGATGGTGGTAATCTCCTTGCCCTCGGCAGTCGCGGCCAATTTCAGGCACGCAAGCGCCGGCACTCCATCCAAGAGTACGGTGCATGCTCCACAGTCGCCCTTATCGCAACCTTGTTTGGAGCCGGTAAGCAGGAGCTTCTGGCGCAGGACCTCGAGCAGCGTCCAATGCTCGGGCGCGGCCACCTCTACGAGATCGCCATTGACGTGGAGTTTGAGGACGCGCATGAAAGCAGATTGTACCGATTCGCCTCTATTTGAAATCCACTGCGCACACCCATTCCACGCCATCGAGCTCCATCAAGGCATTTCGCAGCTCGGGGCTCGGCTCATCATCGAGTTGGAAGGCGTTGAAGGCCTTGTGCAGATCGGGGTCGCGACCGAGCGCCAGGTTGGGGACGTTGATGCCGTGTGAGGCCAGTTCGCCAGCCAGTGCGGCCAAGCGACCAGG
>CAZJGH010000151.1:0-6504 GCA_964545405.1 uncultured Planctomycetales bacterium
GCGACATCGTGATCACCGGCTCCAACTTCGGCTGCGGGTCCTCGCGTCAACAAGCGGTGGATTGCTTCACTGCTCTTGGTGTGCAGGCACTGATCGCACAGAGCTACGGTTCTATCTACGAGCGCAACGCCATCAACGGTGGCATGCCAATCGTGGTCGCCGATGCCATCAAGGCCGGCCTGAAGAACGGTGACGTGATCAAGCTGAACCTCGAGACTGGCCACATCTCATGGGATGGTGGTGAGTTGCAGGGCGAGCCGTTCTCGGATGTGCAGATGCAGATCTACCAGCGCGGCGGCCTGTTGGTGCTGTAGCCTAAATCAAGACTTAGGCAGCATTCCTGTCAACCAGTCGTCGAAGCGCTTGCCGACGTCACGCCAGCCATAGTTGGCTTCGGCTCGCTTGCGCCCGGCGGTGGCCATCGAGTCGCGCAATGGTTGGTTCTCGAGCAGGCTCAACACCTGTTGCCCCAACTCGACTTCATCCCTGTCCACCAAGACTCCGGTCTCACTGGTGATGATCGAAGAAACGCCACCACCCTCGTATGCGACCGGCGGTGTGCCGGCTGCAAGGGCTTCGGTGTAGATGATGCCGAAGTGCTCCTTCTTCTTCGGCGCGGCCACCAATAAGGTGGCACTCCTGATCAGGGTCGCCTTGTCTTCGGCGGAAACGAATCCAAGAAAGCGTCCGCGGTCTCCCAGCTTCTGCTCCAGTTCTTCGCGCAGTTCACCATCGCCGATGAAAACCGTCGGCGCCACATGGAAGTACTGCTTGCTGGCTTCGACCACGCTTTGAGGCCCCTTCGATAGTGTCAATGCGCCCGGACAGATGACGAAGGTCTCGGGCAGGTCGTATTTCTTCACGACATCAGCGCAGGTGCCGGGGCGGAACTCCTCGAGATCCAAGCCGCAAGGCAGCACGATGAACTTGTCCTTCGGCACCTCGACCATGTTGCGCACTAACTCATCGCGCACGTACTCGGTGGTGACCAGGATGCCGTCGGCGCCGCGTACTGCTTCATCAATTTCTGCCCACAGGCGGTCGTCGTACAGACCTTCATGACGTGGTTCGATGCCGGTTCCATGCAGGAACAACACATACGGAATGCCGTGCCGGCCCGCGACATTGGCGGTAGCGATCGCGCTGATGTTGGCGTGGTGGCCGACGATCAGGTCGACGCCATCGATGATCTCCTCGAGCGCCGATTCATAGCTGGGCAGGTATTCGCGCGCCTCCTCATAGGACATGCGCCCGACTTGCTTTTGGGTCCCGCCCGCAGACGGCAAGTGCTCGTGCACGGGGGTGACATCCGTGTGCAGGGCAATGTCGATGTTGGTCGCGCCGTCGACGCCGCCCTTCAATCGAGGGTGCATGTAAAAGACCGTATGGCCTGCCGAAACAAGATACCGCGCCTGCTGACGAGCGACTTCACCGCTGCCGCGCCCTGAGTTCAAGAGGAGGATGGCGACTTTCATAACTCCTGCATTGTCCAGCCGCTGCCACTCATAACCAAGCAAATAAGGTCGGCGGTCTGGCTAAGTCGCCTTAGCAGATTCGCGGCAGGTCCATGCCGGACAAGACATCAAGGGGCTTCTCGCCACCGAATGCGGTCCGCAAGCTCACCGGCACGGTGCCCTTGGTTCGTTCATGTACTGAACCGAATCGTGCTGCCCCTTGGCCCTCCGGGAACGCGCGCCAAGCGGCAAGAGCTTGTTCGGCCTGGGCCTCCGGGACCCATGCCAACACTCGCCCCTCGCAAGCCAAGTACAAGGGATCCATGCCGAGCAGATCGCAGACTCCGCGAGTCGCTTCACTGACTGGAACCTGCTCCGCCTCAATCACCAATCGTTTGCCCGCCCTCTCGGCGGCTTCGTTGCAGGTCGTGGCGACTCCACCGCGTGTCGGATCATGCATCACGCGAACGTCTATCTCGGCGTCGAACAACGCTTCGGTCAAGCGGTTCACTGGACCGCAATCAGACTTCAACTCGCCGCCGCTGATGTCATGTCGGCATGCGAGGATAGTCGCCCCGTGATCGCCGACCGAGCCTGACACGATCAAGGCGTCTCCGGCTTCGATGCGGTGGTCGCCGAGCTCGCGACCTGGTGGAACCACGCCGATTCCTGCGGTCACGACGAAAGCCTCATCGCCCTTGCCTCGTGGCACTACCTTGGTGTCACCGCAGACGATGTGGACACCGGCTTGCGCAGCGGCGGATCGTGCACCGTCCACGAACACCTTGAGCTTCTCCGCCGACAGCCCTTCCTCGAGTATCAAGGCCCAGCTCAGCCAAAGGGGGCGTGCGCCAGCGACTGCCAGGTCATTGACCGTGCCGCAGACGGAAATCTCACCGAGGTTGCCGCCAGGGAAGACCGTCGGTTCTACCACGAAGCCGTCGGTGGAAAACGCAAGCTGACCGGGTGGCAAGTCTGGCAACAGTGCTGAGTCACTTAACTCACCAAGGGCAGGGTGGGTGAAGGCCGGAACGAAGGTCTTCTTGATGAGTTCGGAAGTGAGGCGGCCGCCTGAACCATGTGCTAGGAGGATGTTCTTCATTATTCCGTTGAGCTTAGGGCGAGACGTTCGTGACGATGCCATGCGGCACAAGTGCCTTCGCTGGAGACCATGCATGCACCTACTGCATGTTCCGGGTCACACCCATTGCCGAACAGCGGGCAGTCTGGGGGGTCGATAGTGCCCTGCAGGATCTCGCCGCAACGACACCCATTCGGTTCACGCGCAACAGGTAGGTCCACCTCGAGTAAGGCAGCATTGCGATGTTCGAATTCAGGTCGAAGCTCAAGCCCAGAGCTGGGGATCTCGCCGAGGCCCCGCCATTCGGCGTCGGCGGCGATAAAGAATTTATCCAGCAAAGCTTGGGCGGCAGGGTTCCCTTTCGGTTGCACGACCCGGCTGTAGAGATTCGCTACCGAGGGGCGCCGCTCGATCAACTGTGCGAGTAAGTCGGCGATTCCAGCCAGCACATCGTTAGGTGCGAAGCCGACCACTACACAAGGAAGTCCGGCGGCGGCAATCGGGTGGTATGCATCAGATCCGATAATCACCGACACGTGTCCGGGGCAGAGCAAACCATCGAGCTGCACGCTGTCGTTGTCCATCAGGGCATGAAGCGGCTCGGGCATGGTCTTGTGGCCGGCGAGAATCATGAAGTTGCCGACGTCAGCGTCTTCCGCCTCTTGGAGGGATGCTGCGATCGTGGGCGCGGTCGTCTCGAAGCCAACCGCGAGAAAGACCACTTTCTTGTCTGGGTTCTGACGAGCAATCTCCAGGGCATCTCGGGTCGAGTAGCAGATGCGAATATCCGCCCCGGCGGCGCGTGATTCCTCCAGTGTTCCGTGACTCGCGGGCACTCGCATCATGTCACCAAAAGTCGTGACTATCACATCTTCACGTGCGGCCAATGCCATGGCGCGGTCTACCCAACTGATTGGGGTCACGCACACCGGACAGCCCGGCCCCGAGACCAGGCGAACCATGCTTGGCATCAAGCGTCGCAATCCAGCTGCCGCGATCGAATGAGTGTGAGTTCCACAAACCTCCATGATCGTCGCTTGGCGTTCCAGTCGCGAGGCGAGCTCTTCGATCCGCTTGAGCAGCGCGACGGCGGCGGCTGGGTCTTCGAGAGAGCGCCTTAATGCCGGAATGTCGATGCGCTCACTCATGAATCCTCCCCCCAATTCAAGACGCCGTTCTCGGCAGCCTCGCGCAACAAGTTAAGGGTTCGCTGGGCTTCCTGTTCGTCGACCTGACCGATGGCATATCCGGCATGGACAAGCACCCAATCGCCGATGGCAGCCGGCTCCGGCAGCAACATCAACGATACCTCGCGGCGAACGCCGTCGACCTCGGCGACTCCAAGGAAGTCGTCGCACTCCATCAGCTTCATCGGGATGCTTAAACACATGATTCGATGCCTACTTGGTTGGGTTTGGTATTTCGGGACAAGGCAACTGCCCCGACAACTGCTTGGCCGAATGACAAGCCACCGTCTCCCGGCGGCATATCGGTCGCGAACAGGCAATCAAAGCCAAGGAGCTCGAGTTGCTTGCGTAATCCGCTTCGCAAAAGCCGGTTGACTAGGCATCCTCCACCGAGCGAAATCGTCCGTATATCCGATCGTGTATTCCGCCGCACCAAAGTGGCTAAGGCATGACAGAAGGTGGAGTGGAAGTCTGCTGCGATATCCTCCTTGGGCTGGCCGGATATCAATCGCCGGGCAGCAGCAACCAGAAGCTCGACCGAGGGAAGCACATTCATTGAGGCGCCAATGTGTGGGCGAAGGTCTTCCCAAACGGTCGCCTGGCGCTTGCTGGATGCGGCAAGTGATTCGAAACGCAAGGCAGCCTCGCCTTCGTACTCGTTGCGGTCGACGAGCCCGAACATCGCGCCGGCGGCTTCGAAAAGGCGGCCCGCGCCGCTCGCCAAGGGCCAACTGTTGTCACCGGCCAAGGCCAGTTTCTCAACAGAATCAAGCCGCTGTTGGGGGATACTCTTGACCATCGGCAGCTGCCGGATCAATTTCGTCTTTCCGGCTGAAGCCAAGGCAGCCACAGCCATTCGCCAGGGTTCACGGATTGCCGTCTCTCCACCGATCAGTGGTAATGGCTGAAGATGAGCACGCCGCTTCCATGACAGGTCGCCGCTGAATTCGATCAGCTCGCCACCCCAGGCCGTACCGTCAGTGCCGAAGCCTGTCCCGTCGAGAGCGAGTCCCACGAAACTACTGCCCAGTTCGGGAAAGCGACCATGCTCTGCCGCGGCAGCCACGACGTGAGCTAGGTGATGCTGGACGGGAAGTAGGTCGACCCCCCACTCCTCTGCAAGGCTCCTGCCTAATTGGCTACTCGCGTAATCTGCATGCTCATCCACGACGATCAGCTGCGGGGTTGTTTGCAGGAAATCCTGAAAACCCTCCAGCACTTCATGGTGAAACGAGCGTGCCGAAATGTTGTCCAGGTCACCGACATGCTGACTTGGGAATGCTTGGTCTTCGATCGCGAAACATGTGGTCGTCTGCAGGTGACCACCAAGGGCAACCACTGGCTGCGGCGTGGCCACGACCAGCGGCACCGGGTCGGGGACCCACCCGCGCGAACGCCTGACCATCACGATCTCATCCCCACAACTTCTAGCTACGGAATCGTCAACCCGTCGCACGATGTCCCGGTCGTGGAGAAGGAAGGTGTCGGCAATCTGGCCGAGGCGCTCAAGCGCTTCACGATTACCTATACAGATCGGTTCCTCGCTGGCGTTCGCCGATGTCATGACCAACGCCCTCACCTCAAGCCCACGAAACAGTTCGACGTGCAATGGTGTGGTGGGAATCATCACGCCGACGTCGCTGATTCCTAGTGTCACTTCATCACAAAGGGCACTGCCCCCCCTGCTTCGAACAAGCAAGATCGGTGAACGAGGTCCTGTCAGTAGGTTCTCGTCCTTGACCGAGAGCTCGGCGATGTCACGGGCGACATCGACATTCGGAACCATTACAGCTAATGGCTTGCGGGATCGCCCCTTGCGTTGACGGAGATTTCGACATGCTGACGACAACGATGCGTCGCATGCCAACTGGAAACCTCCAATTCCCTTGAGGGCGACGATGCCACCGTTCTCAAGAGTGTTGCGAGCGACGACAAGAGACTCTTCACCTTCTCCCAGTTGCCTTCCGCTCGCGTCCACTGCCCAGAGCTTGGGGCCACAAGCAGGACAGCAAACGGGCTCCGTATGGAAACGCCTGTTGCCTGGATCGTCGTATTCGGCTTGACACTCTGGACACAAAGGGAAACACCCCATCGCCGTCTTATCGCGGTCGTATGGAAGGCTATGAACCAAGGAGAGCCGGGGGCCGCAGTTGGTGCAGACAGTGAATGGATAACGCCGACGACGATCATTATCGCCTTCCATCTCCGTTCGGCAGTCGCAACATAACCGCGAATCCGGTGGCACTAAGGCACGCTTGCGTTCGCCGGGTTCAGTGTCGATAACGGCAAAGTCGCTGCAGTCGAAGGCGGGAATAGTGTGTCGTTCGAACGAATCGAGTCGTGCCAAAGGCGGCAATTCCCTCGGGAGCCTTTCGACGAACTCTTGCGCTTGACTGGCAGGGCCGACGATCTGTATCTCTACGCCATCCGGACCATTGCGCACCCAACCAAGAAGATCCAGCTCTGTCGCAAGTCGATAGATGAACGGCCGAAAGCCGACACCTTGAACCGCTCCCTGGCAAGCCAGGCGAAAGCCGACCTTCTCCATGGCTACACCCGCACCGTCCGTTTGGCTTGTAACTCCCTCTCAAGAAGCTGGCACCAATCCTCGATCCCATCACCGTTCATGGATGACATCCTGATGATCTGTGAGTCCGGGTTCAGGTGCAGGACATTCTCGATCGCTTCCTCCGGGGAGAATGGAAGGTGAGGAAGCAGGTCGGACTTCGTTATCAAGCAGACTGCCGCTCGCGAGAAGATCGCTGGATACTTCAGGGGTTTG
>CAZJGH010000152.1:0-6497 GCA_964545405.1 uncultured Planctomycetales bacterium
GGGTCTGCATCGAGTCCTTCGAGCAGCTCGAGCACTATGCCGGTGACCTTGGAGAGAATTTCGATCCACACCGCCCCGAAGTCGATGAGATCACTTTCCCGACTCCTACGGCAGGCAAGAGTGGCACCATGCGGCGTGTCCCACAGGTCATCGATTGTTGGTTCGATAGTGGCGCGATGCCCTTCGCCCAGCATCACTGGCCTTTCGAGAACCGCGCCCGTGTAGCCGAACAGTTCCCCGCCAGTTTCATCTGTGAGGGTCTCGATCAGACTCGCGGTTGGTTCTACAGCCTGCATGCCATCTCCACCTTCATCACTCAGCACGATTCTTCCCTCTGGGAAAGTGGCGAGTTGTGGGGTGACGAGTTGCCGCGCTTGCAGTCTGGCGGTGCGTATGAAAGCTGCATGGTCAACGGCCTGTTGCTGGATAAGAATGGCGTCAAGATGTCGAAGCGTCTTGGCAACATCGTGCGGCCGGCCGAAGCTATCGAGAAGCATGGCGCCGACGCCATCCGCTGGGGATTACTCGCTGGCGGTGCTGCGCATCTTTCGCGTCGCTACGACGACAAGGGGATTGCCGAAGTGCGTCGTCGAGTGCTAGGCACCTTGACCGCGAGTTACGATTTCTTCGCGTTGTATGCGCGCACTGAAGGTTGGGATGCCAACTCCAAGCGCCCTGCCCTTGATGAGCGTGAACCACTCGACCGCTGGGTGTTGTCGCAGGTCGCGAGGGCGGCTGCTGAGAATGCTGCCGGTTGGGATTCATTGCAACCGGCCAATTCCTTGCGTGCACTGGAGACATTCATCGTCGATGAGCTGTCGAACTGGTACATCCGTCGCTCCCGCCGACGGTTCTGGGGCGCTGAAGGTGAAGCGAGTCAAGCTGCCGCTTTCGCGACCCTCCATGAGGTGCTGCACGTGACCTTGCGCATGGCGGCTCCCGTCGTTCCGTTCCTGACAGATGCCCTGTGGCAGGAGTTAAGTGGCAATGATGGCAGCATCCATCTGCAGTTGTTCCCTGATGCCGAGAACCCTGAAGACCTGATCGCCGGCGCAGTCGATCTACCCTTGTCGTCAGCGATGGATCCTATCCTTCGTGCCTCAAGCCTCGGCCGCGCCGTGCGCGAACGGGTACAGATCAGGGTGCGTCAGCCACTTGCCAAGATGGTGGTCCATATCGCTAACGAAGACAAGCTCGGTGAATCTCCGCGTGCCTACGAGGCCGCTATCCAGGAGGAGCTCAACGTCAAGGAAATCGAGTGGGTCGACGGCACTCCTGACTTCCTTCAGGTCAAGGCGAAGCCTAATTTTCAACGCCTTGGCAAACGCGCCGGGAAGGACATGAAGGCACTTGGTGCGGCTATCGGTCAGCTCGAGCGTTCAGTCGTGTTTGACCTGCAAGGCGGCGGCACTGTCGATGTGGCCGTCGGCGATAACGTCTACACGTTGGAAGGAGATGACATAGCCCTGCAGACAGAAAGTGCAGCTGGTTTGGAAGCCGCAACAGATGGCTTCGTGACCATCGGGCTGGTGACCGAGCTTACTGCGGAACTGCAGCGCGAAGGCCTGGCTCGGGAGATCCTTAATCGCCTGCAGACCCAACGAAAGGAGAGCGGGTTGGAAGTCCAAGATCGCATAGCGGTGCTCATTAGTGGTGACACTGATGTAGAAGCAGCTATTGTCGAACATGGCACATGGATCGCTGAAGAAGTCTTGGCTCCGAACGGTTTACGTTGGGTGAGCTCAACCGCTGGCGAGGACGATTCTGATTTCCGCGAGTGGGAGCTTCCAGGTGACATCAAAGCACAGATTGCAATTGCCAAGATTGCTTTGGAGACGGCCTAAGTTTGGTGTAGAGTAGGGTGTGCCCAAAGGGTATCGCTCGGAGGCATAGGCCGCCGGTCCGATACGACAACTCAGGGAGCATGTCTCCGGCTCGGGTAAACCGAACTGGGCTGCGTCCCACCTGGATTAAGGGACCAAGCGTCCTCTCTCCTCCCGCGCGCCCTGCACAAATCGAGCTCCTCATCTTCGGATGAGGGGCTCGCTTTTTTTTAGTGAAATTTAGTGAAACCGGACACGGTTTCATTCGTATATTGAGTAGTAAGTGCGTCCCTGGGACTGCTAATGAATAAGCGCATAATCCTGTTCCTACTTGGCTTCGGGCCGGTCCTGACATTCGACCTCGCCCTAAGGGTTGATGGTGTGCAGTCCGGCACCGTGATTGCGAATATGGTGCTGTTGATGCTTGGCTTGGGCTTGGCCTTGGTCTCACTGGTGGCTGAGCGGTGGTGCAGGTTCCTCGCACCCAAGCAGTTACACGGCTCGCCGTTGTCCAACTTGGCCATGGGTTTGAGCATCAGTTTGGCGGCAGTTCTCCCCAGCATCCTTCCCGCAAATATCGAGGCTAGCTTCTTCCTTCATTTCAGGTGGGTCTTGGCCTATCTCGTGATCAGTCTTGCGGTCATCTACCCCGTGCTTTCGCGGTTAGTAGCCAGGGCCTTTTCCCGTTCGCCAGCAGCTCGCCCAGCTGGCGGTGTTTTGGCACTGCTGGTTGTCGCCCAGCTTTCGGCTGCCTTTTTCCTTGAAAGGAGCGAGATCCTTGAGAATAGGGCGAGCTCCTCTCGGGCTGGCCAAGTTGCCCTTGGCGGAGTCGAGGCAGAGAAGCTCCCTAACGTCCTTCTTGTTGTGCTTGATACATTGCGCTTCGACACCTTGCGTCAGGAGTGGCAAGGGCAGCAACATTTCCCTGCCATAGATTCCTACACCAAGGACGCCGCGTACTTCGAGAGAGGCTATGCCGGATGCAATGTCACTCCTGGTGGGCATACGACCTTGTTCACCGGCAAGTTGCCATCGGAAACAGATACGTTGGCATTGGGCTTGGTTACGCTCGATGACGAGTACCTGACTATCGCCGAGTTCTTACGCTCCTTCGGGTATCGCACGGGTGCTGTCGTAAGCAACGTGCGCGTCAGCGGCCGCTTTGGTTATGAGCAAGGCTTCGAGGTTTATGACGACAGCCTAGTCAACCCAACGGTCAACTTCAGTGCCATCGGCGAACGGATCAGTGGCTCGAGCATCATTCGTTTTCTTGGTGCTCCGTATTCGAACAAGATCGTGCGGTCTTGGTTCGTGCAGCGTTCCTGGGGGTCGACCTTGCCGAGTGCTGGGAAGACCACTGAGCGCGCTTTGCAGACCATCGCCGCAATGGATATCGAACCAGAGGATCCTTGGTTCCTGTTCCTGAATTACATCGATCCGCACACTCCCTTCATCACTCGTAGCGACCTAGCCGATGCATTCGGGCCTGGTTATGAGAGTGAAGCGTTGGAGGGCGTCCGCAGGAATATCCCGCGTTTCCATATGGGCATTAGCAAGCTAAAGGCGGACCTGCGTAACGGCATCGACCGCAGTGACGATTTGAACTGGTTGCAAGAGGTCTACCGCGAGCAATGCCTGGAGTTGGATGAGGGCGTGGATCAATTCCTCGACGGCCTTACCGAGATGGGGCTACTTGACGACAACACTCTCGTCTTGATCACATCCGATCATGGCGAGCACTTAGGGGAGCATGGTGAGTTCAACCATGGGGCCACCTTGCTCGATGAAGAGGTTCGGGTGCCATTCCTGTTATTAGGCCCGGGAGTGAAGCCTGGGACAATCGCCACGCCGGTCAGCGGAGCTGATTTCTTCAGCACAGTGTGTTATGCGATGGGGCTTGATGAAAGTTATTATCCGCCGACGTCAGGGGTTCCGCTGCAGACGCCAATCCCGAACAGAATCATCCGTTTTGAGCATGGTGGGTTACGAGGTTTCTTGCAGGGTAATTACAAGATGATCGCTCGTGACGAGGATGGCGTCCTTGAATGGATCCAGGCCTATGATCTGAGCGCCGACCCGGCAGAGACCAAGAACCTGATCCTTTCTGGGTTGGATTGGGTGGAGGACTATAAGGCTGCACCGCCGATCGAATCCTTCGACGGAGCCAATAGGGTCATCTTAGGTGACGGAAGCTTCGAGCTAGACGCCCTTGGCTACATCGACGAGGCTGCATTCAAGTAGATTCGGCTACATCCTTGAATATGCGGGCTTATTTGGGCAGAATGGATACCAAATGTCGCGTGTTCTAATTCTGGTTGCAGCCGTTCTCGTCATCCCCTCCTTGGTGGTCTCCTGTGGAGGTGATGAAAAGGAAACCTCCACCGCAGGTGTAGTCAATATCCCGCTGGATGAGGGCGCCAATGGCGAGCTTGGCGGTGGACCAGTGGAGCAGGAGACACTTAATGATCCTGAAGGCGACAGCTCCGGCTCATCCCAGGTCAACACTCCGCCTGCTTCGGTTACTGAGGGTAGTGGAAACCCGACTCCGGCTTCAGCGCCAATGTCTGCCTTGGCCGGCCTAGATGCCTGGCACCGCCAGCTTGAACCTGAGCGCAGCCAATTCCTCGGTTCAGGCGCGACATTGGCTGATCAGCTGGCAGGTTTTGCAGGCATTTTCACAGGAAAGGCCGACTCCTATCGCGCCAGCTTGAGGAACACTCCTGATTCCAGCTTTGGAGCTGACTTCCAACGCTATGCCGAAGCATGGGCTGGTGGCGGAACCAGTGAATTAGAGAAGGCTCTTGATTCAGGTCCGGTCGGGACAGCAAAGCTGGTGTGGACGGATGCCTTGGCTGAGCTTTGTCTTGGCACTGATGGGTACGAGAACGCCGGCCAATCCTTAGCCACAGTCATGAGCGACATGTTGACTTCAGGGTACTCCCGCGAAAGGGTCCTGGAATTGAAGGATAAAGTCGACCTTGTCGGTCGGAATGCGGCGGCATTCTTGCCGTGGCAGGAGTATTCAGTCGGCGGTGGCGAGAGCTACTGGGTGATTTGCCGCAAGTTCCAAAAACAGGGGATCATCGCTCCACGCGGGTGGATCAAGGAGTTCAACCACAAATCCAGCTACAGCTTACGGGCCGATGAAACCCTCAAGATTCCAACTGCAACCCTGGAACTGAAGGCCTGGCGGAGCTCTCGCCTCATGGTGCTATACGCCGACAAGGTGCCGATTCGTCTGTACTCGGTGTCAATGGGGCTCAAGGCGAAGCCGACTCCACTAGGTACATTCACCTTTGGGACCGAGCTCCTTGAGAATCCGGTCTACTACCCAGCTGGCAAGACTCCGGTGCCTTATGGCAATCCTGACAATCCGCTCGGCGACCGCTGGATGGGATTCAAGGAAGATCGGCAGTATGGTGTACACGGCACCAACAGTGAAAACACGATTGGTTCCTTCGAATCAGGAGGCTGCATCAGAATGCATAACGCCGACGCCAAGGAACTGTTCGAATTGGTCGCTGCCGGCGTGAAGATCACCATCTTCGCCTAGTTGGAGCTTTCGTTCACTGACGCATTGTCAGCCAGGCGTCAGCCAATTCGTGGCGTACCCCAATGTCGGCGATTGCTATCTCTCCACATACCTTGGGGCCACAATCCAGGTCGAAGCCGCGTTTGCGGCCAATGAAGCTGATCGTCCAGGTTGCTGGCAAGAATGGGCCAGTGATCGAACCATCGTCGCAATTAAGCCCGCTCGGGCAGTCGACAGCAAGGACAGGAATCTTGCTGGAGGCTACTTGAGCCATGACTTCAGCGAAAGGGGGGCCGATTGGACGGGCCAAACCAACCCCAAAGAGGCCGTCAACGATGATCTGGGGGCCATTGGGGGGAGTGTCAAGCTGGTATTCGTTGGTTTTCAGAATGGTGCCACCGAGATTTTCAAAGGCGGCGGCTTGAAGCTCAAGAAGGCTATGTGGCTTAGGTAACCCTGACGGGATTAGCACCTGAGGCTCAATATGAGGGTAGAAGAGCAGTTGGCGAGCGGCGGCGAGGGCATCGGCTCCGTTGTTCCCGGGGCCACAAAGAAACAGAACTTTGACTCTTTCCCCCTGATTAGTGGCCGATATTAAGAACTCCGAAATACTTCCTGCTGCCTGCTCCATGAGGCAAGCTGCTGGGATTCCAGAGTCTTGAAGGTATAGATCGAAGGCTTTGCTTTGGGTTGAATTCCAGCTTGGCCTGGTCGACTGGGAAGAGGTATTTGGAGCAGTCATGAAGAATTCGAAAATAAAGTTCTTGGGGTGGTTGACGCTGTGATTTTCATCCCTAGAATACTCGACCGCTTGACCAGCAGGCCCGCCCTAAAGGCACCTCGGTCAACATCTCGCTCAAAGTTCTGAAGTCTTTTCCTCGAAAGAGGTTGACACTGGATTCCAAGGAGCTAAGATACGCGGCCGCAGTTCACGCAGGACCCTGTCCAATAGGTGTGAAGTGCGATTGTCGGACTTCGGTCCGCGTTCTCTGAAAAATAGGATGACCCTGTCGAACACAAATGAAAATTGAGTGTGACAAGAGAGAGTTCAGGAAAACCCAGGTCAACTTCGGTTGGCCGACAATCAAAAGTGAAGGGTTTGATCCTGGCTCAGAGTGAACGCTAGCGGCGTGGATTAGGCA
>CAZJGH010000153.1:0-6465 GCA_964545405.1 uncultured Planctomycetales bacterium
AGCCGCCGAGGAACAGCACGATGGTGCTGTTGAAATAGATCGGTGCGGTATGTCCCCCCTTGTCGATGCCGAGCAGTGGATACAAAGCCAACGGCAATAACGCGGTGGCGAACAAGGGAATCGCTTCGGTGATCCACCAAGTCGCCATCAATACGGCAACAGCTGCCATCCGTGCAGCCGCGGGATTCTCGGGCGCGATGTCCAGTAGCAGAACAACCGCAAACAGCACGGGCCCGAGGACCAGCCCAATTCTGTTCATGATTTCATGATACATCAGTGTGCATCAGTGCTGCTAATCTATCCGCCATGAGCCTCGCCAAGCACACCCTGGATTCGGTCGATTTCGCCGGCAAACGCGCGTTTATTCGCGTCGACTTCAACGTTCCGCTGAAGGATGGCGTCATCGGCGACGACACGCGCATACGTGCTGCAATCCCAACTATCCAGACCGTGTTGGCCGCGGGTGGATCAGTCGTTGCCGCATCGCACCTTGGCCGTCCCAAGGGTCAGGTTGTTGAAGCCCTGCGCATGGATCCGGTCGCTGAGCGACTGCAGGTGTTACTGGGTAGCACCGTTGAAGTTAAGTGGGTCCATGATGTTCGTGGTGACCTCGCCAAGACTGCGGCTGCCGACCTCGAGCCTGGCCAAGTACTGTTGCTGGACAACTTGCGCTTCGAGTCAGGAGAGACCGACAACGATCCTGCAATGGCAGCTGACCTTGCCTCGATGGCCGACGTATTCGTTCAAGATGCATTCGGCACCTGCCACCGCGCCCACGCTTCCACTGCCGGATTACCTGCCCTGTTGAAACCTGCTGTAGTCGGCAAGCTCCTGCAGAACGAGATCGATGCTTTCGACATGGCCTTCGGCAAGCCTAAACGTCCGGTAGTCGCCGTCGTCGGTGGCGCTAAGGTCTCAGACAAGATCGTCGTGCTGGAAAGCCTGCTCGACAAGGTCGACGCGGTCCTGATCGGTGGCGGCATGGCCTATACCTTCTTGGCCGCCGGCGGCGTCGAAATCGGTAGTTCGCTGTGTGAGCAGGATAAGTTCGATGTAGCTCGCTCAGTGGTCGATAAGGCTGCCGCCAAGGGCGTTGAATTATTACTGCCCACCGATCACCTCATCGCTGACGACTTCGCAGCCGATGCCAACACCCAGGTCGTCGAGGGTGCATTACCCGATGGATGGATGGGATTGGATATCGGCCCGGATACCATCGCAGCCTACTCCGCAAAATTGCGCGATGCTGCCACCGTGGTATGGAACGGTCCTATGGGAGTCTTCGAGCTCGAACCATTCAGCCACGGGACCTCCGCCATTGCCTTGGTCCTCGCGGAAACGGAGAACCTATCGGTGGTCGGAGGCGGCGATTCAGTCGCAGCGATCAAGAAGAACCAAGTCGAATCGCGCATCACTCACATCTCCACCGGCGGCGGCGCATTCCTCGAGATGCTCGAGGGCAAAGAGCTACCTGGCATCTCTGCCCTCGACGATAAATAAGGGAAATTCCTGCCTAGAGGTGGATGATTTTCTCGCTCTTCATGACGCTAACTCGTTTTACGCGATTCAGCGGCACGAATTGCTTGACCGGCTCATCGTCGCCGTGCCCACTTGAGTGGCGGAATTGCGTTCCGAGAATGATGTAATCTCCTTTCATCTCGATGACCTTGGCTTTGTAGAAACCTGCCCCGAGACGGTGCCCAACTGGGGCATCTTCGTAGGATTCGGAATTAGCGACGGTTACGACCGAGCCAATGAGAGCGAGTAGGACATCAGTGAATTCGTCCAGCTTGCGTCCGCTGGTTCGCTCATGGGTAGTATCTTGCTGAGTTTCAGTCATCGGATTGTCAAAAAGATGTGCCACTTCGGCACAAGACCATCCTATTCCCCCGCGAAGGTCTTATGTGGGGAATTCTCTACCAATTACTCTTGTTCACAAACAGCCTCGATTATGTTTGTTTTCCGATATCCTGAGCCCCGCTGATGACCCTCACCATTCTGCTTTTATTGGCAGTCGGTCTATCAATGACTCTGGCTGTCCTATTGCTGCGCAAAAATGAAGTGCGCAGCATCGAGCACAACCTTGAAGAACGCAGCAAAGCCCGCCAGACAGGCAGCCACCACGCTCGTCTGCTGTATCCACACGTCGATCTCTCCCGCTGTATTGGTTGCGGCACCTGCGTGTCAGCCTGCCCAGAGGAAGGTGTGCTTGAACTCATCCATGGTCAAGCGCTTGTTGTGCACGGCGCACGCTGTGTTGGACATGGGAGATGTGCCGCGGAATGCCCTGTCGGTGGCATTGCCCTGACTCTAGGGGATCTCAGTGAGCGAAAGGACATTCCGGTTGTGGGGCCGGGTAACGAATCAGAGGGCAACCCGGGCTTGTTCCTCGCCGGTGAAGTCACGGGATTCGCCTTGGTCCGCACTGCCCTGGAACATGGTCGGGAGGTTGCGGCTGAAGTAGCGCGGCGAATCCAGACCGTAAATCGCAAGCAAGATGATCGCTTAGACCTTTGCATCGTCGGTGCCGGTCCTGCTGGAATCGCATGCGCGCTGGAAGCCAAACGGCACGGCCTGAACTTCGTGATGATCGAACAGGACACCTTGGGTGGATCGGTCTCGAAGTATCCACGACAGAAACTGGTGATGACCCATCCGATCGACTTGCCACTGTCCGGCAGCCTAGACAAGGACACCTACAGCAAGGAGGAGTTGATCGACAAATGGGAAGGGATCGTTGCTGAGCTTGACCTTCCGCTTGAAACAGGCCAACGATTCACCGAGTTGGAGTCCCTGACTGATGGCAGCTTCAACGTCAAGGCGATCAACCGTGCCTATCACGCCAAGCATGTCTGTCTCGCCTTCGGTCGCCGTGGCACGCCGCGCACTCTAGGGGTAAACGGCGAAGAACTTCCCAAGGTGCACTACAGCCTGATCGACGCACACTCCTTTCAGCAACGCCATCTGCTTGTGGTCGGTGGTGGTGATTCAGCCATTGAAGCGGCAATGGGGCTGGCTGAGCAACCCGGCAATAAGGTCACGCTGTCGTACCGCAAGCATGCCTTCTTTCGCATCAAGGCCCGCAACCAAGCGCGCCTACAAGGGTGCATCGCCGAGGGGAAACTCGAGGTGATGTTCAACACTCAAGTCGAGAGCATTAGCGAAGACGAGGTCACCCTCAAGCCAACCGACCAAGAGGATGGGAGTCAGCGAATCCCTCTAAGCAATGACGAGGTGTTCATCCTGGCTGGTGGCATCCCCCCGTTCCCGCTATTGGAACAAGCAGGCTTCTCGTTCGACCATGCAGGGCGCGAAGCGGCCGAGCAACTACAAGAACGTGGCACAGGCCTCCTGCCGGCCCTTGCGTTCGGACTGCTTGCGACCCTCGCCGCCTTGGTTTGGGCTTACCTTGATAGTGACTATTACCGCTTACCCGATGCCCAAAGGCCAACCCATGAGCTGCATTCTTGGCTCAGGCCTTCCCGTGCCTTCGGCCTTGGTGCAGGAATCCTTGCCGCTTCGCTGATCCTGATAAACCTTTGCTACTTGCTGCGACGTGCCCCTAATGGCCCCATCAGGTTCGGGTCGTTGCAGGCATGGATGACATCGCATGTAGCGACTGGCCTATTGGCGCTGGTTGCGGCAGTAGTGCACAGTGCATTCGCTCCACAGGACACGGTCGGTGGCCATGCCTTTTGGGGCTTGAGTTTCCTCATCGCAACCGGCGGCATCGGTCGCTATCTCTATTCCTTCATCCCCCATTCCGCCAATGGCCGCGAATTAGAACTCGAGGAGATACGCGGCGAAATCGCAAGTCTTGCCGCGGGATGGGACCGCCATAACCGCGATTTCGGTCACCGCGTACAGGAGCAGTTGGACTTGCTGATTAAATCGGGCCGGTGGGACGGCAACTTCCTGGTGCGCTTGTCTTCCTTGTTCCATCAGCATCGCGACCTGCGCCGGATTCTGCGCGACCTTGGCCGCACAGGTCGCGCTGAAGGGATCGCCGAGGACCAACTACAGCGCATCCTCGTCCTTGCCCGCCGCGCACATTGGGCAGCATTAATGGCAACTAGATTCGAGGAAATGAGGGGAATCCTGGCTTCTTGGCGCTACTTCCACCGGTGGGTCGCGCTGTTGATGGTCCTCCTCCTTGGCGTCCACATCGTCTCAGCCCTCCGCTTCTCCTCACTTTCCTGAAAAAACCTCTTGAGCCGCTCCGTTTCAAGATTCGCTTTGACCGCCATTTCCACCGCCTCGGTGCTGTGGCTGGTCATCGCGGATCTCGGCAACACCAACCCTGGTGAGATAAGCGCTCCTCATGCCAATATCCGCACATTACTCGGCGGCCCGACGTGCAGTGAATGCCACGGTGAGAAGGCAGACGACCTTCCCGACGCATGCCTCGGTTGCCATTCCGACGTGAAGGCTGACATCGAGCGTCGCTTCGGGCTTCATGGCACTCTCGACACGTCGAATGTGATGGAATGCGCGCAATGCCACAGCGAGCATCATGGCAGCGCCTTCCAACTCGTGTCAGCCACTAGTTTCGCGCTCGCCGGCTTCGATGACCTCGACTCCTTCGAGCATGAGATGTTCGACTATCAACTTCATGGCAAGCACCTCGAACTCGACTGCACCGCGTGCCACGAGCTTGCTGAAGTGGCGGCTTTGGAGGAAGGTCAAAAAAGATACATGGGGCTCACTCAAGACTGTACGACGTGCCATGAGGATCCACACCAGGGACAATTGGAGGATGATTGTGCCAGCTGTCACGGACAGGATGAGGCCTTCGACTTGGTCGCTGAGTTCGAGCACGACGAGCGGTTCCCTTTGGACGGGGTCCACGGCGAGATCGGCTGCAAGCAATGTCACCCTGTGGTCGGCCCCTACTCGATCGAGTCTGTCGGCGGGACAAATCCACCTGATCGGCGGAACTGTTCTGACTGCCACGACTCCCCGCATGCCGGATCTTTCCTGGCTGCGACTTACGTGCCGCTACCTGAGGGACAACGAGACTGCTCAGCCTGCCACCTTCTCGATCATGTCGGTTTCAGTGTCACTCGCACTTCTTACGCCGCGGCTGATCACGCTGCCACAGGATTTGAACTTTCCGCTCCACACGACCGCCTGGAATGCGAACAATGCCACCCGACGCCGTCGCTGCTGGAAGTTCCTGAGGCCTACGAGGAATCCGGTACCTTCGCGAGCTACGCTGCCCGCTTCCCTGGCCGCCAACAGGACGATTGCGCAAGCTGCCACTTCGACCCTCACGGTGGGCAGTTCCAGCTGGACAGGCAGGATGACCGAGCGTGCTTGGAGTGCCACCAACGCCAACACTTCTCACCGCCTACCTTCGACCAGGCACGACATGCCGAGACTGGGTTCCCCCTTGACGGTGGTCACGCCCAACTTGAATGCACTGCTTGCCATACCGATGTCGAGCCGGGAGACGAACTAGGTCCAATCTACGCTTCGGTCTCGACCAGTTGTAGCTCATGTCATCAAGATGTGCACCAGGCTTGCTTCGCTGAGTTCGCCGCTGAGAATGGAGTGGATTCCCTGGATTGCGACCAATGCCATGGCACTGGGACTTTCCGGTCATCATCGGGAGAGGAGTTCGAACATGGCGCATGGACCGCCTTCGATTTGAAAGGAAAGCACGCCGCGATCGAGTGCTGGAGTTGCCATGTGGAGCTATCCGAGCCCACTACAGAGGGGCGGCTATTCGGCTACGCCCCCGACCTCTTGGACAAGAACCACGATGCGTGTGGTTCATGTCACCAGGATGTTCACGAAGGTAGGTTCGATCACCCCGACGCCCCCACCTCGGTCCGAGGTCGCCGAAGCTGCGCCCGTTGCCATAACGAAGACAGTTTCCTGGAGATGCGAGACACGACCTTCGATCACGAGATGTAGACCGGCTTCGCATTGGTCGATGCGCACCGCTTCGCTAAATGCTCGAGCTGCCATGGTGAACGTGATGAGGTCAACGGTCTCGGAAAGGTCTCGGCCCTGTTCCCAGGTCCTAGCGAGAGTTGCGCGACCTGTCACACCAACCCACACGGCACCAGCTTCGAGCCGCCCCAAGTGCCGCAGTCGATAGATGGGAACCGTGACTGTGCTCGTTGTCACGATCAAGTTTCCT
This sequence comes from uncultured Planctomycetales bacterium, assembly GCA_964545405.1. Taxonomy (GTDB): domain Bacteria; phylum Planctomycetota; class UBA1135; order UBA1135; family UBA1135. The sequence goes on from CAZJGH010000153.1 coordinate 6,149, forward strand.
TCCGCGTCGCCCACCGTGATTTCGATCACGACCGATGGACACCCTTCGCATTGACTGGCGCCCATACGAAGGTCGATTGCTCAGCTTGTCACCTCCCGAGGCCACGCACCGGACGTGATGCCCGCAGCTTCGACCACGCACTCGGAACTTCATGTGAGGATTGCCATGTCGACCCCCACGTCGGCCAGTTCCGCAGTTCCCGCAACGACCGGTGCCAAGATTGTCATGCGGCTGAAGGCACCTTCATCACTGGTTTGTCGTTTCGACATGCAACGCACAGCCTTTACCAACTCGATGAAGTCGTTCGGCTACAGTCG
>CAZJGH010000154.1:0-6462 GCA_964545405.1 uncultured Planctomycetales bacterium
AGCTGCAGGAGCAGACTGGTGCGACCTCATTCCACTCCGCTCTCGACCGCGACCCAACTCCTGAAAGCGTAGCGGAACTGCGTAGCAAGATTAGCTAGAAAGGCTTTACCGCGCTGACCACGGCTTGAGGAATCCGGCTCGCTATTACTGCTATACTGCTGAATCGCGGCAGCTTGCCGCAGCTCACTTTTAATTCGCTAACCCTGTCTGACTTGGAAGGAGGTGTAATTCCTCCACGGGTCCGCCACCGTAATTGTCCGCTGCCATAGTGCAGTCGACATAAGTCGGAGTACCGTCATGCAGGAAGCTTCCACCCAACACCGGGCGAGACCCCCGGAGGAGAACCCCTCATGCGATTCGCATCCAACTTCGTTGCCGTCCTGGCATTCGTCGCCGCAACACCACTTGCGGCACAGTCCTTCAGACAAGAGATCAGCCTCTACGGGCTCGGCAATCCACTCAGTTCAGCCAAGCCGTTCGGCATCAGTTACGAGCCGGTCAGCGACCGTATCTACGTTTCGATAGCTGGTGATTTCGCCGGCGCCAACAATGCCGTAGCGGTCATCGATCCGTCGACCGACACCGTCGTCGGGACCATCCCGGTCGGCTTCTATCCGGAAGACATCGCCTTCCATTACGACAAGAACGGCGCACTCGTCTACGGCGCCGTCACCAACTCCACCAGCGGTAGCGTGACGATCTGGGATTCGAACGACAACGTCGTGACGACAGTCCAGTTGCCGGACCCCTTTTCCTTCGGAACTTGCTACCCGTTCGGCATTATCGCTCATGACGGTTACTTCTTCATAAGTACCGCGGACGGTAGCGGTGATGTTCACGCGATCGACACCACCACCCTCAGCTTCGATCCATTGGCCGGGTTCAACACCCTGTTCCGTGCGAACGGCCGCTTGATCGCTGTCGGAAGCGAGATATGGGTTCCTACATCGGAGTTCACGATCAACTGGGATGGAGCGAAGGGCGGATTGTTCCGCCATGACACGGCAGGCCTCAATCCTGATGACAGCTGGTATGTCGAGCGGATGGAGAACTACCTGGGATACCCCGGCGGCCAAGACATCGTCCGCCTCAGCGACGGCCGCGGCTACCTGGCTGGATTGGATTTCTTGGGACGCATCTACAAGGTCGATGCCGACGGCAATCTCGACCGCGGAATCGATCTCGCTGGCATCGATGGCTACGGCCTCGCGCTCGAGCCGAATGCCGAGGAACTACTCGCGGTCTGTGGCTTATCGACCAACGAGCTTGCGCTGGTCGACCTCGAGAACGATGAGCTACTGTCAGTGACATCCTTGGGTAGCCTGGGATACAACATGCCGAACGATGCCGTGTTCGCGCACGACAAGCTTTACGTGACTGCGCAAGGCAGTGAAGCCGTCGTGGTGCTCGACAACCTGCCTACCGTGTCATCGAACCACAGCCACTTGGGTGAGCTGGTCATCAGTGACACGACTCCAGAGATCGGCACCACCATCAACGTCAGCCTGGTCGGCTTCCCAGGGCGGCGCGTTGCGATCTTCACCGGCGATGCCCCGGTCGGAGGGATGTACAACGCGCTTGACCTGGAGATAGGCCCGACTCCCGAGAAGCACAGCAATGGGCTAGGCAGCGTCAGCCTGGATATCTTCGTGCCTGCACGAACCAGCCTGGTCAACCGCCACATTTTCCTGCAGGGATACATGACCGATGGGGTCGATCATTTCACCACCCCGTCGAAGGTCATCGTGATTCAGTAAGGCGAAACAGGGTCGAGCGCTGCTATCCTCTGCACCATGCGGAATAGCCTAGCGCTCGGCCTTCTCACATTAACCATCGGTACTGGTGGCTCGTGCACCTTCATCCCACCTTATTCCAGCATCAAGGAGCAGGACGTATCTGGCTTCCAGACCGTCAAGTTCCGCACCGGCGTCTACAGCAGCTTCGATGTCGAATCTGATGACGTGGTCAACACGCCACCGAGCCTGAGCACCAGCGACGAGCTCGACCGCTTCAGTTCCTACGGGATTGAACTCGAGCGCTTGATCGGCAACCAATTCTCCGCCACCGTCAGCATCGATGCGCGCGAGTATCACCCTGATTCGAGTGGCTCCCCGATCCGCGGCAACCAAGTTCATGCCGGCTTGCGCCGCTACTTCGGCGACCGCGCGCTGACGGCTTTCCTGTCCGGTCAATTGATCTACAACTTCGGACTTGAGTTCCAACAGGATAGCTTTGAATCCGACGGCTTCCTTGGTTGGGGAGTGGGTGCCGGCCTCAACATGGCCGTCAGTGAGAGCTTCTCGGTCGAAGCAGCCTTCATGTACGAAGGCATGGCCGACGTCGAGTCACACATGAAAGGTGACAATGCGACCAGCTCAGGGTTCGAGCACAACCTCAGTGGCATGGTCGGTTACGTGGCGGTCGGCTACCACTTCTGATCCCGCCCCAGCGTCAAGCAACGACCTACTGGATCATCTCGACGATGCCATTGGTCAGCAAGCCGGTGTTGGTGCCGGTGATCTCGACTGCTTGGAACCAGATGGTCTGACCACTCATCATGGCCGGCACGATCTTGTCTACTTGAAACACACCGAGGTAATTGGCCGTCCCGGTTGGCATCTGACCGATAGGTAGGCCCAGATCCAGGTCGCCATAGATGCTGGCAGTCGGTCCAGGGCCGGCCAACGAATAGGCGATCACTACAGAACTACCGGGGGTGGCTTGGCTGACGGAGAGGCTGGCGCTTTGCCCGGAGACAAGTCCGGTGCTACTCAAAGTCGGTGGTTGTGGTGTGGTGGTTATCGTGAAGTCGTCGAGGACCTGACCACTAGCCGCGAGGAAGGATACATCGATGCGGTCATCGTCAGCATCGATGATCACTGAACCTAGGTCACGCATGGCAATGACATGAGCAGGATGATTAAGTAGCCCTATCGGAGAGCTTTGCCCTGATGTCCCGGCAACCGTGTAGACGGTCCCTGAGTTGGCACCTCCACCCACCACATAGGCACCCTGGCCGATCGGGGAGCCGTCGCCGTGGTCGAGGACATGACTGCTGCTGAAGGTGTTGGCGAAACCGTAATGACCATCAAGAAGGATTGTCGGAGTCGTGCGAGCCCTTGGTGTAGGGCGGATGATGAAAGTAGACAATCACCCAAGGTTGCGCGGTCGCAGCAAGATCGGCGGCGATCCAAGTAGCCATTGCCCCGGTAGGACTACGGTCACTGGCAACGGAATCGAGGCACAGCATGTGGACGTTGCCGAAATCGAAGGAGTAATAAGCCTCCGAACCTGATGCTAAGCCGCCATTCTCTGCAGCGGTCGGGAAATCGAAGATATCCAGGTAGGTGGGCAGTGACTTCTCGTGATTGCCGCGCGTCGAGAACAGCGGCGTAGTGCGCAACAGCTGCGAATAGACATCGAACAGGCTGTCTTGATATTGGGCGTCGGAGCCGATGCGATAGGCGTTGTCTCCCAGCATCACCATCAAATCGACCGCGCCGTTGGCGTTGAAGTTCATGAAGGCATCGCGCACATCAAGCTGGCCCTGTAATCGTGTGCCAGCATCACCGAGTAACCAGAAACGACTTGGCCTAGTCGCACCAGGCGATGGTGAGGTACGGAACCAGTGATCTGCATCATTACCGGCGATTGCACCGGAAGTATCGCCTACCGAGTAGAAGTAGACCGTGTCGGGGCTGAGTCCCGTCAGTTCGATCGAATGGTCGAGGGTCAGGCTCAAGTCCTCCTGGAACTGAGTCAACTGGCCCGCGGCAGCCCCGAACTCGACTCGTGAATTCCGTGCAAACGGCGTACGCCAACGGATGGTCATGCGATCACCGCCAGCCTTCTGTAGATAAGGTCCACGCACGATTGGCGGCGGCAAGTCATCCAATAGTTCGAGATCGAAGCTCAAGTCAGAGCTTGTCGAGGAATGCTGATGAACCTCGACCGCGATCACGTTGTTTCCTGGCACCAATGGGCTCGGTGACAACGCGAAATACTCGAAGTGGTTCTCATGGTGCGAGGCAGAAGACGTCGCTAGGGTCAGGTAATCGATACCACCTGCCGGCATGTCGTTACGCAGGACCTCCACACCGTTGATATAAACCACGGTGCCATCGTCATCCAACAGGCTCAAGGTCAGGTCCGTGATGCTAGCTGGATTGCTTACGTTGAACGAACGACGGAAATATGTCGTGATGTACTTGTTGAGCTCGTTCGCGCCGAAGGACACCACCGTCTCCTCATCCCCATCGCCGTAACCTGCCTGCGCCTGACCGACTTGCCAATGGCTGTCATTGAACGAGAGGCTGCGCCACGCCGTGCCCTGGTCGCTGCCGTCATCCAAGTAATTCCAGTCGGAGCCACGCTCGATCAGTTGAGCATGCAACGCGACCGACGAACAGCATGCGCAAGTGAACACGGCCAACAGGTAGTGCAGCAACCTAGGCATCGGAACACTCCTCAAGACCATCGGCGATCCTTTCACCCAGCTGCCGCATCGAGAATGTCGACCGACGTTTGGCTGGAAGTTGTTGCCAAGCATGAAGTGCGCGCTCGAGATAAACCCTGGCTTCACGGTGACGGTCGGCCCGGAGCAACACCATCGCCTGTTCGGCAAGCCATGTCTCTTGACGTTGGCTTTGCTCCGCCAAGACCTGGAAACGCGCGACTGCTGCGTCGAAACGCCCTAGCTGCTCTTCCAACTCTGCGGCGCGCAAAAGCAAGACCACTACATTTCCATGACGGCTGATCGCCTGATCGAGACCACTGATGGCGGTTGCGATTCCTGTCATCGGAATCGATGCCTGCAAGCTTGCTCGCTTGAGGTACCAGTCCGGCTGTGGTTGCGGATGCGCTGCGATGAGTTCGCCCCAAGCGTCAATGGCTGGGACGGTTCGCTTCAGGCCAGTCAAGCAATCAGCTCTCAGCGACAAAACCTGCAGGCTAGTCTCATCCTCTAGATCGGCTGCCTTCAAGGCTCCGAGGCTACTGAGACACGGCTCCAACTGCTTACGTGCATACTGCAAACGAGCCCGCATCAAGACCACGGTCGGCTGATCCCCCACCAAACCAGCTGCGATCTCAAGATCATCTGCGCACGACTGGAGCTCGCCGTGCAAAAGGAAAACCTCAGCCCGCGCCAAGCGCAAGCCGAGGTTCTGGGGCGCCTTCTCTACCGCAACCGTGGCGGCCTCAATTTGCTCATGCTTGCCCTCGTGGGGAGGGCAAGCAAGGAGTATGAGGCTTAGGCAGGAGGTAGTAAGCAAAAGTTGACCGACTCGGGGGGATGGCCGGTAGTTGCTTAGCTATCTATTGAACCTGCTTCTACCAGTTGTTGGGCGACTTCAGTGGCCTTGTGGCCATCATGTCCACGGTAAACGATTTCCATGTTTTGGTCTATCACTACAAGCGTAGGCCAGCCCTTAACACCCCAACTACTCGAGATTTTGCCTCCTTCCTGAATGTTCTGGAAGCTACGCCAGTTCAAGCTGTTCTTTTCGACTGCAGCCTTGGCTTTCTCGACAGAATCACTGTTTACACCGATCAGGGCGAAGTTCTTGCCTTCCATTTCAGTCACGAACGACCGTTCGTGTTCGTACAAAGCACGACAAGGGCCTCACCAATCGCCCCAGAAATCGAGCATCACGACCTTACCTTTGTAATCGTAAAGGTTGAATGACTCGCCATCCAGGTCGAGACCGACGATGTCCGGTGCGACCTGACCGACCTCAGTGCCGACATTCTCGCTCGGTTCATCCTCACCCTTCTCGAGCTTGGCGACGAGCTTGCTGGCGACTTCAGTCGCCTTGTGGCCATCATGGCCGCGATAGACGATGTTCTGCTTGGCATCCATCACCACGATGGTCGGCCAACCTTGCACTTCCCATGCGTCGGAGATGCTTCCTTCCTTGCGCTCGTTCTGGAAACTACGCCAGTTGAGCTTGTTCTTCTTGACCGCGGCATTGGCCTTCTCGAGGGAATCACTGTTGACGCCGACCAGGGCAAAGGGCCTGCCTTCCATTTCAGTCACGAACGACCGTTCGTGTTCGTACAAAGCACGACAAGGGCCTCACCAATCGCCCCAGAAATCGAGCATCACGATCTTGCCCTTGTAGTCGGACAACTTGAAGTCGACTCCATCCAGGTCGGTGCCGGTGATCTCCGGCGCGCGGTCACCTTTCTCGATGCCCTCGACGATCTCGCCGCGAGCGATCGCAGCAGCCTTGTCGGCTACGGCCTTGGTCTTGGCTGCGTTGAAGGAAGCAGAGATGACCTCATCAAGCTCATCACCGTCAGTCAGGTTACCGACCAACTTGTCGCCGTCACGAGTCATGGTGAAAGTCATGGCATAGTCTTCACCCATGGTGAGACCGAAGCTGAGGGTGCCAGTGGACTTGTCCCACTTGAGGTCCTCGACATCCATGTCACTACCAAGGTTCACTGATCCCGATAAGG
>CAZJGH010000155.1:0-6424 GCA_964545405.1 uncultured Planctomycetales bacterium
GAAGCGGGTATGTGCTGAAGCAAAGGCCATGGGCTACGAGATGAATGCCGGCCCTGAGGCCGAGTTCTTCCTGTTCCAGCGCACCGATGATGGCGAGGCTACCACCATCACTCACGATGCTGCTGGGTACTTCGATCTCGCCCCCACCGACCTCGGAGAGCAGTGCCGTCGTGAAATCGTCATCGCTCTCGAGGCTCTTGGCTTCGAGATCGAAGCCTCGCACCACGAAGTCGCCGCCGGCCAGCACGAGATCGACTTCAAGTACGGCGACGCCGTCGAGACCGCCGACCGCCTGACTGTCTTCCGTTTCGTGGTTCGCAAGATCGCACGCGACATGGGATTGCACGCGACCTTCATGCCTAAGCCCATCTTCGGAGCCAACGGTTCAGGTATGCACGTGCACATGTCCCTGTTCGAAGGCAAGAACAACGTCTTCTTCCAGGAGGGCGCCGATGATGACGGCGTTTCCGACTTGATGCGTTGGTACGTCGGCGGGTTGCTCGAGCATGGGCGCGCACTTTGCGCCGTCACCAACCCGACCGTCAACTCATACAAGCGTTTGGTTCCTGGTTACGAGGCCCCGACCCACTTGGCCTGGTCGATGCGCAACCGCTCACCACTGATTCGTGTCCCCGCCCGTCGCGGAATCGGAACTCGCTGTGAGTTGCGCATGCCTGATCCATCCTGCAATCCATACTTGGCCTTCGCCGTGATGCTTGCTGCTGGCCTCGATGGAATCCGCAACAAGATCGAGCCACCGAAGCCGGTCACCGGCAACGTCTACAAGATGAGCCAGCGCGAGCGTTCTCGCCTCAAGATCAAGAGCCTGCCTGCAAACCTTGGCGAGGCAATCATTCAGCTCGAGAAGAGTTCGGTGCTCAAGGAAGCCATGGGCGAACATGCCTTCAGTCAATTCGTGCACGCCAAGCGCGCCGAGTGGAGCGAGTACATCGCGATGGTCCACCCTTGGGAGGTCGATCGCTATCTCACGCGCATGTAAGCCGCGTTCTTGCGAGGCTGATACCGCGCTCCAAGGAATACCTGAAGGGGCGTGGGTCGGCCTTGCCGCTACGCGCGATGTCATATGCGGCACCGTGCATCGGCGAGGTGCGCAAGATATTGCCACCGACGAAGATTGTGTAGGCCGTTTCTCTTGGGAGCATGCGCAGCGGCAAGAAGGCCTGATCGTGATATAGGGCGATGACGATATCCCACTCGCCGCGATAGCCCTGGCCGAAGACGATGTCTGGGACAGCTGGCCCAGCCGTATCGAAGCCCCACTCTTCCTTGGCTATTTCGATTGCCGGCTCAAGCACCAGCTTCTCCTCGTTTCCGAACGCCCCGCCTTCACCAGCGTGAGGGTTGAGGCCAGCCAAGACCACTCGCGGCTCGGCTATGCCCAAGGTCGAACGCGCCGATTCATGCGCAAGACGAATCTGTTTAGCGACGAAACGTGAATCAAGCTTGCCGATGGCTTCACGAAGGGCCATGTGCCGTGTTGCCACAAGGACGCGCAAGTCGCCAGCACAGGCAAGCATCCCGTAACGACGGGAACGACACGTCTCGCCAAGGATCTGGGTCTGCCCTTCGAAAGGGTAGCCAGCGAGGTGCATGCTTTCCTTGTGGATCGGTGGAGTGACCATGACGTCAGCGCCATCTTCGAGACACAGGTTGGCGCAGCGCAAGACGGCCTCGACACTGGCCATGCCGAACTGCGCAGACGGTGCTCCCGGCTTGTCGCTCGGCTGACCGGATTCCAGTTCAAGTACTGGGACGGGTGCATCTGATGAGACCAAGAAGGCATCTTCAGCCTCGGCGACGGACTGCAACTCGATTGCGATCTCCATCTCCCGCGCGATCCCCTCCAGAGCCTTGCGGTGACCGAGGATCAAAGGCCGGCATGTCCCGCGCAACGCATCGTCAGCTAGACAATTAAGAAGGACCTCAGGGGCAATGCCCCCGAGGTCCCCTTGAGGAACCACCACTCGTGGTTCCATCTTCCTATGGCACGTAGGTGATAGTCAGGAAACTACCGACCGCAGTGATGTGCACGACGAGGTCTGGAGCCTCGCCATTAGGGCCTTGAATGGTGATCACACCATCTACTGCAGGACCTGGTGCTGCCGCCAACAGTTGCATCGGCAAGTCAACGACGTTGCCGGTAATCTCGCGTGATGGGTTACCGATGGTAGACACCATGGCGATCGTGCCGCCGATGTACTCGTCTGGCACCCACTGCTGCAGTTGCATGAAACCCTTATTGGCATCGAAGCGCCGGACAGTGATTACGCCATCATGGAGCAGGCCGAAGATGGAGAAGGCGTCTGGCACGCCACTATTGACCATGCCGTACGGAGTGCCGAAGGCATCGACGATTTGGCCGCTCAAGTTGGAGCCACCGACCAGGCCAAGCACTGGCGATGGATAGGTAATGGAGGTCCCGCTACCGCCGAACATCTGGTCGAGCTCGGGGCTGACTGCACATGGAAGGCTTCCGACCACTGGGTTGTCACCGTGGTCTCCGACTCCTCCGTCGTGAGGATTACCCTGCTGTGATACCAGCAGCGAAGAAGTAGCAAGGAGGGACATCCCACTCATGAGCGCGACAAGTATTGCCGGCTGCAAGAGTTGTTTGAAGGTTGTCCTGTTTATCATCGTATTATGCGGCAAAGAATGCCGGTTCGAGTTGTTCGAGCTCGGCGCGGCATACGCTATCTGCCTGCAACGACTCAAGAAGGTGATCGGAACTATGCAGCCAATCGAGAACGGTCGGCCACAGCTCAATGTATTCGCTACGAATCAAGCGCAGCATTTCAAGCGCCTTGGACATCTCGTTGAGCGAAATATGCTCGACTGCGATGTTGTACAAGACGAAGGCGAATTCTGGCTGGTGATGCACCAAGCCACTCGTGACTACCCAGCGGTAGTAGCGCAAGGCCCGACGGTGGTCCTTGACGCGGTCATGAATCAATCCGAGTTGAATCGCGGCATGCGCGCGGTTCAAGAGGCGATCCGTGTTCAAGAAGACCTCGAGGTATTCGGCCTCAGCCAAATCCTGGTTGCCTTCTGCTTGGTGAACGAAACCAAGGTAAATATGGGCTTCGGCGAACCGAGGCTTCAAGCGCAATGCTTCTGAAAGGAAACCCCTGGCCTTCTCCAGGTGTGAATCAACACCACCGACCATGTGCGCGAATCGAGATTCGCATACACCGCTGCGCTCAGCCAAGTTGGCGGCTTCGGCGGCTTCTCCATTCTGGTAACTATCTATCTCGACCGGCTCCTCAGCGATCCGCACTAGATACTCGCCATCAGTTCCTGCAAGAGCGTATGCCTTGCCCAACTCATAAAGAGTGCCAGCCAAACGGCGAACGATCTCTGAGTCGGTCAGGCCTTCGAAGATGTCGCGACCTGGCAAGCGGCGCAAGCGACGAGCCAAGGAACCTGGCACCGTCATGTCGCGATGAGCTAAGGCCTGAAGGCGTACTGCATGGAAGAAGTCTGAGCAGTCAGAACATGCTTCCAGGTGTGCCAATGTTCGACGGGCGTGCTCTTCAGCAACCTCGCCATCGAAGAGTGCGCTCAGCTCGCGTTGGAAACCAGCACAAACCATGTGCGGCGAGGAGCTGACGTTGCGAATAGCATCGTGGAAGCCAGCGTAGGCAGAGTGGTCGGCAGAGGCGTCGCGGAAGTTCATGCTTCGCCCTCCGTACCTCTGGTTGAACTCTTGCTGGACTTCAGCGTGGTGAAACGCCCGCTTGAGCGCGCCGGTTTCTCGACTGCCGGAGCCGGGGCATTCATGCGGCTGTCTGCCGCAGTTGCCCGGCCGGCGTCGGCGCGGGAATCAAGCTGGCTAATTTGATCACGATCGTAAGCGCTTTCTCCTGCAGAGAACTTACGCTTCATGATGGTGAAGATCTTGCGACGTGCACGGAAGATGCGCATCTTGAGGTTCTCGACCCGAACGTCAAGCTCTGCAGCGGCTTCCTTGTATGGAATGCCATCGACCTCGACCAAGTACAAGGCCCGCTTCTCACGCGGAGTGAGGCAGCGGTAGGCCTCTTGGTAGAAGTGCAGGTAGAGCATCCATGCGCCGATGAGTTGCTCGTTGGTCTCCTTATCCTCGGTCTGCTGAAGTGGGGTGCGGCCGTCGAAATCCTCTGGCTCGAGGTTTGGCAGCTCGCGTTCCGAATCGCGATCGGGGCTGGTCAGAGAAACCACGTGGTTGCGTTGAGCCTTGCGGCTGTGCTTCAGCGTGGTGTTCCGCACGATGGAATGAGTCCAGTTGCGGAAGGCTGATGGCTTGGTCGAATCGAAGTTCTTCGGGTAGCGGTAGATGTTGAAGAAGACCTCTTGCAGAACATCATTAGGGTCTACGGAGAAGAAGCTGCGGCGCAGATGATGGTAAATCAACCGCATGACGCCATCTTGGTTGAGCTCGAACAGCAATCCGAACGCCTCGTTCGAGGCCGATTCGGCATAGATTGCCATCAGCTCAGTCGACAAACGATCGCGCTCGCGAGTATTCAGATCGCCGAGTCGGCCGCTGAACTCCATCAACCGGTCATGCCCTACCTCACTAGCGAAAGCCTCAAGCCGTGCGGCGAAGCTCTCAATCTGTTCGGTTTTCAGGGGGGCAAAAGTCATGGGGTCAAAGCAGGCTATGCCCGCTTAGCACTAGGGTAACGGCGTTAGTCCCTCTGACTTGGGGAAAAATCTGCTGCCATAAGGTATTTTATTGCGAATAACTGGTTTAGAACAGTGTTAATCTTGTTGGTTCACTGTGGATAACCCGTGAGGAACCTGGGAATAACAGCCTCAGATACCTGTTCTGCCTACCAATTCCTCGATTTCGTGCGAATTGGCCTGAACAATTGACAATCCCGGGTTCTCCCTGATCGCCGCGCGAGAAAAACTGGCTGCTGCAACCAAATCTCCCTCGACAAGATGAATAGCCGCAATGCTGGTCAGGCAGCGTGCTCTGGCAGCTCGACTGTCAGCTCGAAGCAGGGCTTTGACATACATATTCCTCCCCTTCAAGACCTCGCCAGACCGAAACAGAGTAGCCCCCATGATCATGTCCAGTTGAAGCGAATCATCCCCCAGCTGTTCTGCGTGTCCACACAGCTCGAGCGGGTCCATGCCACGCAAGGGGCGTGAGGATGCATTCGAAAAGCCCATCTTGTCGGCTTCAGCTTGCAGTTCTCGCAAGCTAGGGCCGAGCAGACTAGGTTCGGGGCGGTAGTCAGCCAAACCATCCCTTCGCATCTCGATCAAGGCGGCGGCTTGAAGCAAACACCTAGCCAATGCAATGCCCTGTTCTGCTTGATGCTCATCCTGCAGAATCTGCAAATGCTGGGGAGAGTTTGACTTCAATCCTGTTCCGACTCCCGTTGCTCATGCACGGCATCACATTCGGCCACGCATGGCGCACGCCAACCATCCGGTAAGACCAAGCCTGAGGACCCAGCCAAGACGTCGCTCCATATTCTTGCCAGGTCTTTCACAGCAGCAGCTTGTGGAATCCCTGTATAGCTCGACACCTCAGGGACACTGCAACGCTCGACCATATATAGGTAGAGCAGGGCGCGATCCTCGAATGGCAAGCGATTGAACCTCTGCTGCAGCTCGGCAGAAGGTTCGCCGCTGGCACCATTCGTGGCACCTAGTTCGTTGCGAGGATTAGCCACATCCCGAAGGATTATCGACTCGATCCAAATCTGAAAAATGACATGCGAACTGGGTAGGTCGTCACGCCTGCATGTCTTCGCGAACATGCGCGCAATCACCATCTCCTTCGGCAACAGGATGAAGTGCCTCATCGTTACCCCTTGGATCGCCTTCTCGATCCATGGGCAAAGGGATTCGAACAGTCGCCCTAGGTGATGGAATCGCTGCCTTGATGGCACGTCCAGGAACGCTTGATACTGACGACAGGTGGCTTGCCAATCATCAGCAAGGCGTTGATCGAGAAAGGTTGATTTCGGGGGAACTTGTTTGGGGGACATAAGGGTTCCGCAGGAGAACATTCGGGGGGATGAGTGTTCGCCCATTGTTGTGGGTTAACCGACCATAGCAATGGACTTTAATGGCGGGATTGCAAATCTAAAGGAAATCGCAAACCACCTAGCGATTGTCTTGTGCCATCACATTTTCTGACTCCTCCTCTAATCCTCGCGAACCCCCGGCGAGTATTCGTACTGCCAAGTGGGAAAAGCCTGAAATAGGTCTTTGCATTTACGCTGGAGCAAATAACGCGTTTTCGTGATATCTTCAACCCTGCCGCCGGAGGTTGAGAATCAGTCTCTGTTCCACCTTCCAGCCCTCAGCCCCACAACCCGGCCCACTCATGCCTTCCCTGACCACATTCATTTGCACACCTGCTGCCGCGCTTTCGCTCGCCACCTCACTCCCCGCTCAACTCGTC
>CAZJGH010000156.1:0-6362 GCA_964545405.1 uncultured Planctomycetales bacterium
TTCGCCACTATCCAACATGTTGTAGATCTCGGAGAACTGGTCGCGCACGACCTGGATCGAGACGTGAGTGGGCAGGTTGTCCCAATCGATCCGGTACTGACCTGAAGTGAGCAGCAAGCCACTCTTGTTGCCAGGGCGAACCACACCTGCGATTCCTTCTTCATCACACATGCGGCCGAACTGATCACGCAGGTCGTCGCCGTCATAATCAAAGCGTGGTGCGTAAGTGCCGGACGAAGCGACGATCCAAGCACCGGCAAGCTTGCCCTTCAACGCAGCCAACTCCTCAGGGGTAGTAGGGGCGCGGAACGCCTGTCCTCGTTGTGCTCCTTCAGTGCCAGGAGTCCAGGAGCGAGTCATCACTACCAGATCAAGCTCCATCGGCGAGATCATCTTGCCGCGCGAGTGGTGACGATCGAAGCCGACCGGGAAGGTACCCCATTCCTCGAGGCGGACGTTTTCGATGCCGTAACTCTTGAACTGCTCAACCGCCCATTCGCCAGCGGTGGTGAGGTTCTTGGAGCCAGTCAGGCGTGGTCCAATGGTGTTGACCAGGTGGTCGAGGATCTCATCCACTTGCATATCCTCGTCCGGGATCGCGTAGATGGCATCAACGACTGGGTCGACGGCGGGGAGACCGGTGAGGCTCTGAGCTTCACGCGTGACTTCAATTTCTTGAGCCGACACTAGGCACAAGGGCGTAGTGAGGGCCAAAAGGAGGGCTGGGAGGGTTTTGCGCATGTTCATTTCGGAGACCAGTACGGTCATGGGTGTTCCAGGATAGAATCTTCCTATGGATTCGGAGAGCCGTCCTCCACAAGTCTTGTCGCCGCAGAACTTAGTCACCCTTGGCAACCTCGCCTGCGGGGTGGTCGCAATCCTGCTTTGTGTGACCGCGGTGCTCGAGAACGACCCTAATCGCCTGTACGAAGGTGGTTTATATTTAGTGCTTGCTAACTTGCTTGATGCCGTCGACGGCAAGCTCGCCCGGATTACGGGTAGCGCAAGTCCACTTGGTGCTCAACTAGACAGCTTGGCTGACTGTGTCACCTTCGGCGTCGCGCCGGCGGTCTTGTCGATTACTTTGCTGCGAGTGATGGGGCCCGAGCTGGATATCAACATGCATCCTCGCCTGATGGTCGTCGCCCCAGTGGTGTTCGCTTGTTGCGGGGTGTTGCGCCTGGCACGTTTCAACGTCGACCACGAGTCCGACGACCTGACATCGGATCACGCTCACTTCATCGGCTTGCCGAGTCCCGGTGCGGCATCCTTGCCGATCGCATTGGTGTTGTTCTTCTTCGGCGTCGACGACATCAAGATCTTCGATGTGCCTGAGGAAATCGCCTACTCGGTCAAGTACTGGAGTCTGGTTTCAGTGCCTATCCTGTTGATCGGTCTCGGCCTGCTGATGGTCTCGCGAGTCCCATACCCACACTTCTTCTCGTGGATGACTCGCTCACGGCGGCCAGTCAAGACCCTCGCGAAATTCGTAGTTCTATTGGGCTTGCTGTTCCTCGAGCCCGAACTCGCCATGGTCTTGATGGCGGTGCTGTTCGTATTCGTGCCGCTCCTTCGCGACCTACCTTCCTTGTGGCGCAAGGGCACGGTTCCTCCCAACAGTCATTAATTAGCAATGCCAATCGCGTTTGTCGGTTTGGGTTCCAACCTCGGGGACCGCGCACGGAATCTCGGTCGTGCGGTACTCGCGTTGCAGGCTATCGACGGTATTGAAGCGGTGGAGTTGAGCAGTTTCCTCGATACCGCACCCGTGGGGGGGCCGCCGCAACCTGATTACCTGAATGCCGTCCTGCGCTGCCGAACCAGCCTGACCCCACATGAGTTGTTGGGCGAGATGCTCAGCATAGAGGCGACCTTGGGGCGCGAGCGCTCCGTCATCAATGGCCCCCGCACCATCGACCTGGATCTGCTGATGTACGATGACGTTCGCATGGCCGAGCCTGAACTGCAGTTGCCGCATCCGCGTCTCGAGGAGCGTCGCTTCGTGATCGAACCGCTCGCCGAACTTGATCCAGAGTTGATGTTGGCAGGTGGCATGACGGCCCAGCAACGACTCACCAAGTTGATGGACATCTAAGATGGAGTTGTTGAACAACAACGCAGAGTTGCAGGAATGGCGCTCTGGTCTCGCGGCCGACGCTTCGGTTGGTCTGGTGCCGACCATGGGGGCACTGCATAAGGCCCATGCCACCCTCTTCGTCACAGCGAGGCCAGCATCTGACCAGGTATTGGCTTCAGTGTTCATCAATCCGTTGCAGTTCGAACGCCCAGATGACCTCAAGGCGTATCCGCGCACGTTGGAGCAAGACTTGGCGATGCTCCAGGACTTGAAGGTCGATGCCGTCTACTTGCCGACTCCGGAAGACATGTACCCGGAAGGCTTCGTCACTGGGGTGGTGCCGGGTCCTGTCGGCGAACGCTTCGAAGGTGCATCACGGCCCGGACACTTCGCCGGCATGCTGACGGTAGTGCTGAAGTTGTTCCAACGTTGCAGGCCAACAACCGCTTTCTTCGGCGCGAAGGATGCACAACAACTGTTCTTGGTCAAACGCATGGTCGATGATTTCGACTTACCTCTCAGCGTCCAGGAGTGCCCGACCTTGAGGGAAGATGCCGGCCTCGCCTTCTCGAGCCGCAATGCGCGCCTTTCTAGCGATGCCCGCCAACAGGCGTTGGTACTGCACGAGGCGTTGACCTCGGCCGCAGCCGCATTCGATTCTGGTGAACGCGACCCGCGGGTACTGGAGCGGTTGATGCGGGACAAGTTCAGCAGCTCTCCGGCTGAACTCGCATACGCCGACGTGATCGACGACCGCTGTTTCGATTCCGCAGGCTCCGAGCCCGCCGTTCCGTGGCGCGCCATCATCGCCGCTCGGCTCGAAGGTGTGCACTTGCTCGATAACCTGCCGCTCGGAACCTCGTAGACTAAGGTCATGGCGAATCCAGGTCTTTTGCTGCGCAGCCCCGCCAAACTCAACTGGACACTTGAAGTGCTTGGGCGTCGGGACGATGGATTCCATGAGCTTCGTTCCTGGTTCATGGCCGCTGGCCTATACGATGAACTCGAATGCCGCCCCTGCGACTCAGGTGAAGACTTCACATCCAAACTGCAGCTGAGTGGGCCTGCTGCAAGCGGCCTGCCTAGAGATGAATCGAATCTCGTGCTCCGTGCCGAGCAAGCGTGGCGCTCAGCCGGTGGCAAAGCCCCTGCGATCGAATGGTCATTGCTCAAGAGGATCCCAGCCGGCGCAGGTCTCGGTGGAGGATCGGGTAACGCCGCAGCTGCCTTGTGCCTATTGGATGCCATAGGTGATGGCAGCGCCATCGGCGACCGCATTGAACTCGCCCTCTCTATAGGGAGTGACTTGCCATTCTTCCTGCAAGAAGAGTCGGCGGTACTGCTTGGCGGGCGTGGTGAGATTCGCCTGGGACATGGTGTCGCGCCTCCCGGTTGGGTGGTGCTCGCAGTACCCGACATCAGTGTCGCGACCGGCTGGGTATTCGCTGAGCTGAAAGCTCCTCCCTGTGCCGCCGGGGTCAGCTCCGCTGGTGAGTCCGATGAGATGGCGGTGCCACCCTTGCCGCTGGAGAACGATCTACTCGGCCCAGCCGAACTGGCCTATCCAGAACTCAAGGATTTCCACGCCAAGCTCGACGCCACTGCCGACTTCCAATTGAGCGGTTCCGGCGGCACCTTCTTCGCTTTCTTCCCTGACTTCGCCGATGCCGAACAGTGCGCTGAACATACTCGCAAGATATGTGAGCAAGTATTCGTCGTGCCCATGCTCCAAGGTCCAATCCTGCGTCAGCCCATTGCTCTACCCAAGAGGGGAAGTGAGTCATGATGGATCGAGTCTTGGTCATCGGACCCGGGCGCGTTGGCAAGTGCTTGGCCCTGGTTCATCAGCGCGCGGGCGCTGAGGTGATGTTGCTCGGGCATCAGCAAGGCTTGTGGATGGACTGGGCACGGGCTCACGCCATGACTCCTGTTCAGGAGTTTGATTCGGTTCCTGACGAGAACCTGTTGGTTCTCCTGACGGTGCCGGACGATCAACTTGAAGACGCAGTCACGCGTTGTCGTGAACATCTCAAAGGCAGCCACAACGTTCTGGTGCATCTTAGTGGGGCATCCGACTTGGAAGTCTTCGCTGACTTCGGTGAGTACGAAGCTCAGTGCGCTGCAATCCATCCATTGATGGCCTTTTCAGGCGACCCGGAGGCCGACCTCAATAGTCTGGCTTCCTCCCTGGCGACCGTCGCCACCGGCTCGCGTTTTCAAGAGGAGTTGGCTTGGGTGCTGAAGACTTGGGGAGTAGAGGCCCTGCCGCTGGATGCGAAGCTCAACCGAGCAAACTATCACCTTGGCTTGTCATTGCTTTCCAACCATGTGACGGCATTGTGTGGCTGGGCGTCTGAACTGCTCAGCCCAGCTTTGGGTGACAAGACTCCACAGGTGATCGCCGACATGGCGAATCGTGCGGTCGAGTCGTGCGTGGAGCAAGGGGCGGCCAATGCGCTGACTGGCCCAGTAGTGCGCGGGGATGTCGAAACCGTACGTGCCCATCTCGCAGCATTGCCTGGCCCTGAAGCTGTGCGGTACCGTGGTGCCTTGGTGGCCGTGGTCGATCTGGCACTGGTAAGTGGGCGTTTGAGTGCAGAGGGTGCTGCAGAGTTCCGTGACATCATCGCTGGCGACGCGGCAAAATGAGGCCAATCGCCAAGAGAGTATTGGTTTCCTTGCTGGTCAGGCAAGAGGATCAGCTGCGTGAGCAACTAGCGGTATTGGCCGGAACCGTCGGCTGGGTTGAGCTGCGCCTCGATGAAACACCAGCTGACTTGGATCTTGCTCAACTAATCGCTGACTTCCCAGACCTGAAGTTCGTGGCGGCGATATTGCTTGAGGAGGAAGGTGGATTCTTCAGCGGCAATCGTGAGAAGCGTGTGCGAATCCTCCAAGAAGCAGCCGGCTGCGGTCTTGATGTCGTCGATCTGCCGCTTGGCAACGGAACGATCGAGCTGCCTGCCAAGGTTCGACGCCTGGTCTCGTGGCATCAAGCACCAGGTACAGACTTCAGCCGGCCCCTTACCGAGTTGCACCAGCAAGCCAGTGCAGAAGCTGGTGCAGTCCCTCGCTGCAGTTGAACTTCAGCAATCGACAGCTTCAACATCGGCTGGAGGGCTCCTGGCCTTCGCTCAAGGGCCGGGCGGCTCAGCCTCACGCGTGATGTCGTTGCTGGCTGGTGCCCCCTGGATCTATAGCTGTTGGCCCGGCGCCAACACCGCACCTGGGCAGTGGGATTACCTGTCCTTGTTGGCGTTGTTGCCCGACGGCGCCGGCACCGCGACAGCCGTGATGGGGGTCATGGGCATGCCGGTAGAACACAGCCTCAGTCCCTTCCTGTGGGGCACGGCTTTACGGCAAGTCGAATGCAACGCCGTCTACCTGCGCTTCCCGGTCAGCGAAACGGGAGCCTTCTTCGACTCAGCCGCGCGTTGTGGGATCAGCGCCCTTTCAGTTACCGCGCCATGGAAACAGCAGGCCGCCGATGTGGCGAGCAACAAGTCGGCCAGTGGGGCAGCCAACTTTCTGCAGCTGCGTGATGGCACTTGGTGCGCTACCAATACCGACGGCCTCGGTGCACTGGATGCTCTTGAGGATGTCGGCCTGAAGGCTGGTGACCGGGTATTGCTGGTTGGCGCTGGTGGTGCCGCTCGTGGAGTGGTGATCGAAGCCTTGCGCCGCGGATATGAGGTGACTGTCGCTGCGCGCCGTGCCGAACAATCCCAGCAGCTTTGCGAATCCTGCGCCACTTCAGCCACCACCCTGACCGCAACGACCTTGGAAGCGGTGCAGCTGCGTGATTTCCATGCACTGATCCAAGCCACCACGGTCGGTAGCTTCATGCAGCCTGGATCGCCGACTCCTGACCAGGCCCCACGTGCAGGAGCCTTGGCCCTGGACATGATCTACCATCCACTTGAGACCATCTGGCTACGGACTGCAGCGCAAGCCGGCGCGGTAACTGTCCAAGGCACGGCAATGCTGATTCGCCAGATGCTCGAGCAGTTGCGTCTTGCCACCAACCATGAAGCTGATTTCGCTGTCCTGGATTCAGCCCTTCATACTGAGCTTGAAGAGCGCATGGCAGTGGTCCTGATCGGCGCACGGGCAAGTGGCAAGAGCAGTCTCGGTCGGGCGCTTGCAGCTCGTCTGGGGTGGACATTCATCGACGCCGATGAGGAACTCGAACGTCGATCCAAGCGCAAGATATCCGACTGGGTCGGCGACGACTACGTCGGCTTCCGACGCGCTGAAGCTCAGCTGTTGCCAGAGCTTCTTGATT
>CAZJGH010000157.1:0-6349 GCA_964545405.1 uncultured Planctomycetales bacterium
GAACTGCGCGATTCTTTTCAAGCCCTTGCCGCCCAAGCCCTGAAGGACAACTCCACCGCGATCCTTGAGAAGACCGAGTTGAAGTTGCAGCCGTTCGAGAAGCAGCTGACTTCCCTGGCCGAGCAGACTCGTGAACTCGAGAAGGCACGCAGTCAGACTGCTGGTGAACTTAAGGAGCAGTTGAAGGCCTTGAACGTCAGCACCGTCGAGCTCGAGCGCCGCAGTCAAGATGTGGCGACCGCCCTGCGTGGCAGTTCCCAAGCACGTGGCCAGTGGGGAGAGATGGTGCTGGCCCGCGTATTCGAGCTCGCCGGCATGACCGAAGGCGTGCACTACAAACCTCAGTCGCAGATCGAAGGTGGATTGCGCCCCGACTACCAGGTACTCCTGCCTGGTGGGACCGCCATTCCAGTCGATGCCAAGGTTCCGATGGCTGCTTTCCTCGATGCCCAGGGTGAGGCTGACCCTGCCAGGCGCAGCACCCTGTTGGAGCAGCATTCGCGCGATTTGCGCGGCCATGTCAAAGCCCTCGGCAAGAAGGATTATGCGGGCAGCATGGATGGTGAGATTGATTTCACCGTGATGTTCCTGCCGGGAGATCACCTGCTCGAAGCGGCTTTCCATTCAGCACCACATCTACAGGAGGATGCGATGGAACATGGTGTTCTGATCGCGACTCCAGTGACACTGTTGGCCTTACTGAAGACCGTCGCCATCTATTGGCAGCAAGACAAGCTCGCACGCAATGCACAACAGATCGCTGACGTGGCCAAGGAATACCATAAGCGCATGCGCACTTTCGCCGGGCATTTCGAGAAGACCGGCAATGGCCTCAAGGCTGCGGTCAAGGCCTATAACAATTCGGTCGGCAGTTACCTAAAGCAGGTCGCACCACAAGGCCGACGGTTAGAGGACATGGCGGACATCGCCCCGAATCGAGTGATCACTGAACCACAAGAGCTGGAACAGGAACCACGCGAAGACTCGCTTACTTGAACAGGCCCGCGGCTCGATACTGCAGGAACACGTCGACGAAGACCTCGGTCTGATCGTGCCAGCGCTCGCCGAAGGAAAGGTTCAGGATATGCGTGGCGATCTCGGAGCTGGCGCTGCTGGATGCGCGATTCACCAAGGCCTGTGCATAGGTGCCGCCCCCGCCTTCAGCGATCTTCTGAAAGCTATCGCGCGTCTCACGATGCACACCGGTGGTGCCGACGCCGATCGTCGAGATGATGAAGGGACGTACTCCGCGACGAGCGGCTGAGTTGCCCTCCTTGGTCACCTCCAACAACTCGCTGGCATCAACACCGAAGGGGCTCTCGTTCGCCTCGATAGCCATCTGCACTGCCGCCTCGATGCGATCCTTATGCGGAGGTGCATCGCCGACGACCACTACCAGCTTGTTGGCACTCCGTTCCCAACCGAGCCTGTCACCGAGTGCCATCTCGAGCCCGAGGTCCACCGACTCGGGGAAGTCACCTCCGCCGTCAGCGACCATGCGCGAGAGTTTCTTGCGCACGCGCGCTGCGTTGCTGTCGAGCTTTGAAACCAACATCGCTCCGCCGGATTCATGGTTAGTGTCCTTGTATTCGACCAGGCCAAGGCGGAACTTGGGCGAGATGCCTTGCATCAAGACGGTGAAGTCGGTGAGGGCCAGGACAGTGGCATCGATGGTGTTCTGCATCGAGCCGGTTGAATCCATCACGATCACCAATTCCATGCCGGCGGTACGCAGGTCGAACGCCCTTTGGATCACGCCTGATGCGACGCTCTCACCATCATCATCGTCGTCGTCGTCGATCACGACCTCGAGAACCTGGTGCTGCGGCCGATAACCCTTCCACCACTTCAACCACTCGGACGGTTTCTCGGCATCGCTTTCGGGAAATATATCCTCGAGAAGAAGCATGAGGCGTTCAGCGAAGAAATCATGCTTGGTCTTGAAGCCACCGATGATCAATTCATCGAGGAACTCGGGCGTAAGCATCTCAGCCAACAGGATCTCGTCGGTATTCAACAGTTGCTCGAGTGCGTAGCAGCGCAACGGCAGCTCCTTGGAACGCAAGGCGGCCAGGAACGATTCCTGACCGACTGGATGCCAGCGCTCACCGAACGACAACAGGACCAAGCCGCTGAAGGCCCAATGCTCTGACTTCTCGAACCACTGGTTCAGGGATTCGGTGCGGTAGAGCTCGGCACGAGTGAACTCGATGGTCTCCGCTGCATCACCCCATCCATCATCATCCTGCTGGAACATGGCGTCCGCAGCGCTCAACGGCGCAGTCGAGAATGCCACGAAAAGCAGCACGAGCAGCCAGCAAGAGGCGTGAAAGTGATTCTTCTTCAACATTGGAGAGGTAGATATTACTATGCCGTCGGACCCAAGTGGAAGAAAAGCCCCTTCGGCAACGTCTCGTAACCGTCCGCATCTCCCACTGATTTTCTCATGAAATACTTCTTCGCTGCCCTGACCCTTCTGGCCTTGATCGCCGTATCGACATTCACGCATGCGAACCCAACGAGCGAGGCGGAGGAGATTCAGGTCCAGAACAGTGGCCGCAGCAATCTGGTCATGATCGAGAGCCTGCCGAATGACCTCGAGGGGTGGGTCGATATCGCACCGGTCGGCAGCATGGCGAAGGCCTCGAGCAAGATGGGTGGCGAGGGATTGATCCACTTGCCCTTCAGTGCCTCAGGGGATACCAAGATCATCGTCAACATGGATCATGCCGAATGGATCTTCACTTCCGGCACCACCACTGAGATATCCACGATCGGATCCACGTCACATTACAACGTCATGAACCAGGAACCACAGACCCTGTTGCTCTCCGGCATCAAGCAGGATCGCCTGGCTGAAGTGTGGTTGCTCGACAACGGCCCGTCAATCTCGATGGATGGGCCGGACAAGTACATCATCAACGCCAGACAATTGCGCTGGGCGAAGATTCCTGACGAAGCCAGCGTTAGTCTGGTGGAATGATTCGGGTAGCCTCCCCCCTGCGTGACTTCGGCTCGTGTGCGGCCATCGTTTGCCTGGTCGCTTGCACCAAGCATGAACATCTAGAGCTTGCCGTCGCCGAGGAAGCACTGACCGACCAGGAGTCGCAAGAAGCCCCAAGCACCGAATCGCCGCGTGAGCAGTATGCGACCACCATCCCCGGCAGTGAGGTAGAGTTCTCGATGGTGCCGATCGCAGGCGGCTCGTTCAGGATGGGCTGTGAGGAAAGCGAGAGTGGTGCCGCTGATGGCGAAAGCCCTTCTCATGAGGTCACGGTCGGTGGGTTCTGGATGGGTGCATGCGAGATCACATGGGATGAATACCACCTGTATCAATTCGACAAGATACCCGACGTCGATGGGGTAACCGGGCCGACTACGCCTTATGTGCCGATGCATTTCGGCATGCCGGTCGAAGGGCATCCAGCCATATCGATGACCCAGTACGCGGCGCGCCAGTATTGCAAATGGCTGTCGAAGAAGACCGGGCACTTCTATCGCCTGCCGACCGAAGCCGAATGGGAGTATGCATGCCGCGCCGGATCCGACAGTGCCTATTCGTTCGGCGAAGACGTCGGCAAGCTGGATGAATACGCCTGGTACTTCGACAACAGCGACGATTCCTACCGACCAGTCGCGAGCAAGTTACCCAACGCCTTCGGCCTGTACGACATGCATGGCAACGTCTCCGAGTGGGTGTTGGATGGCTTCGACGCTGACGTCTATCAGCAACGGGCCGACACTGACAAGGTGGTCGTCGATCCCTTGCTTTGGGCGGATGAGGAATATGGTCGAGTGGTTCGTGGTGGCTCCTGGGATGACGATCCCGAATTGCTGCGCAGTGCAGCACGTCGGGCCTCGAATGAGGATTGGAAGCAGGATGATCCGCAGATGCCTCAGAGCATTTGGTATCTCACCAATGCGAAGTTCGTCGGCTTCCGCGTAGCGAGGCCGTATGACGAACCGAGCGAAGAGGAGAAGCTCAGGTATTGGGAAAGTCAAATCCCCGAAATTCAGTTAATCCAAGAACGACAAAGACGCGGTGAACGCTGAGGCGACGTGGCTCTAAGATGGTCGACATGGATCGTCGCAACTTCATCAAAACATCCACCTCCGCCTCGCTCGCCGCATTGATGGTCGGGCGCGGTTTCGCGCAGACAACCCTTGGACCTTTGTTCCAGGATGGCGCCGCCAGCGGCAACGCGGCAGGCGATGAAGAACTTCGCATCGGCCTGATCGGTTGTGGCGGACGCGGAACCGGAGCTGCCGGACAAGCGTTGGCTACTGAAGGCAAGGTGCGATTGGTCGCGATGGCCGACGCCTTCAGCGATCGTCTCGAATCATCCCTGCAGACTCTGCAGCAATACCATCCCGATGATGTCGATGTCCCACCCGAACGTCGCTTCGTCGGCTTCGATGCCTACCAGAAAGTAATCGCGAGCGGCATCGACGTGTTGGTGATCGCCACCCCACCTGGATTCCGTCCGATCCATTTCGAGGCTGGGATCGCAGCTGGCAAGCACATATTCATGGAGAAGCCGGTTGCCGTCGATGGCCCTGGGATCAGACGTGTGCTGGCTGCAGCACAAGTCGCCAAGCAGAAACAACTGAAGGTCGGCGTCGGCCTGCAGCGCCACCACCAACGGCCTTACATCGAGGCGGTTCAGCGCCTGCATGATGGCGAGATCGGTCGCATCACCTTGCTGCGTACCTATTGGAACTCAGGCGGCGTCTGGGTCCGCCCGCGCGAGGCTGGCCAGACCGAGATGGAGTATCAGATGCGTAACTGGTACTACTTCAACTGGCTGTGTGGAGACCACATCGTCGAGCAGCACATCCATAACCTTGATGTCGGCAACTGGATCATGCAAGGCTACCCGACCGAAGCGCAAGGCCAAGGCGGGCGCCTAATTCGCACCGGCATCGATCATGGTGAGATATTCGATCATCACATGGTCGAATTCTCATACGCCGACGGCACCCGGATGCTCTCGCAATGCCGGCATATGCCTGGTTGCTGGAGTCCAGTCGAAGAACACGCCCATGGCACCGAAGGCACTTGCGACGTCAGCCGCGCACGCATCAGCCGTTATGACAACGACAAGATGCACTGGCGCTTCAAGGGAGATTCCCCGAACCCCTATCAGGTCGAACACGATGACCTATTCGCCGCGATTCGAAGTGGCAGTCCCTACAACGAGGCTGAGTACGGAGCGATGAGCACGATGACCGCGATCCTAGGGCGCATGGCGACCTATTGCGGGCAGGTGGTGAAGATGGAAGATGCGCTGGCTTCGACACTCGAACTGTCGCCGTCTGCATATGCCTTCGATGGCACTCCACCTACGGTACCGGATGAGAACGGTCGTTACCCGATCCCGATACCAGGGGTCACAAAGTCCTACTGATTTCCTGGTCGACTGATCACGAGATCCACGATCAGTGGATAGTGATCTGAGCCCAAGTCCTCTCCGACCACACGATCGATGATGCTCACGCCATCGGTGTGCAGGCAATGATCGATTGCGATCCCCATGCCGGGTAGGAAGGTCGGCCAGGTCGGCTGGAATCCGAAACCGCGGGTGGAGTCATGCAATCTGGTTTCACGCAGCAAATGACGGAACGGGGCTGACCACTGGGTCGCGTTCAGGTCTCCCACTACGACGACCTCCCCTTTCAGGCTATCCACGATAGAACCGAGATTCTTGAACGAGTCGTCGCGGGAGTCGGTGCGCTCAGCATTGATGGGCGGGATCAGGTGAACACCGAGAAGATCGAAGCGCTGCCCTTCATGATTGATGGTGGCGAACACTGCCGGGATACGCTCGCCGACATCGAGTATCTCCGCATCTTGCAATGGAACAGCACTGAAAAGGGTGATTCCGAAGTTATCCTCTCGGGGCCTGGAAATGGAATACGGATAGCTTTCGCTGAGGTGCGACTCGAGTTGCCCCTGCCACCAGGCGTCCACTTCAAGAAAAACCAGGACATCAGGGGAAGCAGACCTGACGGCATTTACGACTGAATCGATTTCTTTGTTTTTCGACAAGAGATTGATCGACATCACACGCATCGTGACCGAGTCTGCCAACGAGGCGAAGACCGGCTCAGCTCGACTGAATAATGGAAAAATCAGGATTAAATTAAACAGCGTGAAACCGCCGATAACACCCGCCTGACGCCTTTCCTTAAAGGCGATCAATAGCATCGAGCTCAGCAACAGCAAGGCGAAATAGTGCACCCTGAAATGAGCCATCAAGTCGAATATCCAATAAGCATTTCCAAGCAACGCCAACCTGCCCCCTAAAGCGGTACCACACTCTATGTTAGTTCCAGGGGTTGAGCAAGT
>CAZJGH010000158.1:0-6279 GCA_964545405.1 uncultured Planctomycetales bacterium
TCCTGATTGCGGATTGTAACTTAAGAAGTGGATCCGCTTTCAGGGGGCACGTCACTTTCATCGGGAAAAAAACCCTCGGTGCTGAAGGCATAAGGCCAAGAAACACCTCGTCAGTGGCGATACCGCTCTACGGCTGCAGGTCGCCAGTGATGGAACTCTTGATGCCGTTGAAGCCTTCCTGGTCGAACACAATCGTGTATTCGCCGTGACCTGAGTTCTGGCCGCGTCGCGTCAACCTCAGTTGCCAGGAGCTGCTCCAATCCAAGCTGGTGAAGTCCGCCACACGAAAGTTCCCAGGATGGGAGATCCGCACATCAAGGTCCTCGAGCGTGGCGCTGAACCGGTGGTTCTGCTTGTGGTACCGGCCCTGCGCCGACTCCACTTGGGATAGATAAGTGAAGGCCTCAGCAGCGCGGCCCCTTTCCAGGCTTGCTGTGAAGCGAGGCACTGCGAACACCGCGAACATGCCAAGCAGCGTGACCACGACAGTGGTCTCAATAAGCGTGAATCCCGCTTTACGTAGGGAGAGAATCGTTTTCATCTGAGGGGTCGAGTTTTGGATGGAGGTCGAGGATGGTCGCAAGCGACCTCCTCGATAGCCTCCGCGGGTGACCTAGAGGGCCGGTTTCAGGTCAGAAGGAATCGAGCTCTTGCGAGAGTTGAATCCATCCTGATCGAAGACGACCGTGTAGCGTCCATAGCCAGACGAAGCGCCGTTACGAGTCAACTTCATCTCCCACTTGGTTTCCCAGTTGGAGCTGTATGGCCCTGACACGTAGAAGAACTCTGGGCTATCGATCGTGATATCGAGGTCACGCAGGCTCCAGGCGTAACGGCCTTTCTCTGCGTTGTGGCGCGCCTGGGCGCTCTCGATCTGGGCGAGGTAAGAGAAGGCTTCGGAGGCCTTGGTCTTCTCGACCGAAGACATGAAACGAGGCACTGCAAAAGTAGCAAGGATGCCGAGGATTACCACGACGATGGTTAGCTCAACCAGTGAGAAACCGGTTCGTTTGTTGTTGGCGATGTTTTTCATCTTTCTGACGGTAACGGGTTACCTTGGTGGCTATCCCGCGCTCCTCCATCGGCAATTCGTGGTCTCCACCTGGAGAGCATCCAAACAAAAAGCCGCCTCCCGGTTAGGGGAGACGGCTCGTTGAGGGAATGGAGTTGTAAGTAGGCTTACAGGTTCGGAGCGAGGTCCGAAGGAATGGTGCTTGCGGAGGTCTTGTAGCCGTTGTGGTCGAAGACGACCTTGTAGCGACCGTAGCCAGAAGATGCACCGTTACGGGTCAAGGTCATCTGCCACTTGGTTTCCCAGTTGGAGCTCGAGACGCCAGATACGGTGAAGTGCTCAGGGTTATCGATCTCGATATCAAGGGAGCTGACGCGGTTGGCGTACTTGCCGTGCTCAGCACTGTAGCGGCCTTGAGCGCTCTCGATCTGTGCGAGGTAAGTGAAGGCTTCGGCTGCCTTGGTCTTCTCGACCGAAGACATGAAACGAGGCACTGCAAAAGTAGCAAGGATGCCGAGGATTACCACGACGATGGTGAGTTCGACCAGCGAGAAACCAGTCTTTTTGGTAGCGATCATTTTCATCTCTGTATTTCAGGGTGTTTGAGATGTCCAGCTAAAGACGTGGACCTTCCCATGCCTGAGTTTTCGGCAAACTCCCACGCTACCTTTAATAAAAAACCACTCTAATTATCCCGCTCCCACGCCCCACGCCGCTACAGCAAGCTGGGGTATCCTCAGCAAAGGCCGTAGCCTTCGAGCGATCAGTTTCTCGACGCAGCTCGTTCGGCCGACAGCTCTTCGAGGTGCTCGACGGCATCAGTCGTCGGGTAGCAGCCAGTAAAGCAACCAGTACAGAACTCACTGATCTTGTCGTTGCCCGCCTTGCCGCCAGCGATCATCCGCTCGAGCTCCAAGTACATGAGATAATCAGCCCCGATCTCTTCGCGGACCTCATCGATGGTCTTGCCCCGGGCGATGAAATCATTCTCGGTGGCCATGTCGATGCCATATGGGCATGGCGCGACCAATGGTGGCGAAGTGCTCGCGAAGCAGACACTTGCCGCTCCAGCCTTGCGCGCGACTTCGATGATCTTGCGCGAGGTATTGCCGCGAACGACTGAATCGTCGACCAACAGCACGTTCTTGCCCTCGAACTCAAGCGGAATCGGATTCAGCTTGCGTCGAATCGAGCGTTGACGCTCCTCCTGGTTCGGCATGATGAAGGTGCGCCCGACGTAACGGTTCTTGGTGAATCCTTCTCGATACGGAACCCCCAACGCTTCGGCCATACTCAATGCCGCATCGCGTGCGGAATCCGGGATCGGAATCACCACATCAGGCTGAGGTGCTCCAGCGTCCCTCCATTGATGCGCGAGGGCTTCTCCGAAACGACGGCGACTCTTGTAGACGCTGATCTCATCGAGGAAGCTGTCGGGGCGTGAGAAGTACACCAACTCGAAGATACATGGCGTGTGCTTGCTAGCCGTCACCTGGATGAAGATCGGCTCTTCACCAGGCACGATCACCATCGCTTCACCGTTGTGAAGGTCGCGGTAACGGTCGAAGCCAATCACGTCGAAGGAAACCGATTCCGATGCGACCGCCCACTCGACGCCCTCAGCGCTTTCGCGGCGACCCACCATGCAGGGCTTGATGCCACTCGGGTCGCGGAATGCGAACATCACGCCTTCGGACAGGATGCCGCAGACGGAATAGGCGCCTTTCGCGCGCTTGAAGGCGGCGGCGACTGCCGCATGAATGCGCTCGGCAAGTGGATCGCTACCGATTGTCCTCAGCATTCCTTGGGCGAATGCGTAAAGGATTGCTTCGACATCACAAGACGACTCGAGGCAGATGTTGTCCTGAGGGAACTGGTTGGCCTTGAGGTCGACCCAGTTAGTCAGGTTGCCGTTGTGTGCCATGGCAACCCCAAATGGGAAGTTCATGTAGAACGGCTGCGCATCCTCTTCGGCCCCGACTCCTACGGTCGGGTAGCGCACGTGACCGATCGCCAGGTTCCCCTTCAAGCGTTGCATGTCGCTTGACCGGAAGATGTCCCTGACCATGCCGTTTTGCTTGCGCAGATGGAACATTCCATCAAAGGTCAGCAATCCTGCAGCATCCTGGCCACGGTGTTGGAGGGCGATCAGGCCCTCATAGAGTTCGGGTGCAATGTCGCGACCTGGAAGGCCGGCAATACCGAGGAATCCGCACATGTTGTTGGCGTGGAGACTGGACGAACGGGGTTGGCAGCGGGACTACTGCGCTCACATTCTAGCGGAATCGCAGCAGCTAGCTGTAACGACCGGATGGCTGATCGTGGAGCACCCCGATCAAGTCCACGATGAGCTCTGGGTCCTCGACTTTTTTGGTCGAGCACCAGTTTCGATGCTTATCACTGTGCGCGTAGAGAGGGTCGTAATAGCGCTCAAGCAAGACCTCCGCTACATCCGCAGCGCGGCCATCCCGCAACCACGACTCCAGCTGGCCGACCCATTTCTTGCCGATTCGACCTTCCAGGAATGGCAGATGAGCACAGATCGCCTCAATCGCTCCATCGGTGGCAAGGTAGTCCTCGAGCAGATTGGCGACCCTGGTGGTGGTCTGGGCTTGAAGGCGAACCTGCGACCCCGTCTCCATGGCCTCCCACAGCTTCTCCGGCAGGATGACGTCACCAACCTTGCGGCTTTCGCCTTCGATGAAGAATGGCCGCTGGCCGAGCTCGGTCAGGCGCTCGAGCAACGTCGAATCGAACATCGGCTGACTGACTGGCTGCTTTCCTACCGCTCCCAGGACTGACGAACGGTGATTGGCGAGACTCTCGAGGCACAAGGTCGTATTCCGCTGACGTTCTTCCAGTTGGGCCAAGATGGCGGTCTTCCCAACTCCTGTCGGACCTCGCAGGACGGATATGGGTGGCAGGTCCAGGGATTCCAGCTGCTCGCGAACCCAGGTCCGATAACGTTTATAGCCCCCATCGAGCAACATGACTTGAATGCCGAGGGCTTGCAACAAGGCGCAAACCGACCGTGATCGCATGCCGCCGCGCCAACAATAAAGCACCAAGCCTGGAGTTGCGCTAGTGGTTTCGAAAGGGGCACCATGTTCGAGTTCTAGGAGGTCGGCGTCTGGGTGCAGCTGGGCGCCAAGCTCACGGAACCGTGGAATCCACTCACCACTGTCAACCTCGCGGCCGATCAACTCCTCGAGCAGCTTCGGCAACCGCCGCTCGACGAAAGCCATGCCGGCTTCGAACGCACTCTGCGGAGATTCCTTCTTATATAGAGTGCCGACTATCGCGCGTTGCTCGTCATCGAACAGGGGCACATTGACCGCGCTCGGCACATGGTCGCGCTGAAACTCGGCGGGACTGCGCAAATCCACCCATCGCCAGGGGTGCTGACGGAGCTCTGGGTAGTCATTGGTAGGAATGCGCATGGGAGGAGCGGCCTATCCGGGCCCGCGAATCGTATCCTGTGGGCCTGATGAGCGAGACCCCTACCCATACATCCTCTCAATTGAACGCACTTATCCTCGATGGAATCAGTGAAACGCCGCTTGCGGGCCAAGACAATCCCTTGTGGCAGCAGGTCACCGCTACCGGCACCGAGCTTTGGCTCGACACTGGCGACATGGATCAGGCTGCTGGCCTTTGGAATCCTTCGTTCAAGGCCCTCACTACCAACAACTCGCTGCTCAACAACGAAATCCAAAAGGGTCTCTACGACAGCTGGATCCCATCCGCAGCGGCAGCCGCAAAGGCTGATATGCCGGATTTGTCTGACGAGGACCTGGTGCTTGAGATCGCTTTCGCGCTCAACGCCCGCCATGGCTTGCGCCTAGTGCAGCGCTTCGGCGCACGAGTTTCGGTTGAACTTCATACCGACTTGGCCCATGACGTCGAGCGCTCCGTCGCTTACGGCCAACGCTACGCAGCCCTGTGCTCCGACTTCATCGTCAAGGTTCCCCTTACCCCTTCCGGGTTGGTGGCGGCCCGCCGGCTTGAAGAACAAGGCATCCCCGTCAACTTCACGCTCGGCTTCAGTGCCAGGCAAAACTACCTGACTGCATGTGTCGCCCAATCCCACTGGGTGAATGTCTTCCTCGGTCGCCTCAACGCCTACGCCTCAGGCGAAGGATTGTGCGATGGCCGCTGGGTCGGCGAGCGTACGACTCTCGCATCCCAGGCTGTCCTGAAGGAACTGCGTGAGCGTCTTGGCGTGCCGACTCAACAGATCGCAGCAAGCATGCGTGGCGGTGAACAAGTCGAGACCCTTGCCGGGCTTGATGTCTACACCATGCCGGTCGCGGTCGCCCAAGGCTACCTCGATGCTGCACCACGTGGGGTTCACGACTGCACCGGCGAGGATTACCAACCGGGCTGGGGCGAAGAGGTTGCCTTGAACATCGAGGGCGTCAACGAGTTGTGGAATGTCGACGAGAAGTTCCGTGCCGTGTGCGATCAACTCGCGACCATCCCGGCTGCGGACCTTGATCCTGAGATGATCGAGAACGCCCTGCATGACGGCGGCGTCGGCGGGGTCTTCCCGCGTCTCGATGATGAGCAGACTGCGCGCCTGGTCAAGGAAGGCAAGGCGCCGCTGCGCGATTCTTGGCTGCCAAATATCGCCAGCAAGGAGTTCGGCCTTGATGGCCTCTTCACTTTGGCCGGGTTGCACGCCTTCGCCGGCGACCAGGCTGCCTTGGATGATCGAATCCGCCGCCAACTGAGCTAGACAAATGGACAAGCTGATCGAATGCGTCCCGAACTTCAGCGAAGGTCGGGACATGGATGTCATCAAGCGCATTACCGATGCGATTGAAACTGTTGATGGAGTCTCGTTGCTGGACGTCGACCCAGGTGCTGCGACCAATCGAACGGTCGTCACTTTCGTCGGTGAGCCCAACGCCGTGCTCGACGCTGCGGTCATCGCCGGCAAGGTTTCCGCCGAGTTGATCGACATGTCGAAACAAACCGGCGAGCACCCGAGGTTCGGCGCCATGGATGTCTGCCCCTTAGTGCCCATCGCTGGTGTCACCATGGAAGAGACCGCTGAATACGCTCGCTCGTTGGCGAAGCGTCTCGGCGAAGAAGCTGGCTTGACCATCTACTGTTACGAGAATGCCGCCCTATCGCCAGAGCGACAGAACTTGGCGAACGTCCGCAAGGGTGAATACGAAGGACTGAAGCAGCGCCTTGAGGATCCCGCCTGGGCCCCCGATTTCGGTCCGAGTGAATTTCAGCCGCGCACCGGTGCCACTGCC
>CAZJGH010000159.1:0-6270 GCA_964545405.1 uncultured Planctomycetales bacterium
CACCGGTTGGAATGGCTTCGAAGGAGCGCGGGG
The DNA here is from genome assembly GCA_964545405.1 of uncultured Planctomycetales bacterium. Lineage (GTDB taxonomy): Bacteria > Planctomycetota > UBA1135 > UBA1135 > UBA1135. The sequence goes on from CAZJGH010000159.1 coordinate 34, forward strand.
CTTCAGTCGCATCGAAACACAACCAGAACAATGATCCGCGGCGAGTCAAGGTGAGTGGCGAGCCCGCCGAGTTCTCGCGCGCGATGAATGGGGCGAGCAAGCTCTCCCAATGACCGCCGAGTTGCTCGAGCCGCTGCCAGCCATCTTGTTCCTCGACGGCGTCCAGGGCTGCGATACCTGCAGCCATGCACAGCGGGTTGCCGCTCAAGGTACCAGCCTGGTAGACGCCTCCATCGGGGCTGATCATGTCCATCAGGTCCTTGCGACCCCCGTATGCGCCAACCGGCAATCCACCGCCGATGACCTTGCCGTATGTGACCAAATCCGCATCGATTCCTTCTAGGCCACAAAAGCCTCCAGATGCAACCCGAAATCCGGTGATCACCTCATCGACGATCAGCAAGGTTCCATGCTCGCGAGTTATCTCGCGTAGCTTCTTCCACCACTCCTTACGCTGCGGCAACAAGCCGCAGTTAGCTGGAATGCCTTCGACGAAGACCGCAGCCGTTTCGGAACCGTTCGCCGCGAACCATTCAGTCAGGGCGTTCTCGTCATCCAAGGGCAAGACGCCGGTCAGTGCACTACAAGCCTCCGGCACACCAGAAGATGAGCTTTCGCCGAAGGTCGCCAAGCCGGAGCCGGCCTTGACCAGGAACGAATCGGCGTGCCCGTGATAGCAACCATCGAACTTGACGAAACCGTCGCGCCCAGTTGCTGCCCGCGCTAAACGCAGCGCCGACATCGTCGCTTCGGTGCCGGAGTTCACGAACCGAACCTTATCCAACACAGGTGACATGAGGCAGATCTTCTCCGCCAGTTCAGTCTCGGGAATGCAAGGTGCCCCGAAGCTGGTGCCACGGGCGACCGCTTCCTGGACCGCAGTGGTCACCTTTTGGTTCGCGTGTCCGAGGATCAATGGGCCCCAAGAGCCGATGAAATCCAAGTACTCGTTGCCGTCCTCGGTGCGAACATGGCAGCCGGAGCCTGATGCGATAAAGAACGGTTGGCCACCCACCGAACGGTAGGCGCGCACAGGTGAACTTACGCCGCCAGGCATCACGGCGTTGGCGCGCGCGAAGAGTTCACGTGAAGTATCTGTAGATGGAGTAACTAGAGTCATGACAACCAACCCTCCGCAGCCGCTCGGCTGGCATGGTAGGTGATGATGAGGTCGGAGCCGGCGCGGCGCATGCCGCCAAGGATTTCCAGCACCATGGCGCGTTCGTCGGCAAGGCCTTCACGAACCGCGAGCTGCACCATGCTGTACTCGCCACTCACGTTGTAAGCAGCGACCGGCACGGTAGAGACTTCGCGCACTGCGCGAATGATGTCGAGGTAGGCGAGCGCAGGTTTAACCATCACCATGTCGGCGCCTTCTTCAAGGTCCAACAAGACCTCGCGGATGGCTTCGCGTGAATTGCGATAGTCCATCTGATAGCTGCGCCGATCGCCGAAGCTCGGCGAGGATCCTGCCGCATCGCGGAAGGGTCCGTAGAAGGCACTGGCGTATTTCGCCGAGTAGGCGATGATCGCGGTGCGATCGAACCCCGAGTTATCCAAGAACATGCGTATCTCTGAGATGCGCCCGTCCATCATGTCGGATGGGCCGACGAAGTCGACTCCCGCTTCTGCCAACACTGCCGCCATCTGTGCCAGGGTCGCGACACTGCTGTCATTGACGACTTCCTCGCCTTCGACAAAGCCGCAATGGCCGTGATCGGTATATGGGCACAGGCACACGTCGGCCATCACCGTCAACTCGTCGCCGAATGCAGTCTTCAAGAGACGGACGGCGTTCGGGACTTCGCCTTCCGGATCGAGGGCGCCTGAGGCCTCTGGGTCCTTCGCGTCGGGAACACCGAACAGCATCACGGAGCGTACTCCATTAGCCAAGTCACGCTCGACGACTGGAATCAACCTGTCTGCGGTATAGCGGCTTACGCCAGGCATCGTCGGTATCTCCTGCTCTTCACCTGTGCCCGGAATCACAAAGTGACCCTGCACCAGATGACGTGCACGCAAATCACTCTCCGCGACGACCTCGCGGAGGTTTTCGTTGGCGCGTAAGCGTCGCGGTCTGTGGACCAAATCGAGTCGGTAGTCGTTCATGCCGTCAGGAAGGCTGCTAGTGATGAAGGGTGTGGGCTAGCCAATACACCCCTTAGGGTGAAATCAGCGTGATGTGCCGCTGCGGCGGTCGTCGGACCTACAGCCACGACCGGATGCTTGGCCGCACAGGCGACACGCCGACCAAGGCTTTCCGCGCCACTGGGCGAAAAGAGCAGTACCAAATCCCCCTCAGGGGGAGGTGAACCCTTGAGCCCGACTACATGGTAAGCGGGCACGATGGTTATTGGCAGTTCAGCTGCGGCCAAAGCCAGGCCGAGCTCCGGGCTTGGGTCTTGTGCGCCAAAGAAGACCCGTTTGGCGGCTGGATTGGGGGCTGCCTTGATGAAGGCGGCGGCAAGAGAGGCGCCGGTGTTCTCCGGAGCGATCAAACACGGCTCTACCCCAGCACATTCAGCGCTCCCGGCACGCAAGGCCTCTGCAGTAGCAGGACCGACGACAGCGATTCGACAGTTAGGAACAATGCCACCCTTGTTGACGACAGCAAAGAACCTCCGAACCGCTTCTGCGCTGGTGAGGAACAGGGTGTCTTCCTCACAAAGGCCAGTGACCAGATTCTGATGCCGTTCGGGCAGTGGCAGGGCCTTGGTACCAATCAAGGGCAACGAATGGGCATGCCAGCCGCACGAACTGGCGGCAGCAGACCAGGCCGCGGCTCGCTCCTGCGCGCGCCCAATCCAGAGCACGGGAGCAGGGTTCATCAGACCACCTCAGCTGTTAAAAGAGCTTCGTGGGCAGCCGCACTTGCAGCGATGGCATCCTCGGCATTGATGTCGGCGCGACGCAACTTGCCCGGCAATTCAGGCGTCGGGCCAAGCGCTGCCACCAAGCGGAAACCACCATCCACCTCAAATGCTGAGGCTCCGAGAGGCAAGCCACATCCTCCGCCTAGAGCGCGAAGCAATCGCCTCTCGACATCGACCGTAGCGGCCGTCTCTGGGTGATGAAGTTTGCCGATCAAGTCGAAAGTTTCTTGATCGTCGGCGCGACACTCGATCGCCAATGCTCCTTGACCAGGAGCGCCAGGCCACAGCATCGAATCAAGTTTGATTACCTCGAATGCGGACAGGTCCAAGCCAAGGCGGCGCAATCCTGCGCCAGCCAGCAAGATGGCGTCGTAATTGCCATTGGCAAGTTTATTTACACGCGTCGGAACATTACCTCGCAACAGTTCGGCTGAACAGTCGGGTGCCATGTCCTCGAGGAAAGCAGTACGACGGGCTGCTGAGGTGCCGACCCTAGCTCCGGGAACCAGCGGCAACAACCCCTCGCCGCGATCGCCGTAAAACTCGGGACGGATCAGCAGCCAGTCGCGTGTATCTTCGCGCACGGGAACAGCCGCACAGCACAAGCCGTCGGTCTGTTCGGCGGGAAGATCCTTGAGGGAGTGAACCGCGTAATCGGCACGCCCGTCAAGAACCGCATCCTGAACTTCCTTGGTGAATAGACCGACACTTCCGACTTGTGCAAGGTGGACGTCGAGGCGTGCGTCGCCAATCGTCTTCACTATCACAAGCTCGGTAGGTATACCGGTCGCTTCTTCAACAGCAGCTGCCACCACTCCCGATTGGGTAGTGGCGAGATCGCTGCCGCGTGTCGCCAGCCTAAGCTTCTTCATTTGACTTGCTCTTCTTCTGCCATGCGGCGACCGGTCTCGCGTAGACGCTCCAGCAGGGCATCGCCCATCGGAAGCTCTCGCAAGGTCTGACGCAGCGCGATCAGGGGTACTTGAACCGTTTGTTCGGCCAGACGCTTGGCGAATGCCACGAACAGCTGACTATCCTCTTCACTGAGGTGCGCAAGGCGCGTGACCAGCCAACGATCGACCTCGTTTTGTGCGCGGGACTCGACGGCCTCGCGCAACTTATGGGCGACAGGGCCGATGTTGCGCCGGAAGATCTTCTCGCGGAAATGAAGGGAGCCTTCACGCAAGAAGGGACGTACTTCACGCCCGAGGCGCTCGGCTGACTTCTGGTTCTCCTCGACGCGGCGCCCGACTTCGAGGACATCGAGTCGAGTGCAACCATCAAGGTCATTGATCGCAGGCTCGGTGTCAGCTGGAACACCTAAATCCAGGATAAGGCGTTCGAGTTCCTGGGCCGGCAAGCTCTCGCACAAGCTTGCGGTGATGACGGGTTCGGAGGATGCCGTCGCGGTCACCATGTAATCGAAGTCCTTCGGCCATACGCGGAAATGATCCAGCGTTTGCCAGGTGCCGCCGAAGCGCTTGGCGAACTCCTCGGCCTTCTCGCCGGTGCGGTTCACGAAGTGCAACTGGATATCATTCCATCCAGCCAGGCGAGCGGCCAGGGTAACTGTCATCTCGCCACTACCGACCAGGACCACGCGGCCCCCAGCGCCTTTGCCTTGGGCCCGCAGGATATCGGCCGCAACCTCTGAAACCGAGGTTGGCATGTGGTCGTAATCGACCTGTTGACGGATGCGCCTTGAAAGCTTCAGGGCTTCATCAGCCAACATGCCTAACCACTGGCCACAAACTTCTTGTTCGCGAGCCTTGATCAGGGCGTTACGGAATTGCCCGACGACCTGCTCATCGCCAAGTACCAGCGAATCCAAGCCGCACAACAGTGCGTTTAGATGGCGATGCACGGCATCACCACTCATCGCGATACAAGTCGAGTCGGCGAGTGCGCGCAACTCTGGTGAATCTGGGAACATCCATTCCGCGAAGGAGCGCAGCACGTGGTCTGGAGACTGACGCTCATGGCTCACCCAATACACCTCCACCCTATTACAGGTTGAAAGGAGAATCAGTTCGTCGACGCCTAGGGCAAGGCGAAGATCTTCTAGTTGGGCTGGCTTTTTGGCAAAGAAACCGATTTCCTCTGCTGAAGCGCGGCGATGTGAAATGCCTACTAATCCGAAGCGTTCCATGGGTTGTTACGCCTAATGAGGCGTGGGGTTGTTACTAATAGAATACCCCCTACTCTGAAATAGTTGGGCGATTTTATGGTTATTATTTGGATATAAAGGTTGTTTATTTTGATGGCTAAAATTTGCTGATTTTGCTGTTTCGTCGTGTCGACCATGCTGGTTTTGCCGATTTTTTTCGTTTTTGACCATGAATTTTCGCGTATTTTGCAATTTGGCTCTACGCATATGGTCCGCGTGAGTATGCTTCCCTCGTTCCGCTTCCTCTTACCCGCCCATCAAATGACCAACCTCACCATGGAAAACAAAAGCACCGTTGGCGAAGCTTGCCGCGACATCTCTAACGACATGAGCCGAGATTCTATTCTCGCCCACATGCGCAAGCACAACGTGCGCTTCTTGCGTCTGCAGTTCACGGATATTTCCGGGACCAACAAGAACGTAGAGGTGCCGGCTAGCCAGTTCGAGAAGGCTCTAGATGGCGAGATCATGTTCGACGGCTCCTCCGTCGAGGGATTCACTCGTATTGAGGAATCCGACATGCTGCTTCGCCCTGACTTCAAGACCTACCGGATTGATCCATGGCCAAGTGAGGGACTTAGCTACAGCCGTCACGGCTTGATCGCTCACATCATTTGCGATGTCTACCGCCTGCCGGAAGGAACTCCATTCGGTGGTTGCCCACGTGGAATCCTCGGGCGCCAGGATGCCTTTCTGGCGCGAAGACGGCCCGGATTACAAATTCACAGTGACTACCGGTCCGGCAATCGTGGACGGCTGGAGGCGCATAGATCCCGGAAACGGAGGTGGATACGGATGCTGCACTCTCTACTGGTGCGGCGGCGGGCCGCGTAACGTCAAACTGAGCCACGAGTTCTTCCACAGCGGGTATCACGGGGAGGTCGGCTGCAATGCGGGTATCCACACGCTCATCCCGGGAGAGTTGCAGATGTTCTCCCACAACCTCTGTTACCCGTGGCGTAACGTGATGCACTGTGACTATCAGGGGTGTCTCTGGATGATCGCTCTGGGCGATAATCCCAACTGGGGCTGCGGGATTGTGGGCGTTCTGGGCAGCCTGCGGGCGGCGGCCGAACCGACCTACTATCACGCCATCGCCCGGATCGGCGAGAAGAAAGGCCTGTGGAAGAATGGTATCAAGGGGTGCGGTGATTTCTTCGGCGAGTATGCCGCCCGCATGGTGACGCTGGACTACAT
>CAZJGH010000160.1:0-6213 GCA_964545405.1 uncultured Planctomycetales bacterium
GAGCCACCTGCTTCTTTACGGTCGCTTGGTAGCGAAGGAACCACATCGTCAGGCCATCGAGAAGCTGTGGGGCTGCAAGCCCGGCACCATCGCGCCTAAGCCTGGCCTGCACACCATCGCCATGTTCGACGCCCTCGCCGAGGACAAGATCCAAGCGATGTTGATCCTGACCACTAACCCCGGTCAGAGTCTGCCACACGCCAACAAGTACCGTGCGGCAATGGGCAAGCCTCGTCCGAACAAGCCGTTCATCGTGGTCTTGGATACCTTCCAGACCCGCACGACCGAACTTGCCGACGTAGTCCTGCCAGCAGCGATGTGGGCAGAGAAGACCGGCGTGTTCGGCATGTCAGAACGTCGTTACCAACTTCACCCGAAGGTCACCGAGGCCCCTGGTGAAGCTATGTCCGATTTCGACTTCCTGATGAAGTTCGCGGCGGGCCTCGAAGAGCGCGGTGTAGTCCGCCCCGGTTTCATCACCAGCAAGTTCAAGAATGCCGATGATGTCTGGGATGAGATTCGCCTTGCTTCCAAGGGCACTCCCTACGACTTCATGGGTATCACGCGTAAGCGTCTGGTCGCTGAGCGTGGCCTACGCTGGCCATGCCCAACGCCAACTCACCCGGGCACTACTCGTCGTTTCGTCAAGGGCGACGACCCGTTGCTTGATGGTGACGACAGCGTGAAGGACGGCGAGACCAAGTTCTATGCTGCCAAGGATCAGAAGGCCATCGTCTGGATGCGTCCGGTCGTAGGTCCTGCTGAGCCGGCCGACAAGGAGTACCCGATCGTGCTCACTACCGGTCGTGTACTTGAGCATTGGCATACCGGCACCATGACCATGCGGTCAGAGGAGTTGCGTAGAGCCTACAAGAAGTGTTTCATCGAGATCCACCCGAAGGATGCCGGCAAGCTCGGTATCCGCAGTGGCGACAAGGTGCGGATCACTTCGCGCCGTGGTGAGGCATTCGCCAAGGCCCGTGTGATAGCGGCGCCACAGCCAGGCATGGTGTTCGTACCGATGCACTGGGAGGATGACGCGAGTCTAATCAACCGTGTCACGATCAACGCCATTGACCCGGGCTCCAAGCAGCCTGAGTTCAAGATCTGCGCAGTCAAACTTGCCAAGGCCTAGACCAATGCGTACTTCACAAATTCTCCTAATCGTGTTCGCGGTCGTATCGCTCGGTCTGATCGCTGCCTGTGCGCAAACATCTACGCATATGCAGGTGACTGATGCCGATCCGGCCATGTTCGCCGACAACGCTTTCCCTCCAGTCCTTCCCGATGACAACGACCATCGTGTCGGCACGGATAGCTGGATGCAGGAAACATGCCTTAACTGTCACGCTGATGGTGCCAACAACGCACCGATGGTAGTGCACGAGGGGATGTCGAGCCTCCTGTTGGATGGCAAGTGCCGCACTTGTCATACGACTAGCGCTGGCAACGGATGAAACTGAGCCGTCGCGATTGGCTGCGTAAAGTAGCCGGTCTGGCGGCCTCTACCACGGGCGCCGCAGTGGGGGCAACTCTGCTGCGGCGCTCTGCCGTCGTGCCGGGCAGGTTTGGGCACCCTGCCTTACTGCGCCCACCCGGTGCAGGTGATGAAGTGGATTTCCTTGCCGCCTGCATCCGCTGTGGCCAGTGCGTCGAAGTCTGTCCTACTGATGTCCTGAAGTTGGCTGGCCCGATCGTCGGCTTGTCATCAGGAACACCTTTCCTGGTCGCTCGGGATACGCCGTGCAACTTGTGCGAGGGCGAGGACGACTTGTTGTGCATCAAGCAATGCCCAAGCGGAGCCCTGTCTTGGCCGGTCGGTTCGGAGGAGCAGTACCTGACCGAGAAGCTATATGACATCAGCATGGGGGTGGCGGTCATCGATCGAGATTTCTGCTTGGCTTGGAATGAGCAGATCTGCCGAGCATGTTGGCATGCGTGCCCATTCCCTGACCACGCCATCATCCTCGATGAGATGGGTCGCGCGGTCATCGTCGAGGAAAGCTGTATCGGCTGTGGTCTATGCGATCACGCTTGTCTGACCGAACCAAGCTCAATCCGCATGGTGCCGAAGGGAGCAGAAGCGTGAGGGGTAGCTTCCGATTCTCGCTTGCGGTTCGGCGCCGCTCTACGGCGCTGATCTTCCTGCTCCTGCTGGTAGCTGGGCGTCATCTGGATGGAGCATTCGCTTTGGGTAGTGCGACTGCGGTCGATTGGTTCGGGATCATCACCTTGCTGGATCCGCTCGCGGCTGTCGAGAACATCATCGCTACTCGCGCCCTGCACCTGGAAGTGGTCATCGGCGGCGGAATCCTGATTGCCGGTGCAGCACTGCTGCTTGGGCGTGCTTTCTGCGCTTGGTTGTGCCCGCTAGGTTTACTGCTTGACCTCAACGACAGCTTGCGCCGACGTCTTCAGGATCGACGTAATCTCCCGCTGGGTCAGCGCCAACTCAAGTATTGGGTGCTGTTGTTCTTCCTCTTGCTTACGACCTTCTCAGCCTTGCCGATCTTCCAGACCATCTCGCCGATCAACTATGTGGTGTGGCTGGCGGTCTTCGCTTTCGACTCAGGAGTCAACGCTGCCATGCTCGGTAGCCTGCCGCTGTTGGCATTGATGGCGGCCGAATGGTTCTCGCCACGGATCTGGTGTCGAAGCCTATGCCCACTTGGTGCTTTCTACAGCATCGTCGGTGGCTTCGCTCGTTGGCGCATCAGGATATCCACGACGCTTGCGGACAATAAAAGGATGTGTGGGCGCTGCACGCTCGTCTGTAGTATGGGAGTCAAGGTAATGGAGGAATACGTTGGGCAAGATCAACTGACCATCAGCGATGCTGAATGCACCCGCTGCGGTGATTGCGTCGACGTCTGCCCGCGACACTGCCTGAGTGAAGGCATCTCGATGTCCGTATGAAGAAACGCATGCTCAAATTCATCAAATGGATATCCGCGATCTACTTGGCGGTATGCATCCTGCTGTTCGTGTTCCAGCGTAAGCTGATCTACTTCCCCACACCCGATATGGGGCGTGCTCCTGAGCACCTGATCGAGATCAAGCTGGACGACGTCACCCTGCGCGGTTGGGCCTTGAACAAGACTGCAGCCGACGCGGTCATCTACTTCGGCGGCAACGCTGAGTCGATCGAGTTCAACATCCAGGAGTTCAAGTCGTTGTTCCCGGACCGTGCCGTGTTCCTGATCCCATACCGAGGTTATGGGGGGAGTGAAGGCTCGCCGAGCGAAGAGTCGCTCTATCAAGATGCGCTGGCCATCTTCGATTTCGCTGCCACCAAGCATGGGAAGGTCAGCGTGATCGGGCGCAGCATCGGTAGTGGCATAGCCTCGTATGTCGCCACCAAGCGCCCAGTCGAGAAGTTGGTCATGGTGACTCCCTTCGACAGCATCGTCGCGATCGCGCAACAGCAGTATCCGATGTTGCCGGTCAAGTATTTGCTGTTGGATCGATATGAATCGATCGACCGCGTTGCCGAGATCAAGGCACCAACATTGATGCTCATCGCCGAGCGCGACCGCATCGTGCCGCGCGCCAACAGTAGGCGTCTCGAGGAAGCCTTCGATAGCGAAAAACTAAAAGTGGTTGTGGTTGAGGGGGCTGATCACAACGACATAAGCGCCTACAACCGCTACTCGACTTCGATTAGTCGTTTTCTGTAGACTTCGGAGGCTCATTAACCTCCAGTCCAGGATACTCATGGAATTCCTCTCAGTCCTTTGGTTGCCGATCATCTTGTCGGCGGTTTTCGTGTTCATCGCCAGCTCGATACTGCACATGGTGTTCAAGTATCACGAAAGCGGCTGCAATCAGATGCCCAACGAGGAAGGGGTGCGTGCGGCCATGAACCAAGGCAAGCCAGCGCCTGGTTTCTATCCCATGCCTTACTGTGAGATGAAGGACATGTGTGAGCCGGAGATGGTCGACAAGTTCAATGAAGGTCCAGTCGCCTACATCACGGTGGTGCCGAATGGCATGCCGTCGATGGCCAAGAGCCTTACCCAGTGGTTCCTCCTGACCCTCGGAATAGGGGTATTCGTGGCATACATCGCTCACCTGACCTTGGGTGAAGGCACCGACTACATGATGGCATTCCGGGTCACTGGCACCATCGCCACGCTCGCCTACTGCAGCGGATCGATCATGGATTCGATCTGGATGGGGCAGCCCTGGAAGTCCTGCCTCAAGTTCATCTTCGATGGAGTGGTCTACGGCTTAGTCACCGCCGGAACCTTCGGTTGGCTGTGGCCGCAGGGGTAGAATGTGCGGCTCAGATGACTGAAGCCGATACCTTACCTGCCATCACGACCTCCCGCCTGATCTTGCGCATGTTGCGCGAGGACGATGCCGGTGCGGTATTCAAGATCTTCAGTGACCCGGACGTCATGCGCTTCTGGAGCACCCCGCCATACACCGACAAGTCACAGGCTGTGGAGCTCATCGAGCACACCCAGCGCGGCTTCGAGAAGCGTGAGTTCTTCCAGTGGGGCATCGCCAATGCCGAAGATGACAAGATCATCGGTACCTGCACCCTGTTCGCCCTAGATAAGCAGAACCTGCGCTCCGAGGTCGGCTTCATCCTGGCGCGTTCGTACTGGGGCAAGGGTTATATGCACGAGACCCTCGAGGCCTTGTTCGCCTTCGCCTTCGAGCCTCTCGGCATGCATCGCATCGAGGCCGACGTAGACCCGCGCAACGAACGCTGCTTGGCTACCCTCGAGAAGCTGGGCTTCCAACGTGAGGGATTGCTGCGCGAGCGTTGGTTAGTCGGTGGCGAACGTCAAGACTCGGTCTTCCTCGGTCTACTGCATGAGGATTGGCTCGCTGCAGCTCCTGAGCCGGAAGAAGACGGCGAAGAAGACGCCGTGAACTAGATTCCTTCAGGCAGCAGGCTGACGCTGTAGAAGAACTTGCGTGTGCTCGCTAAGGCCATCTTGTGGACGGTCTTGGAAGGTCCGCTGGCGATAGCCTGACGGCTGGCTTCCTCCGGATCATCGATGCCAGCTGCGGCATACAACTGCGGCGAACAGAAGCACTTGAGCATGAGGTCAGGAATCTGGCTCAGGAACTCGGCGATCCTGACTAGTTCATGTTCGGATTCCACCGGCCCTAGTTCATCTTCCAGTTCTGCCACACAGTTAAGTAAGGCAGCACGATCGAATGACATGTGGCGGGCTTCCTCGACCGCGTGCAGGTGGTTGATCCGCTTGACGATCGGCAACACCTTCATGTCGCGGGCAAGCCTGCGGTTGTATACATCAAGCACGCTTTCGACCAGGAAGGCCATGCTGAGGAAGACCAGACGTGCTGAACGATCGCCACTGTCATCGATGAAACTTGGCAGTTCATCCTTCAACAGGCCACCGCAATAACGCTCGCAGAAACTCGAGAACCAGAAGCTGTGGCGCTTCTCCTCTTTGATGAAAACATCAAGGTAAGCGGCGATCGAGGTGCCTGCGTGCCTTTGACGAACAGCCTGCAGACCACGAATCAGCTTCTGTTCGCTGTAGTAGGAGATCGAGAACAGGTTGCGCAGCTCTTGAAGCCGCAGCGCCATCCGTTGGGCCTCATTGAGGCCGGCTCCAATCTCGGTACCGGCGAGGGAATCCAGGTCTTCGGACCAGCAGGCGCCATCAGCGGGCTTCAGCCGATTTGGCCAACGCATTGGGCCACTGGCGATCTTCGCTCCACGCTCCGAGATCTTGCTGAGCTTCTCAACAATCGCTTCGAGGTCGGGAGGGGAGGGTACCAGTGTCATACGACAAACAAGATACCACTGCGTGTGGATTTCTTACGCCTTAGTCAGCGAACTCACCCAACTCCGCCCATCTCTCCATGTCGGCATCGAGTCGCGTGGCAAGTTCATCGCGTTCGGCTTGCATTTCGCGCGCCAGGTCGTGAGAACCTTGGTATGTCTCCGGATCGAGTAGGCTGGCATCGAGTTCGGCCAAGCGTGCTTCGCTGACGGCGATGCGTGACTCCAGCTCCTCGAACTCTTGGCGTTCCTTATAACTCAACTTCCTCGATTTAGATGGAATAGCTGCAGTGGGGCGTTTGCTTGTCGACTTCGACGTCGCAGCCTGAGGCTCCATGTCCAAGGTCGCGGCTGTGGTTTCCGCGTTTTCCTCTTCCAGTCGTGAGGCTCGCTCCAGCAGCGAACTGATGTTGCCGGTATGCAGGAAGACTTTGCCGCTGCCG
>CAZJGH010000161.1:0-3560 GCA_964545405.1 uncultured Planctomycetales bacterium
GACACGGAAGCTCCATCCCGGAAACCTCGAGGCCATCCGCGACCAGGGGAGCGTCGAGGTGACATGCGCCGCCAGTGATTATCTGATGTGCGGGTGCCCCAGCGCCGCGAATCCTTTCTGCATCCCTTTCGGTAGCGACGTCGCCGACCAGGACAGCCGTCTTCAATTTGCCCGCGAAGTAATCAACGCTCGTTTCAAGGAGCGTCGTCTTGCCGGAACCAGGTGAGGAGACAAAGTCGACGACCAATGTAACGGCATTACTGAACTGTTCGCGCAATTGAGCGGCGCGTCGGTCATTCGCCTCATGTAAGCGGCGGCGTACTTCAATAATTTCGGACATCTGACTACTGTAACTGAGCCTCCGTATTCTTTTCGAATTCCACTGACTCTAAATCCAGCTCGCACCCCCCTTCGACGGCAAGAGGGCCATGACAGTCGGGACAGATCTGCAGCCAACTACCGTCAGCGCTTTGTTTAGATTCATTGCAACTTGGGCACATCCTGTCTACTGGACACCAACGCACATCAAGTTGTGCGCCGCAATGTGCGCTGTCCTCGACTACCGCCTCCCATGCATGCTTGAGAAGCTCCGGGTCGACAGACGAAAGCTCACCGACGGCAACCCTTACTTTCACCAGCTTGATTGCCGAGTTCCCACCCAACTCTTCAACTGCCGCCTTCAGTGCGCCATGAAGTACCTCAACCGCAATGCCTGTTTCATGCATACTCTGACGCCTCCTGAAGCCACCACACATCTGGCGCGTCCGGCAAAAGTCGCTTGTGCACCGAGATACCTAGGTTGGTCAACTTATCTATCACTATTTGTTCAGCTTCCGGAATGGCCTCGACGACCGCTTCCGATAGCTCCGTTCCGACCGAAGTGTCAGCCGGGACGACACCCACCAGCAATAGCTCCTTGGGCGCACGATCGCGGAATCCGGCCTCCAACAGCACTTTGCGCAGGTTGGGATCATGTGGTCCACAATGTTGTGGCAAGCCGGATTTCAGGATGTCCTCTTGGTTAGAGCAGTGGACTGACCCTGGCGCCCCTGGCCCCTTCACTGCATCCAGGATTATCAAGCACTCTACATCTTCGACCATCGGCAGTAGATCGAAGCCTGGAGTGCCGGCTTCAACCAGGTCAACGTCGGCCGGGAAATCCCAGTGTGCTTCCAAGACCGCCAACAGGAATGGGCCGACTCCATCATCCTTAACCAGGATGTTGCCTAAAGCCAAGATGCGCGCTTTCGTCATTATCAAAGGACCCTCACTGGTCCGTGACTGTTTCCTTCAGGGTCATGGGTGTGAACCGCGCAAGCTAGGCACGGGTCGAATGAGTGAATCGTCCGCAGGACCTCGAGCGGCCGTTCGGTGTCAGCGACTGGGTTGCCGACCAGCGATGCCTCATAAGGTCCTAGTGCACCACTCTCGTCACGCGGTCCGGCGTTCCATGTCGACGGCACCACTGCCTGGTAGTTGAGGATCTTGCCATCTTCGATCACAATCCAGTGCGAAAGGGTTCCTCGCGGAGCTTCATGTAATCCCACCCCTTCGATGATCCCCTTCGGGAAGACCGGCTGGTTGCAGATCTCAAGGTCCCCTCCGCCGATGTTGTCCACCAACTTCTGCCAATGGGTCTCGGCCATGTCCGAAAGGACGGCTGCCCTGATCGCCCGCGCCGCATGACGCCCAAGCGTGGAGTGCAAGACTCCAAGACCGAGCTCGGCCCCAGCCAACTTGCTGACTGAGCTCAAGACATGATTCGAGTAACGGACAGTCGGCTCGTGACCTTGAGCATAGCCGGTCAGGATCTGTGCGAGCGGTCCGACCTGCATCGGCTTGCCCAAGAAGCGCGGGGCCTTCACCCAGCTGTACTTGCCATCCTCCTGGAACTCCGTGTAGTTCGGGACCGTCTCGCCTTTCCATGGGTGCAGTGAGTCACCGCCTTGGTACCAAGCGTGCGCGACATGCTCCTTGACCGAGTCACTGAAGCGAGCATCATTCCAGCTGGTGATGGACTCGACGGTGGAGGGGTCGCCATTCATGATGGTGCCTCCAAGGATGTCGAAGCGCGTCGCCGCTGCATCAAGTGGAAGATCAGGCACCGACAAGTAATCTGTCACGCCCGCTCCATAGCCCAGCCACTCGGGATACATCGAACCGATAGCGATGACGTCGGGAACATAGACCTGAAGGATGAACTCGCGCACTTCCCGGATAAGTTGGCGGACCCTATTCAGCTTCTCCATGTTCAAGGTCGCTTGGTTGTCGAGGTTGATGGCGTTCGCCACGCCCCCCACTGCCAAGTTCTGAAGGTTCGGGGTCTTGCCACCAAGGATCGCCACGGCTTGATTGGCACGACGTTGATACTCGAGCGCCTCAAGATAGTGAGCGACAGCCAAAAGGTTCACTTCCGGAGACAGGCGCATCGCCGAGTGGCCCCAGTACCCGTTCTCGAATATTCCAAGGCGACCTTGCTTCACGAAGGACGCGATCTTGTCCTGCGCCGCCTTGAGGGTGTTGTGGCTATTGCCGGGCCAGCTCGAGATGCTCTCGCCGACCGCCGCAGCCTTCTTCGGATCGGCATCGAGGCATGAGACGACGTCGACCCAATCCAAGGCGGAAAGGTGGTAGAAGTGAACGATGTGGTCATGCAACGAGTGGGCGATCAGGATCAGGTTCCTGATCAGTTGAGCGTTCAACGGTATCTGCAGTTGCAGCGCGTTCTCGACCGCGCGCACAGAGGCGATCGCGTGGACCGAGGTGCACACTCCGCAGATGCGCTGAGTGAACAGCCAAGCCTCGCGAGGGTCGCGCCCCTTCAAGATGGTTTCGATGCCGCGCCACATCTGGCCGGACGACCAGGAGTTCACGACCTTGCCATCATCAACCTCAACATCAATTCGAAGGTGACCTTCGATGCGGGTGACGGGATCAACAGTAATGCGTTCACTCATTATCAAGTTCCTGAAAGTGCGGGTTCGCTGGAATCAGGGCCGGTTAGGACAGGGAATCGTTTGACTAAGGCGACGTAGATAGCGACCTCGGTGGCCACGAAACCCAGGGTCACCATGGTCTCGCTTATCGACGGGAAGTAGCTCCACTGGGAACCGGGGTCGAAAGCGATCAGGTAGGTGTCGAAGCGGTAAAGCCCGCCGGCAAGTAACAACAACACCGCTGCTAGGAACAGGCGAGCATTGCCGGCGGGTTTACCTGGGATCAGTAGGAAAATCGGTGATAAGAACAGCAATGTCTCGATGATCAAGAGAATGCCATGTTTATCGAGCTCGAAGCCAGCGAGCTTGCCGCTGTAGGACAGGTCGGCAAAGCGCAGTGCCAAGAAGAACAGCTGCAATCCGATCGTCACTTTCGCAAGCGACCGCAGCATCTTGGTCTCTGCAGGGCGCCGGAACGAGACACTCCCTAGGAGTGACTCGAAGGCAACGATCGCATAGCCCATGGCCATGCAGGAACTGAGGAACAACAGCGGCAACCACGGAGTGTGCCAGAAGCCGTGCAGCTTATGCCCAGCCACCAACATCAATGACCCCAGCGAGGAT
>CAZJGH010000161.1:3592-6195 GCA_964545405.1 uncultured Planctomycetales bacterium
GGGGCTGGGGCGGCAATAACATCCCGACACCAATAACGACCACGTGGCCGCGGTCGAGGAAGCTACTTACCTTGCGCGCTGATTCGGCCACGCGACCGGTGCCGGATGCCGCCAAGCGATGAAGGAACACCGGCGAGAACTCGATCCACAGGACGAAGATATATGCCGTGATGCAAAGGGCGACTTCGAGCAGGACTGAATTCAGGTTCCAGCGCCACGGCATGAAGACTCCGTACAGCAACCAGTAGCGCCCCACGTCAATCACGACCGATACGCCGGCGATGGTATAGCCAAGGGCGCTGGTAAGAATCGCCGGCCGAACCAACGGGTGGTACTGACCTTTATTCAATACGTAGCACAGGATCGCGACGGCATATCCACCGCATGCGAGGGCGGTTCCGGTCACGACATCGAAGGCGATCCAAATCCCCCACGGGTAGCCGTCGCTGAGGGCAGTAGTCGGCCCCAACCCGGCAATCAATCGCCAAAAGACGATCGCGAATGCCGTCAACGATAGGAAGAGGATCAGCCTGAAGCTGTTGGTAAGGATCGGGCCACCAAGTGGTTTGGCGGTTTCGATCATGATTCATCGCCTCCCTTGGCGCTTTCCTGCTCGCCATCTTGTGATTCCCCATCCTTGCGGAATACACCATGGCTGCGGTTTCGAATCAATACGCCAGCTAATGCAGCATATAGAACCACAGGCGCAGCGAAGCCCTTGTAGATTCCATGCTGCACCGTCTCCGACAGCTCTGGAACCACATCCTCGGAAAGATCGGGCAAGCCAAGCTCGGTGAACGGGACTTGAGAAATATAGAGGACCTGAGTGCCGCCGGCCTCATGTTCTCCGTAGACATGATCTATGTACTCGCCTGGAGATTCGGCGATGCGAGCACGCGCCTCCTGCAGCAACTCTACGCGTTTGCCGAAGACCACCGCTTCGCGCGGGCATGCCTCGCAACAGGCGGGTTGTTCGCCTTCTACCAGCCTATGGCTGCACAGCTGACACTTGACGATCTTGGGTGCAGCCTTCTCCCACTCGAACTTGGGGATGTTGAACGCGCATGCGATCTGGCAATAACGGCAGCCGACGCAACGCGATGCGTCATATTCAACCACTCCGCCTTCGCCCTTGTGAAGCGCACCGAGCATGCATACCGAAACACATGCCGGCTCCTTACAGTGCATGCACTGACGCTTCACGAATATGGGGTTCTCGCCGCCAGTCGACTTGATGACGTTTTGCGTGGTTGCGGACAAGTCCATCGGGTCGTCGTACAACTTGCCCTCACGACTATGCTCTGGCGGCAAGTCGTTCGAGGCCTTGCACGCCGTCATGCACGCCATGCAACCGACGCAACGCGTCGAGTCGAACAACATGCCGACACACTCGGTGTCGCCTTGGCGATTTCGCTGCTGCTTCTGAGCAGCTGCCAGCGCTTTCGCTGGTGAAGCTGTTGCCGCCGCCGCGGTGACGGCCATCGCGCTCCTCAAGAACTCACGTCGGCCAAGCTTCACGATTAAACCTCCTCCGCCTTATCTCTCTTCGAGAGGTCGCGCGCGGCCATCAGTGCAACGCCGATGAGGACGCCGCCGACAAGGCCAGCGAACCCTGTCGAGAGCGGACTTACCCCGTTTCTTCCACGAAGCTCGAGGTCGACCGGAGCCGCAGCCGCAGGTGAGGTCGGGTTGGGTATCTCAATCGTGTCGAAGAGTGGCACCTTGAATGCTATTTCTTCTTCGGTGCAGCCGACGCAAGGGTGCCCGATTCCGATCGGCCAAGCCCCAATTACTTCACAGAAATGTGAAGTGGAACAACTTGCGAAAGTTTGCGGACCTTTGCACCCGAGCTCATAAAGGCAGTGACCTTCACGGTGTCCTTCGTCACCGAAGGCCTTCGCGAAGCGACCAGCATCGAAGTGTGGGCGTCGTGGGCAATGCTCGTGAATGGTGCGGCCATAGGCGAACATCGGACGACCTTTCGCATCCAGCGCAGGAAGCTCTCCGTAGGTAAGGAAACGCAGAACCGTGCCGAGCAGGTTGTAGGGGTTGGGTGGACAGCCTGGAAGGGTCACTACTTTCTTGCTGTCCAAGATTACTGGCACGCCAGTAGCGCCTGTTGGGTTCGGGCTGGCGGCGGCGACACCGCCGAAGGACGCGCACGAACCAATCGCGACGATCGCAGCCGCCTTGTCGGCGACACGAGTCAGTGAATCTACCGCTGTTTGTCCGCCGACCTTGCAATAGACCCCACCATCCTTGGTTGGGATCGCACCTTCAACCACCAAGATGAAATTGCCCGCTTGCTCGTGGAGCACCTTCTCCAGGTTGGCTTCAAGTTGATGTCCTGCGGCAGCGGCAAGAGTCTCGTGATAGTCGAGGGAAATAAGCTCCAGCAGTAACTCTTGCACTGCTGGCTGCGCGGTTCTCAATAGAGTTTCTGTACAGCCAGTACATTCTTGGAAGTGAAGCCAAACTACTGATGGGCGGCCTGGGGCAGTTATTGCCTCTGCAACCCTTGCAGTTAGTTGGGTGTCAAGTCCGGCGGCGGCGGCGGCAACACCAGAAGCCTTCAAGAAAGCGCGCCGATCTAATCCGCTAGG
>CAZJGH010000162.1:0-1148 GCA_964545405.1 uncultured Planctomycetales bacterium
GGTCTTGAACCGTTCAGGGTTGGTGTACATCAGGAAATCGACTCGCGACCACGCCATCATGTGCTCGCTGTACTTCATGTTCTCGGGGTCGGCGAAGCTGGCGACCTTGTTGAAATCGGGGTAGTAATCGTGTCCGACCCGCGCACGGATCTTCGGGCCCCAGTTCCAGATGTTCTTGTCATCCTCGCTGAAGAGGCGGTCCATGGTGAAGTAGTTGCGCTTCTCATCGACCTGACGAGCCTGCCAATGGGCCAAGCCGACCACCATCCATTCCGGTAGGGCATGGCGGTAATAACGATAGCCGTTGAGCAGGTTCATGGTGACGCTATACACGAACAGGCAGTGCATCGTCGTGTCGGAGGCCATGCCCTCGTTCTCAGCAGCAACCGCGAACAGCAGCACGCCGTCGCGTGGGAACATGTGGCGAATGGGCTTGGAACCTTCGTTGCCCAAGAAGCCACTGCGGTAGCGCCCGAGGCTGGATTCCTTCTCGGTGAACATGAGGTTGAACTTACCCTTCATGCCCAAGTAGGGACCTTCGCCCATGTAGCGATCATTCTTCATCTGCCCAGGGCCGGTCGGGAAGTCATCATCGGTGACACCGATGATCTCCGAGATGTTCTCATAAAGATCCTCTGCACGCATCGTGTACATATGCAAGCGCAGCCAGGGATCGAGCTTCTTGGCCTTGACCTTGACGTTGGGTAGGAATTCGTCGAGGCGCTTCAGCTCCTCCTTGATCTTGGTCTTCTCGGACTTGCTGCCCTTGTCGATGATGTACTCGGGAAGCGCGAAGCCGTAGCGAAAGTGTTTCGTCTCTACCCAAACGATATTCGCGCCACCCAGGCTCTCGTCGACGTCGCCAGTTCGGGGGCCATCAGCCCAATGAAAGCGGCCGGTGTTGACGATTCCGGCTTCTAACAGTGCGTCCTCGTCGTTCTCGGTATATGGATCCTCGAGATACTCTTTGTCCTTATCGTCCTTGCCTTTTTGGGCCGATAGGGGAGATGCGCACATAAGGAGTGCGAGAAGTAGCAGCGGAAAGTGCTTCAACATGGTGTCAATAGTAAAGCCGCCGCCCGGGGGGGCCGGCGGCGGGGTGTTGTATATGTGTTTCAGCCCAGGGTTTTCGACACGGCCGGGCGGGG
>CAZJGH010000162.1:1158-6157 GCA_964545405.1 uncultured Planctomycetales bacterium
AGCTACAGGGCCGTCAGTCTCGATTGGCTTCTCGTTAGGCTTCTTGAGGCCAAGCTCGGAAAGCTTAGCTTCATCCTTCTTCAGACGAGCAAGGTCGGCTTCAGCAGCCTTGAGCTCCTTGATCATCTTCTTGAGCTTGCGTGATTCAGGACCGTTCTTCTCGATCTCGTCATCGATCGCAATATCGAGGCGCGCGATCTTCTCATCGGCGACATCGTACTGAGCGATAATCTTCTCGATCTCGCGGACAGTCTTCTCAGCTGGCTTCTTGTACTCGCTCTTCAGCATCTTGTACATGTGACCAGTCAGCTCGGTGCGGGACATGTCGCCACGCAGAGCCAGAGGCTCGGAACCATCCCAACGTGCCAAGAACAGGTGCGGTGGGTGCTTCTCTGGGAAGAGTTTGGCGAACGGGTGGTCATCCTCGACTACTTCGATAGGAAGCTTCACGCAGTTGAACCACCGGGTCATGATCAGGGTGCGCTCGTTGCCACCGCCACGCGACAGCAGAGCATCGTCAGTGCCGTTACATAGGCGGCACTCACGCAGAACCAACAAAGGACGACGATCTTCGCCGGCTACTTCGTAGAAAGCGACCTGCTTATCAAGGGCGCGACGTACTGCCTTGGAGACAGTGCCATCACTACCAGAGGAAGCGGCCAAGTTAACTAGTTGGTGAACGGGATAGTTCCACTTCATCTTGAGCAGTGTCTTGGCAGTCTTGCCATGCTCAAGTTTCATTGGAGCGCCACCACCGGATGCTGGGCCAGCGCCAGGGGCTCCAGGAGCCACAGGCGTTGAAGGTGCCGCAGGGCCACCGGGTGTACTAGGAGCTGCTGGACCAGCAGCAGGACCGGATGCAGGACCGTTTCCATCGGATGGTCCACCGTAGCCGGCACCCCCACGGGGCGCCGCACCACCACATCATTGAGGTGCTGCCGAAGCGGGCACGGACAAAACCGCGACGCTGGCAGCGACGAGTGCAAATGAGAGAAGCTTTTTCATGATTAGGTTGTTTAAAACCAGGTACGTCAAGGATACCAGCCAAGATGGCCGTGTAACTCGTTATCGGCTTGAAAACCGCGGATTTTTTACAAAAAATCGTATTCCGGGCATTGCCGAAAACCTACTTCTTGGGGTAGTGCTTTGCTGCCCAGGCAGCCCACTGCGAGTCGAACTCGTCAGGAGTCAGGCCCCACGCCTTATCCAAAGCCTTAATCTGGCGCTGAAGCAAGAGCTCATCAGTGACCGTAACTTCTTGTGGGAAAGGGTCTCTCATGACATCCAGCCATGTCCTGAAGCCATCAGGGGCACGCTGCATGAGGAAGTCCACGCGTGTCCAGGCCATCATGTGCTGGGTCAATTCCATGGTCTCAGGGGCTGGATAGGACGATAACTGCAGGAAATCAGGGTAAATCTCATGCTTCACCCGCGCCCTGACTCGTGGCCCCCAATTCCATACATCCTTGTCATCCTCGCCGAAGGAGCGGTCCTCGGTGAAGTAGTTGCGCTTCTCATCGACTTGCCTGGCATTCCAGTGAGATAGGCCAACCACCAGCCACGATGGCAGCGCTCGGTTGTAGAAACGGTACCCCTGCAGCAGGTTGGAAGTCAGGTTGAATGAACATGCAGTGCAGGGAGGTGTCGGAACTGACTCCGTCGGTCTCCTGGGCCACGGCGAACAACAGGCAGCCATCCTGCGGGTACATGAAGCGTATCGGCGCCGACCCCGAAGCACCGAGGAAGCCGTTGCGATAACGCCCAAGGCTGGACTTCTTCTCGAACAGCATCAAGGTGAACTTGTTGGTCATTCCCAAGTACGGGCCTTCTCCCATGTAGCGGCCTTCGACCAGTTCACCTGGGCCGCTCGGAAAGTCCTTGTCGGTCAGGCCAAGCAGTTCTTGGGTTTCCGAGTACAGACCTTCAGCGCGTTGCAGGTAGAGATACAGTCGCAACCACGAGTCGAGCTGTTTGGTCTTCACCTTTATGTCGGGGAGGACGCTGCTCAAGGTCTTCAACTCATCACGCAACTTCGACTTCTCCAGCTTGCTGTTCTTGTCGATCGCGTAGCTAGGGAGGGAGCAGCCGATCTTGAAATGGGCGGTCTCGGCCCAGATGATCTTGACGTGGCCGAGGTTGTCTTGGATGTCCTTGGTGGTATGCCCATCGGCCCAGTACATGTTGCCGGTCGAGATGATCCCAGCCTGCCGCATCAAGTCGGGATCGTTTCCCGAATAAGGGTCCTTGAGGAATTCGGCAAGCTGCTCAGGTGGGTCATCCTGCTGCAGTCCTGGTGGTGCAGCATTCATCGACAGCGCGAGCAGTAGGGTCAAGTACATGAGCGGAGCAAAGAAGGAAGCCGTCGCCGATGGTAACCGGCGACGGCTTGGTAGGTGTTAAAACTTATTGGCTCGCGACCGGCTCAGATGCGTCGATCTCGCGCTTCTTCTCCTTCGCGGCCTTGAGGCCAAGTTTCGAAACCTTGGCTTCCTTGGCCTTGAGGGCCTCTAATTCGGCTTTTGCCTTATCAAGTTCCTTGACCATCTTCTTGAGCTTGCGTGAGCCGAGGCCACGCTTCTCGGTCTCCTTGTCGACCGCGCCAGAGAGGCGTGCGATCTTCTCGTCGGCGACGTCGTACTGGGCGATGATCTTGGTGATCTCCTTGACTGCTCTCGGTGGGGACTTGCGATATTCACCCTTCAGCATGGTGAACATGTGATTCGCGAGTTCAGTCCGCGACAGGTCGCCGCGTAAGGCCATAGAATTGGAGCCATCCCAGCGTGCCAAGAACAGGTGCGGTGGGTGCTCCTCAGGGAACAACTTGCGGAACGGGTGATCGCTTTCAAGCACGTCGGTCGGCAACTTCACGCAATTGAACCAGCGAGTCATGATCAGGATGCGGTCATTGCTGACTTCGCGTGACAACAGAGCGTCATCAGTGCCGTTGCAGCGCGTGCATTCGCGCAACACCAACACCGGACGTCGATCATCATCCGAGATCTCATAGAAGGCGACTTGCTTATCAAGCGCCTTGCGTACCGACTTGGCTACGGTCGCATCACCATTGGCGTGACCGAGGCTCTCCAGCATATGGACTGGGTAGTTCCACAGTAGCTCCAACATGGTCTTGGCAGTCTTGCCGTGCCCGGTCGGAAGTGGAATCCCGCCGGTAGTAGGACCAGCACCTGGTGCAGCAGGACTCCCGGGAGTGCCTGGAGTCGCCGGATTAGTTGGAGTGGTCGGAGTCGACGGCGATGAAGGCGAAGACGGTGACGAAGGGTCAGAAGGTCCGGCGTATCCGGTGCCCCCACGGGGCCGGCCAGCGTCGGAGGAAGGGCCTGCAGGAGGGCCTCATTGAGGTGCTGCCGATGCCGGGGCGGTGAACACCACCAGGCTGACAGCCATAAGCGCAAATGAAAGGAGTGTCTTCATGAATCGGAGTAATGAGCGAAGTCTGGCAGAGCCACCTGCCGACTTAGCCACCTTACTTACAGATTAATTTGGCCCTAATCCGAGTTAATCGACCAAATCTTCGTACACCAACCAGTCAGTAAGGCTTAAGCCTGCGCGGTACATGATTGCTGCGTCAGCAGCCTCCTGGAACGCACCTGAAGGTCTCAGGAGCATGCTAGGGCCTTCCCAGCGCATGCTGTCGAAGCCATCCGGACGCATCAACAAGCCACCTTCGTCGAAAATGACCAGACCAGATGCGTTGAATCCGACGTGTTCCTGACTGTTGTCCAGCAGACTGGTTCCGAAACCCTGATACCCCGCTGAAGCCAAACCCGCCGCATGGAATAGCGTCGGTGGGATGTCCTTGTGCGAACCGGCCAGACCTGTGTCGATGGTGAACTGATCGCCGATGTCTGGTGGCATCAGCAGCAGGAATGGAACGGCTCGTTGCAGCAGGGTCTCATGCTGAGCGAAGGGGATTCCCATGCTGGCGGTGTGGTCGCCGGTTACACCGACGATGGTCCGACCAAGTAGCGAAGAGCCTTCCATCCGTTCGAGCCACTTGCCGAGTTCGTGGCACGCGTACTGATAGGTGGCGAACTGCATCTTCTGGGTGCTATCCAGTTCGCCAGTGCGCGCCAACAATTCAGCTGGAGGCTCCAGTGATGAGATATCCAGATCACTTGGCAATCCATGCGGCGGGTGATTGGTGGTAGTGAACACCACCAGGAACAACGGCTTCTCCGCTTGGGCAAGACGGTCATCGACGGCGCGGAACAGATGTTCATCCCAGATTCCCCACGGGCCACCATCGATGTTGTCCTGCAACCCATAAGTCGTCATGAAGTCTTCCTGACCACGGAACTCATCGAAGCCTTGGCGCGGCAGGAAGGTATCCAGGTCGCGCCAATCCTTCGGTCCGCCGTAATAGAAGGCGGTCTCATAGCCTTGCTCGGCGAACATGGTGGCAATGCTGGTGGAGAACTTCTTGTCCTTCAAGTCGGATTGCGAAAGCTGTCGTGTGCCAGGCCGGTAGGGGATATTCAGGGCCAAGCTGAGGATGCTGCCCGCAGAGATGTTGTCGGCAGGCAAGAACCGTTCGAACAAGGCGCCTTGATCGAAATATCTCTGCGCCGGACCGAGTAGGTCGAATTGCGCATCTTGATAGTGAAGGAGGTGAGTCGAGAAACTCTCCATCACCACCAACACCACGTGCGGCTTGCCGGCCACGAGTGGTTCGGGTTCGAAGATCCTGGCCGGGAACCGTTGGTGCAGCGGACCACTGTCATCAGTCACTTCACCATCAGTGAAGGTCAGTAATGCTTGCTGAGCCTCGTCGCCAAAGCCGAAACGTCGTGCGATCGACAGCGGTTCCTCGGCAAGCCGCAGCCATACGGTCTCAGCCAGCTTCTCGATGCCGTTCTCCGGTACGGCGCGAACGAATGAGGTCTGCGGATAGGTCTCCTGCAATCCGACGAACAACGGAGTCAGGGGAGTGGAGCATAAGACGATCGCCAACATGACGTGCAGTGACAGGTGTTGGTTC